>NZ_JBSFDB010000002.1:0-527432 GCF_053593695.1 Streptomyces sp. NPDC002144
CTCGACTCCGAGAAGTACCAGCTGCGCCCCCGCGACTGGGAGACGGCCGAACGCGAGGGCCGCACCATCACCCCCCTCATCACCCGGCTCAACGCCGTCAGGAGGCGCCACCCGGCCCTTCGCCGACTGCGCAACCTCCGCTTCCACCACACCGACAACGACATGGTCCTCGCGTACAGCAAGACCACGGACCGGGACAGCGTCCTCGTCGTCGTCAACCTCGATCCGCACCACACCCAGGAGGCCACGGTCTCGTTGGACATGCCGCAACTCGGCCTGGAGTGGCACGCACTCATGTCCGCGCACGACGAACTGACGGGTGAGACCTATCGCTGGGGCAGGAACAACTATGTGCGCCTGGAACCGGGGCGGTCCCCGGCACACGTGCTCCACATCCAGCGGTCGTCCACGTAGCCATCGATCGGAGGGTCACAGCGTCATGACTGTCAACCAGCCCGTCCCGGACACCTTCGAGGACACTCCCGCCAAGGACCGGGACCCGGAGTGGTTCAAGCGCGCGGTGTTCTACGAGGTCCTCGTCCGTTCCTTCCAGGACAGCAACGGCGACGGCGTCGGCGACCTCAAGGGCCTGACCGCCAAGCTGGACTACCTGCAGTGGCTGGGTGTCGACTGCCTGTGGCTGCCGCCCTTCTTCAAGTCCCCGCTGCGGGACGGCGGTTACGACGTCTCGGACTACACCGCCGTACTGCCGGAGTTCGGCGACCTCGCCGACTTCGTGGAGTTCGTCGACGCCGCCCACCAGCGCGGTATGCGGGTGATCATCGACTTCGTCATGAACCACACCAGCGACCAGCACCCGTGGTTCCAGGAGTCCCGCAAGGACCCCGACGGCCCCTACGGCGACTACTACATGTGGGCCGACGACGACAAGCAGTACCCGGACGCCCGGATCATCTTCGTCGACACCGAGGCCTCCAACTGGACCTTCGACCCGGTGCGGGGTCAGTACTTCTTCCACCGCTTCTTCTCCCACCAGCCGGACCTCAACTACGAGAACCCGGCCGTCCAGGAGGAGATCCTTGCCGCCCTCCGCTTCTGGCTGGACCTCGGCATCGACGGCTTCCGCCTCGACGCCGTCCCCTATCTCTACGCGGCCGAGGGCACCAACTGCGAGAACCTCCCGGCCACGCATGAGTTCCTCAAGCGCGTCCGCCGTGAGATCGACCTCCACTACCCGGACACCGTGCTCCTGGCCGAGGCCAACCAGTGGCCCGAGGACGTCGTCGACTACTTCGGCGACTACGACTCCGGCGGCGACGAGTGCCACATGGCCTTCCACTTCCCGGTCATGCCCCGCATCTTCATGGCCGTGCGACGCGAATCCCGCTATCCCGTCTCCGAGATCCTCGCCAAGACCCCCGCCATCCCCTCCAACTGCCAGTGGGGCATCTTCCTGCGCAACCACGACGAGCTGACCCTGGAGATGGTCACCGACGAGGAACGCGACTACATGTGGGCCGAGTACGCCAAGGACCCGCGGATGCGCGCCAACATCGGCATCCGCAGGCGCCTGGCCCCCCTCCTCGACAACGACCGCCACTCCATCGAGTTGTTCACCGCCCTGCTGCTCGCCCTGCCGGGCTCGCCGATCCTCTACTACGGCGACGAGATCGGCATGGGCGACAACATCTGGCTCGGCGACCGCGACGCCGTCCGCACCCCCATGCAGTGGACACCGGACCGCAACGCCGGCTTCTCCACCTGCGACCCCGGACGGCTCACCCTGCCCACGATCATGGACCCGGTCTACGGCTACCAGGTCACCAACGTCGAGGCCTCGATGGCCTCCCCGTCCTCGCTGCTGCACTGGACCCGCCGCATGATCGAGATCCGTAAGCAGAACCCGGCCTTCGGCCTCGGGTCCTACACGGAGCTGCAGTCCTCCAACCCGGCGGTGCTGGCCTTCCTGCGCGAGTACGAGGACGACCTGGTGCTCTGTGTGAACAACTTCGCGCGGTTCGCGCAGCCCACCGAGCTCGACCTGCGCGAGTTCGCCGGACGCCACCCGGTCGAGCTGTTCGGCGGGGTCCGCTTCCCCGCCATCGGCGAGCTGCCGTACCTGCTGACCCTCGGGGGCCACGGCTTCTACTGGTTCCGGCTCACCCGAGTCGCATCCCGCATCGGCCGACGCCCATCGGCGTGAGCTTCGAGCGTGTGCCGAGGAAAGGACGCGTCACCATGCAGAAGACCGCAACTCCCCGACCAGTCCGTACCGTCGACGCGGGCCCCATGGCCTCGCTCGCCGGACTGCTGCGCGAATGGCTGCCCCGGCAGCGCTGGTTCGCGGGCAAGGACCGGCCCGTCACGGACCTGGCCCTGGTGTCCATGACGGAGCTGTTCCCGGGCTGCCTGCATCTGCTGGTGCACGCCGGTCACGGCGGACTGCCCACGCCCGGTGGCACTGCCCCGGCCGGTGACTGCTACCAACTGCTGCTCGGCGTGCGCCGTCATCTCTCGCCCCGCCTCGGCCGGGCGCTGATCGGACGCGCCGAGGAGGGACCGCTGGCCGGTCTGACGGTCTTCGACGCACTCCAGGATCCCCGCTCGGCCCAGCTGCTCCTGGAGCGGCTGCGCCGGCCCGGGACCGCCGGCCCGCTGCGCTTCGAGACCGCCCCGTCCCTGACCGTCCCGAGCGGGCTCGTGCCGCGGCTGATGGACGCCGAGCAGTCCAACACCTCCCTGGTGTACGGGGACGCGTTCATCCTGAAGCTCTTCCGGCGTGTGCAGCCCGGGATCAACCCGGACCTGGAAGTGCCGGAGGCGCTGGCCGAACAGGACTGCCGGCGCGTGCCGGCGCCGGTGGCCTGGTTCCGTACGACGCATCCGCAGGAGGCCACCCTCGGGGTGCTGCAGCCGTTCCTGCGGGACGCGCACGACGGCTGGGCGCTGGCGTTGCGCGCGCTCGCCACGGGCGACGACTTCACCGCGCAGGCCCGCCAGTTGGGGCAGGCCACGGCCGAGGTGCATCTCGCGCTGGCCGCGGCCTTCCCGACCGGTGCGCACGACGAGAGCGTGCGCACGGCCTCCGCGATGACCGAGCGTCTGGACGCGGCCGCCCACGCCGTGCCCGCCCTGCGCCCGTACGTGCCCGGACTGCGTGCCGCCTTCGGCACGCTGGTCGCCTGCGACCCCGGACCCCCCGCCCAGCGCATCCACGGCGATCTCCACCTGGGCCAGGTCCTGCGAGCCGGCCGGGACTGGTTCGTCATCGACTTCGAGGGGGAGCCGTCCCGTCCCCTCGCCGAACGGCGTGCCGCGCAGTCCCCGGTGCGGGACATCGCGGGCATGCTGCGGTCCTTCGACTACGCGGCCCGGCAGCGCCGCCCCTGGCGTCCCGAATGGGCGCGCCGCTGCCGGGAGGCGTTCTGCGCCGGCTACGCCGACCGGGCCGGCTGGGACCCGCGCAAGAAGCACGGCCTGTTGCGCGCCTACGAGACCGACCGGGCCGTGTACGAAGTGCTCTACGAGGCCAGACACCGTCCGGACTGGCTTCCCGTTCCCATGGCGGCGATCGAGCGTCTCGCCGTAAGAGGAGGCTGAAGCCGTGGCCCTGCGCGACACCTCACTCCCCGAGCCCTCCGGCCCGGCGCGCCCCCAGGCCGCGCCGCCCCTGGACCCCGGCGACCGTGAACGCCTGCTGTCCGGCCGGCACCACGACCCGCACGCGTTGCTGGGCGCCCATCCGGTGCCCGGCGGCATCGCGGTGCGGGCGCTGCGCCCCTACGCCCGCTCGGTCACCGTCGTGACGGGCGCCAGGCGCGAGGAGCTGGTCTCCGAGGGCGACGGCCTCTTCTCCGGCGTGCTGCCGCTCGACGAGATCCCCGCCTACACGCTGGCGGTGCGCTACGACGACGAGGAGCACGAGACGGCCGACCCGTACCGTTTCCTGCCCGCGCTCGGCGAGCTGGATCTGCATCTCATCCGCGAGGGCCGGCACGAGCAGCTGTGGAAGGCGCTGGGTGCCGAGCCGATGACCCACGAGGGCGTGACCGGCACCCGGTTCACCGTGTGGGCGCCCAATGCCCAAGGGGTGCGGGTCGCCGGGGAGTTCACCTGCTGGGACGGGACGGCGCTGCCGATGCGCTCGCTGGGCGCCTCGGGCGTGTGGGAGCTGTTCGTGCCCGGCATCGGCGAGGGCGCCCGCTACAAGTTCGAGATCACCTCGCGGTACGGCAGCCGGTTCCTCAAGGCCGACCCGATGGCCCGCCGCACGGAGGCGCCGCCCGACACGGCGTCCGTGGTGACGGCCGCGCACCACGAGTGGGGCGACGCGGAGTGGATGGCCCGGCGCGGCCGGACACCGGTGCACCAGGCACCGTTCTCCGTCTACGAGGTCCATCTGCCGTCCTGGCGCGCGGGACTGACATACCGTGAGCTGGCGGAGCAGCTGCCCGGGTACGTCAAGGACCTCGGCTTCACCCACGTCGAGCTGATGCCGGTCGCCGAGCACCCCTACGGGCCGTCCTGGGGCTACCAGGTCACCGGCTTCTACGCGCCCACGGCCCGTCTCGGCAGCCCCGACGACTTCCGGTACCTGATCGACGCCCTGCACCGGGCCGGCATCGGGGTGATCATGGACTGGGTGCCGGCGCACTTCCCCAAGGACGACTGGGCGTTGGCCCGCTTCGACGGCGACCCGCTGTACGAACCCGGGGACGAGCGGCGTGCCGAGCATCCGGACTGGGGCACCTACGAGTTCGACCTCGGGCGCACCGAAGTGCGCAACTTCCTGGTCGCCAACGCCGTCTACTGGTGTGAGGAGTTCCACATCGACGGGCTGCGCGTCGACGCCGTCGCCTCCATGCTGTACCTGGACTACTCACGGGACTCCGGACAGTGGTCGCCCAATGTGTTCGGCGGCCGGGAGGACCTGGGCGCGGTGGCGTTCCTGCAGGAGATGAACGCGACCGTGTACCGACGGGCGCCCGGTGTGGTGACCATCGCCGAGGAGTCCACCGCCTGGGACGGCGTGACCCGCCCCACCGACAGCGGCGGGCTCGGGTTCGGGCTGAAGTGGAACATGGGCTGGATGCACGACTCGCTCGGCTACATCGTGCACGAGCCGGTGCACCGCAAGTACCACCACAACGAGATGACGTTCTCCATGGTGTACGCCTACAGCGAGAACTACGTGCTGCCGATCTCCCACGACGAGGTCGTCCACGGCAAGCAGGCGCTGGTGTCGAAGATGCCCGGCGACTGGTGGCAGCGGCGGGCCACGCACCGCGCGTACCTGGGCTTCATGTGGTCCCACCCGGGCAAGCAACTGCTGTTCATGGGGCAGGAGTTCGCGCAGGGCGCCGAGTGGTCCGAGACACACGGACCGGACTGGTGGCTGCTGGATCCCGGCTACAGCGCCGAGCCCGATCACCGTGGGGTGCGGGACCTGGTCCGCGACCTCAACACCGTCTACCTGGACACCCCGGCGCTGTGGCAGCGCGACAGCGATCCGGGCGGCTTCCGCTGGGTGCTGGGCGACGCGGCCGAGGACAACGTCTTCGCCTTCCTGCGCTTCGCCGCCGACGGCAGCCCGCTGCTGGCCGTCTCCAACTTCTCCCCCGTGGTGCGCCACGACTACCGTCTCCACGTCGGCGACGAGGTCCCGGTCTGGCGCGAGCGGCTCAACACCGACGCCGCCCGCTACGGCGGCGGCGACGTCGTCAACGCGGAGGACCTCAAGCCCGAGGACGGGAACATCACCATCACCCTGCCGCCGCTCGCCACGGTCTGGTTCACCCCGTTGCAATGACGATCAGCGGGGTACTCGATGGCGTCGTAACGGTGGCGATGTCATAGAGAGGCGGCCTGAAGGTGCGGACCGTCGGTGTGGAGGAGGAGCTCCTCCTGGTGGACCCGGAGACCGGTGAGCCGAAGGCGTCGTCCGCCGCGGTGCTCGCCCGTGCGGAGCACGACGGCGCCGCCGAGGGGGTGTTCGAGAAGGAGCTGTACGGCCAGATGCTGGAGTTCGCCACGCATCCGCAGGCCGACATGGCGGATCTGAGCGCGGAGATCGTGCGGTGCCGCAAGGAGGCCGGCCGGCACGCCGGGGAGATCGGGTGCACGGTCGCCGCGCTCGCCACCTCCCCGCTGCCGGTCAGCCCGACGGTCGGGATGGGCAGCCGCTACCAGTGGATGGCCAAGCAGTACGGCCTCGCCGCGCAGGAGCCGCTCGTGTGCGGCTGCCACGTCCATGTGGCCGTCGACTCCGACGAGGAGGGCGTCGCGGTCATCGACCGCATCCGTCCCTGGCTGTCGGTACTTGCGGCGCTGAGCTCCAACTCCCCTTTCTGGCAGGGGCAGGACACGCGGTACGCCAGCTATCGCAGCCGGGTGTGGCAGCGCTGGCCGTCGGCCGGGCCGACCGAGGTGTTCGGGTCGGCCGAGCGCTATCACCGGCGGGTGGCGGACATGGTCGCGAGCGGGGTGATCCTCGACGAGGGGATGGTCTACTTCGACGTCAGGCTCTCCCAGCAGTACCCGACGGTGGAGCTCCGGGTCGCCGACGTCTGTCTGCACGCCGACACGGCCGTTCTGATCGCCCTGCTCGCCCGGGGGCTCGTCGAGACCGCGGCGCGGGAGTGGCGGGCCGGACGCGAGCCGGTCGACCACAGCGTCAGCCTGCTGCGGCTGGCCGCCTGGCGGGCCGCCCGCTCCGGGCTCGAGGAGGAGCTGCTGCACCCGGCGACCATGCGCCGGATGCCCGCAGAGTCCGTGGTGGCCGGGCTGCTGGAGCATGTCGGAGAGGCCCTGGAGGAGACCGGCGACCTGGAGCGCGCCCGCACGAGCTGCGCGAGGCTGCTGGAGGGTGACACCGGCGCGGGCGTCCAGCGCCGGGTGCTCGCGGAGACCGACAGCCTGCGCGAGGTCGTCACCGCCTGCGCCCGTCAGACCCAGGCCTGACACGGACGTACTCAGAAGATCATGGCGAGGGCGAACGCGAGGAAGCCCACGGCGATCAGCACGACCACGACGAGGATCAGCGCCAAAGGCGCCTTCGCCCAGCCCTTGGGCGGATTGTGCCCCTCCAGCGGCCCCGCCTCCGGCATGCTGCTCTCCGCGGGCGGGGTCTCGCCGGGCGGCACTCCGCCGCCGGGCTCGAGACCGGTGGTGCGTTCGGGTTCCGGATCGGGATTGACGTAACTCATGCCCCCGAGTCCCCCCGACACGGCGAGATCATCACGGCTCCACAACTTCGCACGTTCCGGTCACCATCCGCACCCACCTGAGCTAGATTCGAGCACCGTCGACAACAGAGATCGTCGGCAGGGTCACCCTCCGTACACCCCAGGAGCAGCGCATGCGCAACGTCGCCCTCGCTCCCCCCTCCGTCGCGCCCCTGACCGGCGGGCTGGCCGACAGCATCTTCGACACGGCGGCAGCCGACCCCACGCGCGCGGTGCTGGCCCGCCGCACGGACCCCGCCTCCCGCGCCTGGGAGGAGGTGACCGCCGTGGAACTGCGCGACGAGGTGGTCGACCTGGCCAAGGGCCTGGTGGCGTCCGGGATCTCCCCCGGCCACCGCGTGGCGATCATGGCGCGCACCCGCTACGAGTGGACGGTCCTCAGCTACGCCCTGTGGGCGCTGGGCGCGGAGGTCGTCCCGATCTACCCGACGTCCTCCCGCGACCAGGTGGAGTGGATGCTGCGGGACGCCGGCTGCGTGGCGGTGGTGGTGGAGGACGAGCAGGCCGTGATGACGGTCGGCTCGGTGTGCGGGGCGCTGCCGCGGCTGCGGCATGTGTGGCAGCTGGACGCGGGGGCGCTGGCCGATCTGGTGAAGCGGGGCGCGCTCATCCCGCTGGCGACCGTCGACTCGCTGCGCCGTATCGTCCTGCCCGACTCCACCGCGGCCGTCACCTACACCTCCGGCACGACAGGTCATCCCCTGGGCTGCGCGCTGAGCCACCGCAATCTGGCCAGCGCCTGCGACACCCTGCTCGCCGGCTGGGGCCACACGGTGGTGCCGCCCGGCGAGCGGCAGGGCTCGGTGCTGGCCTTCCTGCCCTTCTCCCATGTCTACGGCCTGCTGGTGCAGACGCTGTGCCTGCGCGGCGGCCTGGTGATGGGGCATGAGCCCGATCTGAGCGAGGAGGCGCTGTCGGCGGGCCTGCGGTCCTTCCGTCCCACCTACCTCTGCGCCGTGCCCTCCCTGTTCGAGAGGATCTACAAGAACTTCCTGCACGCCTCCCAGGAGGCGGGCCGCGGCGCCCTGTTCGAGCGGGCCGCGGACACGGCACGGGACTTCGCGGCCGCGCTGGAACGGCAGCGGCTGGGCGGCGGTTCCGGCCCCGGCTTCGACCTGCGGCTGCAACACGCCCTGTTCGAGCGGACGGTGTACCGCAAGCTGCGCGCCGCGCTGGGCGGCAGAGTCATCCGCGCGACCTCGGGCGGCTCGCCCCTCAGCCGTGAACTGTCGCTGTTCTACGAGGGCATCGGCATCTACGTCAACGACGGGTACGGCCTGACGGAGGCCGCCGGCGGAATCACCGCGCAACCTCTGGGCCGCGAGATGTCGGGCACCGTCGGAAAGGCGTTGCCGGGCACGGACATCGCCGTCGCCGAGGACGGGGAGATCCTGGTGCGCGGGCCGTCGGTGTTCCAGGGCTACATCAACGACGAGGCCGCGACCCGGGCCGCGCTGCGCGGCGGCTGGCTGGCCACCGGGGACATCGGGCACCTGGACTCCGACGGGTACCTGACGATCACCGGCCGCAAGAAGGACATCATCGTCACCAGCAGCGGCAAGAGCGTCGCCCCGGCCGCCCTGGAACAGCGGCTGCGGATGCACCCGCTGATCCACCAGGCGGTCGTCGTCGGCGACAACCGTCCCTGTGTGGGCGCGCTGATCACGCTGGACCCGCTGTTCCTGGCGTACTGGCGCCGCTCCCTGGCACTGCAGAGCACCACGCCCAGCCGGGAGGCCCGGGAGGAGAACGCGCTGCGGGAGGAGATCGGGCGTGCGGTGGCCGCGGCCAACAGCTCCGTCTCGCGTCCGGAGTCGATCCGGGTCTTCCGGGTGCTGCCCGAGCCGTTCGACGTGACGAACGGAATGCTGACCCCGTCCATGAAGCTGCGGCGGGACGCGATCGTCAAGCACTACGCTTTCGAGATCGACGCGATGTACCAGGCACGCGCGCGTCCGGCCCGGCAGAACATGCCCGACGAGCTGTCCAGCTGGGACGAGGCGGACAATGTGTTCCGATGAGCTCTGCTCGGGAACCTGGGACGGGTAGGACATCCGAGCAAGGACGACAGCCCCGCGGCATCGGGCGGGAAGGCGAGATGGCAACCGAGCGGCGTTGGGAAAGAGGACTTCCTTCGGGTCACCTCCCGGAGCGGACCACGCGTTTCCCCGGCGATGTCCACAATGTGACGGACGCGCGCCTGGACGCGGAGCGGTTCCTGGAGGACCTCAGCGAGGTGACGCCACCGGCGGCCCCCGAGCACTGGGACGACATCCTGCTGGTGGTAACGGAACTCGCCGCGAACGCGATCCAGTACGCGCCGGGCCCTTTCGAACTCCGGCTGCGGCAGACCTACGACGGGGTGCACGTGGTCATGCACGACACGAGCACCACCCCACCCGCCCCCCGTCCGTTCCGTCCCGACGGCGGTGGCGGCGGGGTTGGCTGGCATCTGATCCACACCCTGTGCGACCAGGTCAGTGTCACCACGACCGACAGCGGCAAGGACATCCACGTCTTCCTGCCCTGGTGAGCGGGGCCGGGAAGCGGTTCCCTCAGGCCGGCTGCCCGGCTTCCGGAGCGCTGCGCTCCACGGCCCGCAGCGGAACGAGCACACTGATGGTCTTTCCGCCCCCGGGACGGCGTACGACGGTGACCTCGCGGGCCAGGCGCACGACCAGCGGCCAGCCGTAGCCGCTGCCCCGGTGTCCCACCGGCAGCGCGCCGGACCCGTACATGACCTCGGGCACCACGTCGCTGTTGTCGTGGACGGCGAGCCGGAGTCCGTCCGGCGTGGGGGCGAGCTCCAGTCCCGCCAGTCCCCCGCCGTGCCGGATCGCGTTGGTGACGAGCTCCGACACGACCAGCAGCAGATCGATGACGTCCTCTTCGCAGGCCGTGCGGTCCGCCGTGTCCCACTGCTCGCGCACCACCGAACGCGCGTAGTCACGCGCCGTCGCCGCCGTCGTGACCGGTGGCCTCACCGCTGCGTCAGCCTCGTGGACCCGGTCACCTCGCACAGCCCTTCAACTCTTCTGTGGCCACACTCACGCTGTCTCTTCCTTCCGGACGGGGGCCGGAATCACGGCCGTGTGTTTCCCAGCAGTTACCCGGCTGCTCCGTCCGCATTCTGCACAGCGGGAGCGAGGCCCGTCACGTCAGGGGCGGCGCCAGATACGTCTGCCAGCCTCCCTCGGGCCACAGTTCGGCGGCGTGGACGAGGAGCCTGCGCGGCTGCGGACCCAGGCCGGAAACCCTCAGCAGCCCGCCGTTGCGGGCGACGGACCGGTCCGCGACATGAACGATGTACAGCAGGGACGAGTCGGCGAAGGCGACGCCGGTGAGGTCGAGGGTGAGCCGCCGTACCGATACGGGAAGACCTGCCACAGCGCTTTCGACGGCGGGACGGCTGCGGTTGTCGAGGTCGGTGTCCACGGTGAGCGTGGCGGTTCGGCCGCCGGGGCTCAGTGAGATGTGTGCGCCCATGCTTCGTGTCCCCCTTCCATGGGGGTTGGTGGCCGGGTGACGGCCTGCGGGCTCCCCCCACCGTGTCACGAACCGCCGGGCACGTCGAACCACTCTTGGAAAGTCCGGACGCATGCGGGGCTGGATCAGGGGTAACTGCGGTTGCGGCTGTCCGCTCGCGTGCGTGGGAACCGATCACGCGGGTAACCGGCCTTGCCGTAGCACTCGTTGTTGTCGGAGGTAGACGTGTCCATTGCCCACAATCCCCTGTCCGTCGAGGTCAGCCTGCCCGGTGAGGACGTGGCGCTGGTCACGGTGAAGGGCTACCTGGACGTCGACACGGCGACGGAGTTCCAGCACCATCTGGCCAACCAGCTGCACCACGGCCGCAGGCACTTCCTGCTGGATCTCACGGATGTGCCGTTCATGGACTCCTCCGGCATGAACATCATTCTGCGCGTCTACCAGGAGGCCAGGGAGCTGCCCGGGAGTGTGCACATCATCTCTCCCACGCCCGCCGTGCGCCGGATTCTCGACCTGACCGGAGTGAGCATCACGGTGCCCGTCTCGGAGAGCGTCGAGGAGGCGCTGGCCCGCGTCGACCAGGCACGCGAGCAGTGACGGTTGCCGTTTGACAATTGTGCGGTCCGGACAACAGAGTGAGCGCGCCAGCGCGGAAGGGATCAGGAATGGGCCGGTGTCAGGCGGTACGCGCCGCGGAGGATTCGTCCTCGTGGATCGCCGCCGCCGCGGCCGCGCAGAAGGCCTCCAGGCTGTCGAGCAGTGAGGTCCGCCGGTCGGCCGGCATCCGGTCGAGCACGGACTGCAGGGTCGTCTCCCGGCGCAGTCGCAGGTCCGTCAGAAAGGCCCTGCCGTGTCGGCTCAGATGAAGCTGCAGCTCCCGCCGGTTGGTGAGCGGGGTCCTGCGCTCCACGAACCCCACGGCCTGCAGCCGGTCGCACAGCCGGCTCGTCGAGGGGGGCGTGGAGCCCAGCGCGTCCGCGAGCGTGCGCAGGTTGATGCCCTCGTTGTGCTCCAGGATGAACAGGACACGCAACTGCGAGGCGGAGACCGGTGCCGTCGAGGCCCTGCCCCACAGCACCTCCAGCAGTTCGGCCGCCCGGGCGGTCACACGCGCGGTCTCCTGGGGTCGCGGGCGCGGATGCGGGGTCGTCACCCTGACACTGTCGCAGCCTTCCCGACCCCTGTCAGCTCACCTCCGGCGCACGCGGCGCTCGGCGCGAGCAGCGGACGGCGGCGTCCGCGGGCCTCGTCCCCGACGGCGCTCCCCCGCACGAAATGGTGTGACGAAGAGCATGAACAGACTCATGGCCGCCGAGCGCGCCCTGCGCTCGGCGGCTCCGCACCGGTTGGCGACGACCGTCCGCGAGGTGCTCTGCGGCCTGTACGAAGCGGAGCACGCCGAGTTCCGCGTGGCCGACTACGGGCTGACGGTGTTGCGGCCCGTGTCCCCGCTGACCGGGCCCCCGGAGGCGGTGCCCCTGCACGGCAGTGCGGCCGGGCGCGCCTTCGGCGCGCAGCAGCCGATCGAGGAGGACGACGCCGGACGGGTCCGCGTCCATCTGCCGGTCACCGTGCGCGGCGACCGGCTGGGAGTGCTGTCCGTCACCCTGCCGTCCGCGGTGCGGGTGCGTACCGATCCCGGCGAACTGGCGGAGCTGGCCCGGTTCTTGGGGCACGAGGTGGTCGTCGCCGAGCGCCATACGGACGTGTACGCGCAGGCGCGGCGCACGGATCGGCTCACGCTCGCCGCGGAGATGCAGTGGCAGTTGCTGCCTGCCCGCTCCAGCTCCCGTGCCGAATACGCCCTCGGCGCCCAACTGGAGCCCGCCTACGCGGTCTTCGGCGACAACTTCGACTGGTCGGAGTCGCCCGACCGGCTGCTGCTGTACATCACCAACGGCATGGGCGAGGGCATCGACGCCTCCCTGCTCACCAGCCTCGGCATCAACGCGCTGCGCAACGCCCGGTGAGCGGGCATCCCGATCTGCGACCAGGCCGCCCTGGCCGACCAGGCGATCTACGCCCAGTACCGGGGAGCGGTCCATCTGTCCGTGCTGCTGCTGGACCTGGAACTGGCCACCGGGCGGCTGCAGGTGGTCGACGCGGGATCGCCGAGGATGCTGCGGCTGCGCGAGGGGACGGTGTCGTTGGTCGACCTGGAGGCGCAGCTGCCGCTGGGCATGTTCGAGGAGACCGACTACACCGCCCAGGAGTTGCTGCTGCGGCCCGGCGACCGGCTGCTGTTCGTCAGCGACGGCGTCCACACCGTGGCCGGGCCGAACGGCGAGAGCTACGGGGAGCGGGCGCTGGCGCGGGCCATCACGGCGACGCGGCTGCTGCCGGCCGCCGATGTGCCGGCCGCGGTCCTGCGGGAACTGGGCGCCCACCGCGGCAGATCCGAACCGGACGACGACGCGCTGGTGGCGTGTGTCGACTGGTTCGGCAAACAGCCCGCCGACTAGGGCCTGTTGCGAAAGTCCCGCCGTCCGCCCGGAGGGCGGGCCCTGCGGCGTCATGGGGGTCCCCCCGCGCGAGGTGGTTCGAGCGTGGGGGAGCGTGCTCTCGGCGTGCCGGGTGCAGGCCCTCGTACCGGACGTACCTGGGTTTGTGCCCGGTGCGGCGAGTGGGGGTGCCCCCTCTGGGGGAGCGTGCCGGGCGTCGCGGGGCAGGCGGGACTTTCGCAACAGGCCCTAGGGCTGGGGCCATCGGATATCGAACGATGCGGCCCCGGTCGCACGCGTGTCGCGCCGGTGCGGACCGGCGGACCACCCGACGGGATCACCCGGCGGGGGCGAGGGCCGGGGCGACCTCGCACCATGACTACAGTTGTCGCCCGGCAAGAGTCGCGCTTTCCGTACCCGGCCGGCGGCGGGTACGGCCGACGCGACGCGGACGACGCGGATGAGGAGTGAGCAGGTGCCGGAGCACGAAACGGCAGAACAGCACGGATCGCCGATACGGGAGGTCGGCGGGTTCCTGCGCCGCCGCCGCGAGCAGATCGCCCAGCGCTGGGCCGACGAGGCCCTCTTCCGGGCCGTCTTCACCATCTCCCGGGACGAGGCCGTGGAGGCGGCCCGCACCGTGATCGACGCGCTGGCCCAGGTGGCCGACGCGGAGCGGGCGCACGACACCGACGCCGCTGGGTTCATCGTGGTGCGCGAGCAGCTGGCCCGGATGGGCGCCTCCCGCTCCCGCGCCGGTTTCTCCACGGCACAGGTGTCGAACGAGGTGGACGCCCTGCGCCCGCCGGCGGTGAACCTGCTGATCGCCGATCTCCCGGACGCGTCGCCCGACCACGTCCTCGAGTGCGCGACCGCCCTCACGGTGCTCATGGGCACCCTGCGGCTGGTCGTCCTCGACACGGCGCTGAACGAGAACCAGGCGCTCATCGAGCGGCAGCAGCTGCAGTTGCTGGAGGTGGCCACCCCGGTCATCAAGCTGTGGGACGGCATCGTCGCCGTACCCCTGATCGGAACCCTCGACAGTGCGCGCAGCCAGGTCGTGATGGAGACGCTGCTGCAGGCCATCGTCGAACAGCACGCCCGTTTCGCGATCCTCGACATCACCGGTGTGCCCACGGTCGACTCGCTGGTGGCGCAGCACCTGATGAAGACCGTCGCAGCCGCCCGCCTGATGGGCGCCGAGTGCGTCGTCTCCGGCATCCGCCCGGCCATCGCGCAGACCATCGTCCACCTCGGCCTGGACCTGGGCACGGTCCTCACCCGGGCCAGCCTCGCCGACGCACTTGCGTACGCCCTGCACGAACTGGGCTCCGGCATCATCGCCCCGACGAACGGCGGGGCGGTACGCGGTGACCGATGACTTCTACCGTGTCCCCCCGCCCCATGTGCCGGTGCTCCGCCTCGGCGACGTCCTGCTGGTCACCCTGCAGGGGGACCTGCACGACAGCACCGCGCAGCAGCTGCAGGAAGAGATCGGCGAGACCATCGCGAGCAGCGGGGTGACCGGGGTCGTCATCGACATCTCCGGGGTCGAGATCGTCGACTCCTTCCTGGCCCGGACGCTGGCGGAGATCGCGGCGAACTCCTCGCTGCTGGCCGCCCGGACCGTGGTCGCCGGCATGCGGCCCGCGGTCGCGATCACACTGGTGGAGCTCGGGTTGACGCTGCCCGGACTGCGGACCGCGCTCAACACCGAGGCGGCCATGGACCTGCTCGCCTCCGACACGCACCGGCCCGGCGGGCCACGGGAGCATCGGTGATGCCGATGTCCGCAGGCGTGGACGCCTGCCTGCCGATCCGCTCCGACATGGACCTGGCGTGGGTACGGCAGCACGTACGACAGTCCGCCGCCCGACTCGGCTTCGGGCTGGTGGAACAGACGAAACTGGTGACCGCCGCGAGCGAACTGGCCCGCAACACCCTGGTGCACGGCGGCGGCGGCCGCATGGAGTCGGCCCGGGTGACCCGCGGCCGGGCTGTCGGGCTGCGGCTGACCTTCGCCGACGAGGGCGCCGGCATCGCCGACCTGGAGCAGGCGCTGCGCGACGGCTACACCTCCGGCGACGGCCTGGGCCTGGGGCTGGGCGGCGCCCGCCGGCTGGTCCACGAGTTCTCCCTGGAGAGCACCCCCGGCGTGGGCACCACGGTCACGGTGACCTCCTGGGCGTCGACGCCGCCGCCCCCGCGCGAGGAACCGTGATGCCGCGCGTGTGGGACGTCCCAGTGCACGACTCGACCCGGGTGCGCGACGCCCGGGTCGCCGCCGAGCGTGCCGCCGCCCTCGCCGGGCTGGACGCCAAGCGCACGGCGGCCCTGTCGCTGGTGGCGACCGAGCTGGCGACGAACCTGGTCAAGCACGCCGGGGGAGGACAGCTGCTGGTGGAGCTCGTGCCGCCCGCCCTGCCCGCCGACGCCGCCGTCCCCGCGCGGCTCGTGCAGATCGCGGCGATCGACCACGGCCCCGGTATCGCCGACGTCACCGCCGCCCTGAGCGACGGTTTCTCCACCGCGCGCTCCCTGGGCGCGGGCCTGGGCACGTGCCGGAGGGTCGCGCACGACTTCGCCCTGCACAGCGTCCCCGGGCGGGGCACGGTGGCGCTCGCCCGCATCGGCGCCGCCCCGGGGACCACCCCGGCCGAGGACCCCGCCGCGGTGCGGGCCGGCGGCATCAACGTGCCCTTCGCCAGGGCCGAGTACTCCGGTGACGCCTGGACCTGGGTGCGCGCCGGGGCCCGGGCCACCCTGATGCTGGCCGACGGACTGGGACACGGGCCGGAGGCGGCGCGGGCCTCGTCCGCGGCCGTCGAGGAGCTGCACCGCTCGGCGCACCTCTCCCCCGCCGACTGTCTCGGGCGTCTCGACAGCGCGCTGCGCGGCACCCGCGGGGCGGCCGTCGCCGTCGCCCAGGTCGACACCACGGCGGGCCTGCTCCGCTTCGCCGGCGTCGGCAACATCGGGGCCAGGCTGCGTACCGGGGACACCTGGCGCTCCCTGCTGTCCCGGCCCGGCATCATCGGTGTGCACCGGCCCAGGACGCTGCACGAGGAACGGATGCCGTGGGCGGCCGACGGGACACTGATCCTGCACAGCGACGGTCTGCCGAGCCGCTGGACGCCACCGGCCGAAGCGGCCATGCTGACGGCGGATCCGGCCGTCGTCGCGGCGGGGGTGATCCGCGACGCGGGCAGCGCCGCCCGCCCGGCCCGCGACGACACCGCCGTGGCCGTACTGGCCCCGACCCTGCCGGAGCGCCCATGAAGCGAACATGGCAGATCAGCACCGTCGGCGACGCCGCGCGCGCCCGTATCGCCGCCGCGCGTCTCGCCGCCGCGCACGGGGTGACGGCGCTGGACCGGACCCGGCTGGCCACCGCCCTCAGCACCCATCTGCGCCAGTGCCTGACCAAGGGCGGCTCCTGGCGGCTCACCCTCGAGGTCACCCCGGCCCCGGCCCCGGCAGCGCAGAGCGTCCTGCACGCCGTCGTCACCCCCCTGGAAACCGCGGAGTCCACCGCGCACACCCCGTGGCGCACCTCCCTCCTCTGCCCCGAGGCACCGGCCGCGGCGGACGCCTCCATGCCGGCCGACACCCCCTCGGTACTGGCCGAGTCCCTGCTCGGCGCCGACGAGGACGCCGCCCTGGTGCTGGACAAGCTCGCCGAGCAGGAGGAGCTGGTCGCCTTCCTCCGGGACGAGCTGCACCAGACCAACCAGGGCGTGCTCGCCCTGCACGCGGAGCTCGACGCGGCGGGGCGTGCCCAGCGCGAGGCCTTCGCCGCCGAGCGCAGCGCCCGCCAGGAGGCGGAGAGCGCCCGCCGCCGGCTGACGTTCCTCGCCGACGCCAGTGCCGTCCTGACCTCCTCGCTCAACCACGACGAGATCGTGCGCCTGCTGCCCGAACTGCTCGTGCCGGAGTACGCCCGCAGCGTCGACGTCTGGCTGTTCGACGGCGACGACGACCGGCGCCCGCCCGCACCGCACCCGGCCGCCGCCGTGCTCGCCGCCCGCACCGGCCGTCCCCAGTACGCCGCCGGCCGCCCCGGCGAACTGCCCGGGGTCGACGACCGTCCGCCGTCGGCGCTCGATCCCGAACACCCCCTGCTGTGCCTGCCGTTGCCCACCCGCCGGGCGCCGCTGGGCGTCATCACCCTCGCCCCGCCCGGGGACCGATGGGACCCGGACGACGCCGTCATGCTCATCGAGTTCGCCCGGCGCGCCAGCATCGCGATCGACAACGCCCGGCGCTTCGAGCACAACCGCGACATCGCCGAGACGCTGCAGCGGGCCCTGCTGACGGACCTGCCCAGCGCACCCGGCCTGCGACTGGCCGCCCGCTACCTGCCCGCCACGCACGGCCTGAACATCGGCGGTGACTGGTACGACGCCTTCCCGCAGCCCGACGGCGGGCTGATCGCCGTCGTCGGCGACGTGACCGGCCACGGGCTGCACGCGGCGGTGATGATGAGCCAGCTGCGCACCGCGCTGCGCGCCTACGCCGTGGACGGCGCGGGCCCGGGCACCCTGCTGACCCGGCTGCACACCTTCCTGCACCATCTGCAGCCTGACCTGTACGCCACCGCCGTCATCGCCCGTCTCCACCCCGACGAGCCCACCCTGACCTGGGCCGCAGCCGGTCATCCGCCGCCGGTCCTGCGTACCCCCGACGGCCGGGTGCACACGCTGGACGCCAAGCCCGGCGCGATGCTGGGCATCCCGCTCAGCCAGGAGATCCCGGACCACACGGTGCCCCTGCCGCCCGGCTCGACACTGGCCCTCTACACCGACGGTCTGGTCGAACGCCGTGCCCAGGGCATAGATCCGGGCATCGCCCGCCTCGCGACCGCCCTGGGCGGCTTCGAGCCGGCCGAGCTGGAACGGAACCTGGAGGGCTCGGCCGACCTCATCCTGGACCCGCTGCTGAGCGACTCCGAGCGCGACGACGACGTCTGCCTGCTGCTGTGCCACCTCGCGGAGCAGCGCGGCTAGCCGTTTCCTTCCTTCTTTGCGGTGCGTTTCCGCAGCCGGGCGGGCATGGTTGTGCTCGACGCGTTCGTCTGTCCGCCGTGGCCCGCTGGCGGAACGGTTGGGCAAGCGGTGGGATCGATGTGGTGCTGGCGGAGATCCAGGGCAGGCGAAGGGCGTCGGTTGCAGACCGCCTGGAGCCGCAGAAAGGGATGAACGACGTGACACGACCCAGGATCCTGGTGGTGGGCGCGGGCTTCGCCGGCGTGGAGTGCGTACGCAGGCTGGAGCGGAAACTCGCGCCGGCCGAGGCGGACGTCACTCTGGTGACCCCGTTCGCCTACCAGCTCTATCTGCCCCTGCTGCCCCAGGTCGCCTCCGGTGTGCTGACGCCCCAGTCGATCGCCGTTTCGCTGCGCCGCAGCAAGAAGTACCGCACCCGCATCATTCCCGGCGGAGCCATCGGCGTCGACCTGAAGGCAAAGGTCTGCGTCATCCGCACCATCACCGACCAGATCGTCAACGAGCCCTACGACTACATCGTGCTGGCCCCCGGCAGCATCACCCGCACCTTCGACATCCCGGGACTGACCGAGCACGCCTTCGGGATGAAGACACTCGCCGAGGCCGCCTACATCCGCGACCACGTGATCTCCCAGCTCGACCTGGCCGACGCCAGCGACGATCCGGCCGAGCGCGCCGCGCGGCTGCAGTTCGTGGTGGTCGGCGCCGGCTACGCCGGCACGGAGACGGCCGCCTGTCTGCAGAAGCTCACCCATGGCGCGGTCAAGCGCTACCCGCGCATCGACCCGGCCCTGATCAAGTGGCATCTGATCGACATCGCCCCCAAGTTGATGCCCGAGCTCGGCGACAAGCTCGGCCGCAGCGCGCAGGAGATCCTCAAGCGGCGCGGCATCGAGGTCTCACTGGGCGTGTCCATCGAGAAGGCGGGGCCCGAGGAGGTCACCTTCACCGACGGACGGGTGGTACCCACCCGCACCCTCATCTGGACCGCCGGGGTCGCCGCGAGCCCGCTCATCGCCACGCTCGGCGCGGAGACGGTCCGCGGGCGTCTCGTGGTCACCCCCGAGATGAACCTGCCCGGTCACGACGGGGTGTTCGCGCTCGGTGACTCCGCCGCGGTGCCGGACCTGGCGAAGGGTCAGGAGGACGCGGTCTGCCCGCCCACCGCGCAGCACGCCATGCGGCAGGGCCCGCAGGTCGCCGACAACATCATCGCGAGCCTGCGCAACCATCCCATGACGCCGTACCACCACAAGGACCTCGGTCTCGTGGTCGACCTCGGCGGCACCGACGCCGTCTCCAAGCCGCTGGGCATCGAACTGCACGGCCTGCCCGCCCAGTTCGCCGCACGGGGCTACCACTGGTGGGCGCTGCGCACCAATGTCGCCAAGGTCCGTGTGGCGACCAACTGGACGCTCAACGCGATCGCCGGTGACGATTTCGTCCGCACCGGCTTCCAGGCCCGCAAGCCGGCCAGGCTCAAGGACTTCGAGTACACCGACGCCTATCTGAGTGCGGAGCAGGTGCGGGAGCAGGTCGAGGGGGCCGGGCGCAAACAGCTGTGAGGCGGGTGCGAGCGGTCCGCGCCCGTCATGTCATGCTGGGTCGCGGATCATGACGTGAAGCGGGGAGTGAGTACGGCGGCGTGAGGGCAGCGCGAGGGTCGGTCAGGGTACGGCTGCGGGATCTCGTGGCGGCCTCCGACCCCGGGCTGCTGCGCCTGACCGCCGGGCTGCGGACGATGGGCGCGATCGCCCTGACGCTGGCCGTGCTCACCCTGCTGCACGCCGATGTGCCCCATCTGGTCGGCGGGGCCATCGCGGCGATGGTGGCCACCTTCGCCATCCGCGAGAAACAGCCCGGCCCGCAGGCCGTCACCCTCGCCCTCGGGCTTCCGGTGGCCCTGGTCTCCGTGTCCCTGGGCGCGTTGCTGCACTCCCGGGTGATCGCCGGTGACGTCTTCTTCGTCGCGCTCATCTTCTGCGCCGTGTACGCCCGCAGGTTCGGCGACCGGGGCACCGCGCTGGGCCTGGTCGGCTTCCAGGTCTACTTCATGTCCCTGTTCGTCGGCGCCACCGTCTCCGCGCTGCCGCAGCTGTACGGCGTCGTCGTGGTCGCCTTCGCGGCCAGTGCGGTCATGCGCTTCGGCCTGGTGCGCGAGACGCCCGCCGGGATCCTGGAGCGGCTGCGGGACGCCTTCCGGGCCCGGCTGGCCCAGCTGGTGTCCGCGCAGCTGGAGCTGCTGGACGCCGGCCCCGACGACATCGACAAAGCCCTGCAGGCCACCCGCGAGGGCACCGCCCGGCTGCACGACACGGCCATGATGATCCAGGGACGGCTGGAGGACGGCACCTCGGACGAGGCCGTGGCCCGGCTGGTGCAGCGGCGCATCGCCGACGCCGAGATCGCCGCCGAGCGCCTCGGTCTGCTGCTGCTCACCGCGCGCAGCGCCGAGCGGGCGGACACCCTGACCCTGCACCTGCCGGGCGCGCCCCTCCCCGAGAGCGGCCGGCTGCCCGTACGGGACGAGGCGACCGAGACCCTGCGCCGCGATCTGCAGGCGCTGCGTGCGCTGGTGCTGCGGCCGGTCTCCGCGCACCCCGGCGCCGGACTGGTCCAGCTGCGCAACCGGCTGCTCGGCTACCGGGACGAGGAGAACCTGCCCAAGGCCTCCCCCGCCGTGCAGGACGTCTTCCGCGGCATCGGCGAGTGCGCCCGCGCCGTGCTGGGCCTCAGGATCGCGCTGGACGGGCCGCAGGACGAGTCGGACGACAGCCCGTCCGCCGCGCGCTCCCGTGAGGAACTGGACGCCGAGGACGCCGCGATCGACGGAGGCGAGGAGAGCGCCGAGGACGCGTCGACGGGGCTGCGGCGGCCGACCACCCGGGCCGCGGTGCAGGTCGCGGTGGGCTCGTCCCTGGCCATCGTGGGCGGCGAGTTCCTCTCCAGTCAGCGCTGGTACTGGGCGGTGCTTACCTGCTGGATCGTGTTCATCAACACCGCGTCCACGGGCGAGATCCTGGTCAAGGGCTACCGGCGGCTGGTGGGCACCGTGCTCGGCGTGATCGCGGGACTGCTGCTCGCCGCGCTGGTCGGCCACCACACCTGGACGGCGTTCGCGCTGGTGCTGCTGTGCGTGTTCGCGATGTTCTACACGGCGCCGCTGTCGTACACGCTGATGTCGTTCTTCGTGACGGCGGCGCTGGGACTGCTCTACACGCTGCTGCACACCTACAGCCTGTCGGTGCTGGTGCTGCGGGTGGAGGAGACGGCGCTGGGCGCGGCCTGCGGGATCATCGCGGCGGCGTTCGTGCTGCCGGTGCACACCGACCGCCGTACCAACGACCTGCTGGAGACGGTGCTGGAGCGGCTCGGAGAGGTCACCGAGGCGGCCGTGGAGCAGCTCAGCGGCGGGCCGCCGGACGAACTGCTGGACAAGGCGCGGGACCTGGACCAGGCGCTGGCGGACCTGAGGGCCGCCACGCAGCCGCTGACCCACCCGGTGACCCCGATGCGGGCCCGGCGCGACACCGCCCGGTACGTGGTCGCGCTGCTGGAGACCTGCGCGTATCACGCGCGGTCGCTGGCCGCGATGGCCGAACTGCTGCCCACCCATCCGTCCATCGCCGCCGATCCCCGGCTGCGCCGGGCGGGGCGGCGCCTGCTGCGCAACATCGACGCGATCGCCGCGCGGGTCGCGGACGAGCGGGCGGACGTCGAGGTCGAGACGGGCGCGAGCATCGCCGCGCTGCTGGAGTCGGAGCTGGCCGACGGGTCGCGCTACGGCCGGATCACCGACCGGGTGCTGCGGCATCTGCAGCGGCTGGACGAGGCGGTGGTGGGCCTGGCCCGACCGCTGCAGGTGCCGGTGGCGGAGCCGAAGCGATGACGGTGACGGCCTGGAGCGCCCAGTGCTATGTCACATACCACCGGCCTCAGTGCTACGTCACATACCACCGGCCTCAGTGCTATGTCACATACCACCGGTCCGTCAGAAGTCCGTGGGCAGGCCGCTGACCTCGGCGATGCCGCGCAGCTCCTCGTTCTGGCGGTGCCGCTCCCGGATGTAGTCGGCGATCTCGCCGAGGCGGGTGGGGTCGGAGGCGGTGTCCGCGTCGGTGATCACGCGGACCGGGCCGGTCTCGTCCAGGTTGATCTCGACGACCTCGTTGTCCAGTCTGCCGGTGACCGCGGCGGCGATGACCAGGGCCGCCTCGTCGCGGACCTCCTGGGACAGACCGTCGGTGCGTTCACCGTCGAGCGCGAAGTCGAGTTCGGGCAGACGCTGCTCCTCGATCGCCCGCAGGATCGGCTGGACCACGTCAAGCAGCTGAAGGTAGTCCTCCGTGTCCATCCGGGTGCGCAGGAGGCCGAGATACATGTCGACGGGCCGGTGCTCGGGTGGAAACTCGGGTTCGTTCATCCCCATCGTGTTCCCCCTTCCTCCCGCGTCAGACCCGGCGCCAGCGCGCCAGCGCGAACGAGAACAGACCGAACAGGACCAGGCCGGTCGCCACGCAGACCAGCAGCCACGGGCCGAGCGGCGTGGCGGCGAACGAGCGCAGGGTGTCGTCCAGTCCCTTGGCCCGGTCGGGCTTGTAGTCGACGGCGGCACGCACCGCGAAGACGCCCGCCGCGGCGAAGACCAGGCCGCGCGCCGCTCCGCCGCCCACGCCGGTCACGTCCACCAGCCGGCGCGCCCAGGGAGCCATCTGCGTGAGCTTGAGCTGACGGCGGTAGTCCCGCCGTACGGCCCGGGCCCCGACCCAGACGCCCGCCACGATGACGCCGGCACCCGCGATGCCCACCAGCCACTGCCCGGCGGGCAGTTGCAGGACCCGCGCGGTGATGTCACGGGACTGCTCGTCGCTGGAACCTCCGCCGCTGCCGCCGTGCGGGCCGGCCGCGAACCGGAGCACCGAGTAGGCGACGAACGCGTAGAAGACGCACCGGGCCGCCGCGATCAGCCGCTTGCGCGCGCTGCGGCCGTCCTTGCCGACCGAGCCGAAGACGGCCTCCGACAGCCGCCACAGCGCCATGCCGACCAGGCCCAGGCCCAGTGCCCAGAGCAGGACGGCTCCGAAGGGCTGTCGGGCCAGCTCGCCGACCGCGCCGCCGCGGTCCGCCTGTTGGTCCGTGTCGCCGAAGGCGATCTGCAGCGCGATGACGCCGACCAGCAGATAGATCACCCCCCGGGCGGTGAGCCCGGCACGGGCGGCGCCCTCGGTCACCGAGCCGCGGGCCGCACGTTCGGCCTGCATGCGGGTGGTATGTGACATAGCACTCGCGTTCATGTGAACCTCCCGTCGTGCGAATGCCCCGGCTTCGGGCCCCGACACCGGCCGCAACCCGTGCGATCGCGCCAGTCGGGACCCGGCGCCGGCACCGGACACGGCTGTGCCCGGAAGCGGGCTCGATGCGCTTCCGGGCACAGCCGTCGCGGACTGGTGCGTGAGGTCAGTCGGCCAGGGGGGCGGCGGTCTTCGTCTTCGACGGCGAGTGCGCCGGGTCCGCCGCCGCCAGCAGCCGGTGGGCCGTCTCCAGGGCGTGTCTGACGTCACGGGTACCGGTCGACACGCACAGCGTGTACGCCACGTCCTGGGCGCGCGGGCTGACCCGGCCCGTGCCGGTCTCGGCCTCCTCGGCCCGCAGCGACTCGTACTCCTCGACGAGTTTGCGCAGAAAGGCCGGATGAGGGATCAGCATGGTTTCCGTTCCTCCTCGAATCGGTAATCGCTCGGCTCGGCTCAGACCGCGGTCGACCGCCCGTCGGTGCCCCGTCGGCCGCGCTGGCCCATCGCCTCGGCGCGCACCTGGGCGCAGCTGCGGCTGATGAGGCGGGAGACGTGCATCTGGGAGATGCCCAACTGGTCGGCGATCCGGCTTTGCGTCATGTCCTCGAAGAAGCGCATGTAGAGAATGGCCCGTTCGCGTTCGGGCAGGCGGCGCAGTCCTTCCTTGGCGGACTCGCGGTCGATCACGGTGTCGAAGGAGGACTCCGTCGCCCCGAGCGTGTCGGCGAGGCTGTAGCCGTCGTCGTCACCGGAGAGCTCGGCGTCCAGCGACAGGGTGCTGAAGCTCTCCAGGGCCTCCAGGCCGCAGCTCACTTCCTCTTCGGTGAGCCCGGTGTGGGCGGCGAGGGCGGCGACCGACGGCTCGGGGGTACCGGGGGTCTGGGTCAGCTCACGGCGCGCGATCCGCACCTTGTTGCGCAGTTCCTGCACCCTGCGGGGCACGCGCAGCGCCCACATACGGTCCCGGAAGTGCCGCTTGACCTCGCCGGTGATGGTGGGGACGGCGTAGCTTTCGAAGGCGCCCCGCTCGGGGGCGAAACGGTCGATGGCCTTGACCAGTCCGAGGGCCGCGACCTGCCTCAGGTCCTCCACCGACTCGCCCCGGTCGCGGAAGCGGCCGGCGATGCGGTGGGCCATGGGCAGCCAGGCCTTGACGAGCTGGTCGCGGATCGCGTCGCGTTCCGGTCCGTCCTCCAGATTCGCCAGCCGGGCGAAGAGGTCGGCCGTGTCGGGGGCGTCGTCGTGCCGCCGCCTGCTGGACGGGGCCTGGGTGGTCTGCGTGCCGGGACGGCTGGTCGAGGTGTCGATGAGCATGCGGATTCGCTCCCGAACTGGGGGTTTCAGGGACATACCGCGGGAAAGGTCGCCACCCGGACCGACTGAAGGTCCGGCCAGCCATACCGCTCCCGCTGGCGCGCCTCCGGTCCGAAGCACGAAACTCCGTCTGCCCCTAGGTGGTGGGTACAAACTCCGCTTCCCCGAAACTCTTCGCTCCGCTTCGTCCGCGGTCCTCAGGGAAGCGCCACCAACGCGGTGATGCACTTGCCTCCGGCGGGCAGCTCGGACACCCGCACATCGCGGGCCAGCCGGCACACGATGGGCCAGCCCAGGCCACCGGGCCGGCGCCGTCCCCGGGCGTCCACGGGAGGCCTGGCCACCGGCAGCTCGGCACTGCGGTCGCTCACCGAGACGCACAGACAGGGCCCGGAGACGTCGACGCGGAAGTCGGTGACGCCGCCGCCGTGCAGCATGGCGTTGGTGGCGAGTTCCGAGGCGACGAGCAGCGCGTCCCCCAGGGCGTCGGGATCCCAGTGCGTATGGGTGACCCGGCAGCGTTCGGCAACCACCCTCTCCACGGCCCTGCGGGCGTCGGCCGGGCGGCACAGACGCGTCGGGCCGGTGCCCCGCGCGCCCGACGGCTCGATGACGGTATCGGTCGCGTGCTTCTCGCACATCGCCATGACTCCCTGTCGGAAGAACGAACTGGCTGGTGATCGACGAGGCAGCGGCTGGGTCCTGGCCGCCCCACGGCGCCGCACGGGCGCAGGCTGCTTCTGGGCCACGGCGAGGTCCCGGCCGACGGCGGCGGCGTCCCGTCGCAAAGCGTGAGCACCGCAGGTCTCTCCTATCGGCTCACCGCCGCAAGCCCGGCCAAACCTCTCGTGTCGGGCCGGTGCGCACCGGTCTTCTCCCGGAGATCGCGGGTACCCGGCCGTCATGAGCGATGTCGTGGACTCAGACGAACTGCTGCGCCGCCTCCAGCGCGCCCGGGCCTGCGCACAGGAGGAGGCGCAGTCCTGGCGGGAGCGCGCCGACGGCCTCGGGGCGGGCGAACCGGACCCCGCGAGCGAGGCCGTCGTACGGACGCTGGCGTACGAGACGGTGATCAGGGTGCTGGACGAGATCGTCACCCCCGGCACCCACTCCGAGCAGGGCTGATCCCTGCGGCTCGATTGACGTCCACCCCCCGGGGCACCCGGCGCGCATGTCAGCCGATCACAACCGCGCACCCGTCCTGGAAGCCCTGGCCGACTTCCATCGCCAGGGGCAGTTGGCCTTCTCCCCGCCCGGACACAAACAGGCCCGTGGCGCCGACCCCGCCGTGCGCGAGCTGCTGGGCGACGCCGTGTTCCTCGGTGACGTCCTGGCCTCGGGCGGGCTGGACGACCGGCTCACCCGGGGGCGGGTGCTGGAGCGGGCCGAGGAGCTGATGGCGGACGCGGTGGACGCCGAGCACACGTTCTTCACCACCTGCGGCAGCTCGCTGTCGGTCAAGGCCGCCATGCTGGCCGTCGCCGGCCCGCACGAGAAGCTGCTGATCGGCCGGGACGCCCACAAGTCGGTGGTGTCCGGGCTGGTCCTGTCCGGCATCGAGCCGGTGTGGGTGGAGCCCCGCTGGGACGCCGAGCGGCATCTGGCGCACGCCCCGTCCGCCGAACGCTTCGAGCAGGCCTTCGAGGAGCATCCCGACGCCAAGGGCGCCCTGGTCGTCAGTCCCACGCCGTACGGAGCCTGTGCGGACCTGCGGGCGATCGCCGAGGTCTGTCACCGCCGTTCACTGCCGCTGATCGTGGACGAGGCCTGGGGCGCCCATCTGCCCTTCCATCCCGGTCTGCCGTCCTGGGCGATGGACGCGGGCGCCGACATCTGCGTGACCAGCATCCACAAGATGGGCAGCGGCCTCGAACAGGGCTCGGTGTTCCATCTGCGCGGGGACCTGGTGCCGCCGCAGTTGCTGAAGACGCGTGCCGACCTGCTGGGCACCACCAGCCCGTCGGTGCTGCTGTACGCCGGGATGGACGGCTGGCGGCGCCAGATGGTGCTGCAGATGGGCGGGGCGCTGGACCTGGCCGCCGAGGTGCGGGCGGCGATCGAGGAGATCGACGGCCTGCACGTCAACGACCGGGACGACTTCTGCGGTGAGGGCCTGGCCGACGACTTCGACCCGCTGCCGTGCGTCATCGATGTCACGGGTCTCGGGATCACCGGCTACCAGGCCGCCGACTGGCTGCGCGAGCACCGGCGGCTGGACATGCACCTCAACGACCACCGCCGTATCGGCGCCCAGATCACCCACGCCGACGACCGGGAGACGACCGGCGCGCTGCTGACCGGGCTCAAGGATCTCGCGCAGGCGGCACCGGAACTTCCGCGCGCGCCACGGGTGGACGTACCCTCGCCCGCCGAACTGCGCATGGTGCAGGCGCAGTTGCCGCGGGACGCCTTCTTCGGTCCCGCCGAGGACGTGCCGGCCGGCCGGGCGGCGGGCCGGATCGCGGCGGAGATGATCACGCCGTATCCGCCCGGGATTCCGGCCGTTCTGCCCGGCGAACGGCTCACCGAGCCGGTGCTGCGGTATCTGCGCACGGGTCTGGAGGCGGGCATGAACCTGCCCGATCCCAGCGATCCGGAACTCAGGACGATCAGGGTCGTGGCGGCCGGAAACGAGCCCGCGGAGTGAAACCGGTCACGCAACCCGCTTTTCGCTACGCGTAGCGCCCCTTGATGGTTTACCGTTCATTCATACGTGGTGGCGGGGTCGACCGTATCCGTCCTCCGGCATCACCGCGAACGGCCCTGGCTGGCCTCCCCCGTCCAGCCAGGGCTTTTTCATGCGCGGGACTTCTTCACCGGAACTGCCGTCCGCCGAGGTGCTCAGCGGACCGGGAGCGGCTGAAATGGGCTTAGGGAAACACCTCAACCCACGCCGGCGAGGAGCCCCGTGCCATGACCAAAGCGATCAAGCTGCTGACCGCCCTCCCTCCGCCCCAGCGCCAGCGTCTGATGGCGCTGGCGAAGGAGGTCTCCTTCGCGGAGGACACCCGGATCTTCGAGGCGGGCGGCCGGGCCGACCGCTTCTGGGTGATCCGCTCGGGGGCGGTCACCCTGGACCAGCGGGTCAACTCGCTGCAGCGGGTCACCGTGGCCAGTCTGGGCGCGGGCGATCTGCTCGGCTGGTCGTGGCTGTTCCCGCCGCACGAGTGGGACTTCGGCGCCGAGGCCTTCAGCCCGGTGCGGGCCTACGAGTTCGACGCGGCGCAGGTGCTGCGGCTGTGCGAGGAGGATCCGCCGCTGGGCATCGTGCTGGTGCGCAGCGTCGCCGAGATCCTCGCCCACCGTCTGGAGATGACCCGGGGCAGGCTGATGGAGCAGTACGCGACACACCGGCGCGGCGGTCTGTAGTTTCACGACGGCACCGCCGGTTGGCTCAGCTCCTCAGGCCCCGGCACGCGTGGGGAGAGATGCCTCGCCGCACCGCAGCCGCCGACACCCGCGCGCCGACGGTCCGCTCGGATCGGCCGGCCGGCGCCACGCTCCGGGCCCCGCGCGTCGAGGAGCGGCCCTCGGCGGCCGAGGCCCGTCATGGATCATCCCGGTGGCTGGGGATCCGGCGCGCACATCCATGACCGCACCGGCCTCTCCGCAAGGCGCCGCCCTCCTCGCCGCAAACCTGATCCGAACGGCGGGTCCTAGATCCGGTAGCGGCGCAGGGCCGGTACCGCCGCGGTGAGGGCCAGCATCACGGCGACGACCAACAAGCCGCCGCCCGTGACCGCGGCACGCGGGCCGAAAGCGGAGCCCGCGGTGCCGTGCAGGACGTCGGCCAGTCGGGGGCCGCCCGCGACGACGACGGTGAAGACGCCCTGCATCCGGCCGCGCATCTCGTCGGTGGCGGCGGACAGCAGGATCGCCCCGCGGAAGACCATGGAGACCATGTCGGCGAGTCCGGCCACGGCCAGGAAGCCCGCCGCGATCCACAGGTTCCCGCTGAGCCCGAACCCGGCGATCGCCAGCCCCCAGGCGACGACCGCGCCGATGACCATCCAACCGTGCCGGCGGGCCCGGGAAAAGGTGCCGGAGAACAGTCCGCCGAGCACGGCGCCGATGGGGATGGCCGCGAAGAGCAGGCCGAGGGCGAGACCCTCGCCGTAGGAGTCGTAGGTCTGCGCGGCCAGTTGCGGGAACAGGGCGCGGGGCATGCCGAAGACCATCGCGATGATGTCGGCGAGGAAGGACAGCAGCAGCACCTTGTGCCGGGAGATGTAGCGGAAGCCCTCCGCGATCTGCCGTACGCCCGCCCGGCGCACCGCGGTGCCGGCCAGGGGCGGCAGTGCGGGCAGCCGGTAGACCGCCCAGACGGTGACGCACAGGGCGAGGGCGTCGATCAGATACAGCTCGGGCAGGCCGATGACGGGTATCAGGACGCCGGCCAGCAGCGGACCCACGACCTGGCCGGTCTGCATGACGGTGGAGCCGAGCGCGTTGGCCGCGGGCAGCTGCTCCTCGGGCACCAGCCGGGCGATGGAGGCGTTGCGGGCCGGGGCGTTCAGGCCCCAGAACGCCTGCTGCATCGCGAGCAGCACCATCAGCACCCACACCGACTCGAGACTTCCGACGGCCTGCAGCCAGAACAGCAGGGAGGTCACCGCGATGCCGATGTTGGTGATCAGCAGCAGCTTGCGGCGGTCCATGGTGTCGGCGACCGCGCCGCCCCACAGCGCGAACACGATCAGCGGCAGCAGTCCGGCGAGGCTGGCGGCGCCGACCCAGGCCGAGGAGCCGGTGATGTCGTAGATCTGCTTGGGCACGGCGACCGCGGTGAGCTGGCTGCCGACCGCGGTGACGATCGTCGAGGACCACAGGCGCCGGTAGGCCGGGACGCGCAGCGGGCGGGTGTCCATCGCCCAGCGGCGCCAGCCACGTCCGGGAGGGGCCCCCGCCTCTTCTGTGGCGGGGGCCTGTGGCTGAGGTTCGGTGCTGCTCTCGCTCGTGTCCACGGGTGTCCTGGTTGCTCGATACATCTTTCGGGGCCGGGCCCCACTATCGCAGCAACGCCGGGAAGTTGGGGACGCGCGATCTCAGCCCTCGGACATCAGGCACGGGCCACGAGCATGCCGCCGAGTGTGATCATCGTCGCGGCGACCAGCCCGTCCAGCACCCGCCAGGCGGACGGCCTGGCCAGGAAGCGGCCGAGCAGACGACCGCCGAAGCCGAGGGCGGCGAACCAGCACAGGCTGGCGAGGGCCGCTCCGAGGCCGAAGGTCCAGCGCAGTTCGCCGCGGTGCGCGGCGACCGAGCCGAGCAGGAACACGGTGTCCAGGTAGACGTGCGGGTTGAGCCAGGTCAGCGCCAGACAGGTCACCACCGCCCGCCGACGCGAGCGGGTCGCCTCGCCCTCGGCGCGCAGCGAGTCCCCGGCCGGCCGCAGCACCCTGCGGCCGGCGAGGGCGCCGTAGCACAGCAGGAAGCCGCCGCCGATCCAGCCGACCGCCGTCAGCGCCCGCGGATACGCCACCACCACCGCGCCGACCCCGCCGACGCCGAGGGCGATGAGCAGGGCGTCGGACAGGGCGCAGATGCCGACCACGGCGAGCACCGCGTCACGGCGGATCCCCTGGCGCAGGACGAAGGCGTTCTGGGCGCCGATGGCGACGATGAGCGAGAGGCCGGTGCCGAATCCGGCGGCCGCGGCGGTCAGGGCGTTGGTCATGACATCGACGCTACGGAGACGATCACTCCACGTACAGCTAAAGATTCTTACGTATCATTAGCCGATGTGAAGACCGAGCTGACCGAACTCCCCCTCGACCAGGTCCGCACCCTCCTCGCCGTGGTCGACGAGGGCACCTTCGACGCGGCGGCCGCCGCGCTGCATGTGACGCCGTCGGCGGTCAGCCAGCGGGTGAAGGCACTGGAACAGCGCACCGGCCGGGTGCTGCTGATGCGTACCAAGCCGGTACGGCCGACCGAGTCGGGCGAGGTCGTGGTGCGCTTCGCCCGCCAGCTGGCCCGGCTGGAGCGCGACGCCCGCGCCGAGCTCGGCATGAGCGGGGCCGGCGAGCCGACCCGGGTGTCGATCGCGGTGAACGCCGACTCCCTCGCCACCTGGCTCCTCCCCGCCCTCACCGCGGTACGGCACGAGCCCCTGCTCTGCTTCGAGCTGCGCCGCGAGGACGAGACCCGCACCGCCTCGCTGCTGCGCGAGGGCGCCGTGATGGCCGCGGTGACGTCCTCGTCCGAGCCCGTGACGGGCTGCTCGGTGCGCGCGCTGGGCCGGATGCGCTACGTTCCCGCGGCCAACCCGGACTTCGCCCGCGAGCATCTCGACGGCCCGCTGCGCGAGGTGCTCGCCACGGCTCCCACCGTCGCCTTCGACCGCAGCGACGACCTGCAGGACGCCTTCGTCCGCCGGCTGCGCCGTGGCGGCGGCGCCGCGAGTCCGGTACGGCACTTCGTGCCCACGTCGGAGGGTTTCGCCGAGTCCGTCGCGGCGGGCCTCGGCTGGGGACTCGTACCCGAGGTGCAGGCCGAACCCCTGCTGCGGGCCGGGCGCCTGGTCCGCCTCGACCCGGAGCTCGCCCTCGACGTCCCCCTCTACTGGCAGCAGTGGAAGCTCGACTCCCCCGCCCTCGCCGCGGTCGCCGACGCGGTCACGCGGGCGGCTCAGCAGGCGCTGCGCGGCTGAGCGAGGCCAGTCGTGCGGCCGCGCTGTCCAGCAGCATCTCCAGCGCCGTCGGGTACGCGCTGTGGACCATGCGGGTCGCGAGCAGGGGTGCGGCCTCGGCGATGCGCGGGTGCGTGGTGCGCGGCAGGCGGGCGTAGGTCGAGCGCCACATCTCCTCGTCGGCGCGCAGGGCCGCGCTGGGCAGGGTGAGAGAGGCCGCGTCCAGGGCGGCGAAGGCCAGCGTCTGGTCGATGAAGGCGTGGTAGACGCGCACGGTGTCGGCGAGCGGGAACCCGGCCGTGCGCAGCACGTCCAGGACGGCCTCGTCGGCGGCGAGTTCGTTCGCCCGGCCGGTGACCCGGTTCGTGGTCAGCAGCGCGGCCTGGGGATGGGCGATGTACGCGGCGTGGATGCGCAGTCCGACCGCGCGCAGGTCCGCCCGCCACTCCCCCGTCGGCCGCCAGCCGTCGAGGGCCTGGCCGATCAGCGCGTCGCCGATGGCGAGCGTCAGGTCGTCCATGCCGCGGAAGTAGCGGTACAGCGTGCTCGGGTCGGCGTCCAGCGCCAGACCGAGACGGCGGGCGGTCAGACCCGCGCTGCCGTGCTCGCGCAGCATCCGCAGCGCCGTCTCGACGATCAGCCGCTCCGACAGCACCGTACCGCTCTTGGTGGGCCGGCGCCTGCGCCGCCGCTCCTCGGGCACCACCGGTTTGGGCACCGCGACCTCCTTATGCCAACGCCATTGACCTTACGGGAGCGCAGGGCGTTCCATCTCCAGCGGGGCCCCATGTCACCCACCCCCGCACAGGGAGTTCTGCCATGCGTGTACTGCTCGTGGGCGCCGGCGGTGTCGGCACCGCCGTCACCCGGATCGCGGCCCGGCGTTCCTTCTTCGACGCGATGGTCGTCGCCGACTACGACCCAGCACGGGCCGAGGCGGCGGTCGCGGCCCTCGATGACGACCGCTTCACCGCCGAGCGCGTGGACGCGGGCGACGAGCCGGCGGTCGTGGACCTGCTGCGCCGGCACCGCTGCGACGTGCTCCTCAACGCCACCGACCCGCGCTTCGTGATGCCCCTGTTCCAGGCGGCCCGCACGGCCGGCGCCACCTACCTCGACATGGCCATGTCCCTCTCCCACCCGCACCCCGAGCAGCCGTACGCACGGTGCGGGGTCAAGCTGGGCGACGACCAGTTCGCACGCGCCGAGGAATGGGAGAAGGCGGGCGCGCTGGCGCTGGTCGGCATGGGCGTGGAGCCGGGCCTGTCGGACGTCTTCGCCCGGTACGCCGCGGACGAACTCTTCGACGAGATCGAGGAGATCGGCATCCGGGACGGCGCCAACCTCACCGTCGACGGCTACGACTTCGCCCCCTCCTTCAGCATCTGGACCACCATCGAGGAGTGCCTCAACCCGCCCGTCGTCTACGAGGCCGACCGCGGCTGGTTCACCACCGAGCCGTTCAGCGAGCCCGAGGTGTTCGACTTCCCCGAGGGCATCGGCCCCGTGGAGTGCGTGAACGTGGAGCACGAGGAGGTGCTGCTCGTGCCGCGCTGGGTGGACGCCCGCCGGGTGACCTTCAAGTACGGGCTCGGCAGCGAGTTCATCGACACCCTCAGGACGCTGCACCTGCTCGGCCTGGACAGTACCGCCCCGGTGACCGTGCCCAGCGCGTCCGGACCGGTGGCGGTCTCGCCCCGGGACGTGGTCGCCGCGTGTCTGCCCGACCCGGCCACCCTCGGCGAGCGGATGCACGGCAAGACCTGCGCCGGCACCTGGGTGCGCGGCACCAAGGACGGCGCGCCGCGCGAGGTGTACCTCTACCACGTCGTCGACAACCAGTGGTCCATGAAGGAGTACGGCAGCCAGGCGGTGGCGTGGCAGACCGCCGTCAATCCGCTCGTCGCCCTCGAACTCCTCGCCACCGGCGCCTGGTCGGGCTCCGGCGTCCTCGGTCCGGAGGCCTTCCCGGCCGGCCCGTTCCTCGACCTGCTCACCGCCTACGGCACCCCTTGGGGCGTGCGCGAGCAATGAACACCGTTTCTCCGCGATTCCCCTTGTTTTACTCCCGCATCGACAGGTCACCCGAAAACGAGTAAGCCATTCGCGAGGGCACGTACGACTTCGATCGCAGGTGACTATTGATGGACTACTGGCGAGACCAGGCCGCGTGCCGCAACGAGGATCCCGAGCTCTTCTTCCCGATCGGCACCTCAGGCCCCGCGTTGTTGCAGACCGAACAGGCGAAGGCGGTGTGCGCCCGCTGCCCGGTGAGGGACGAGTGCCTGGAATGGGCACTGGACCATGGAGAGATCCTGGGCGTGTGGGGCGGCACCGGAGAGATGGAACGGCGGGCCCTGCAACGCCGCCGCCGCGCCGCGGCCCGCCGGGGTGGCGCGTAGGAGCGGCCGGTACCCGCAGGGACGGTGGACGCGCTCAAGGCGGAAACGATCTTGAGCGCGTCCCCGACGTGTGTCCGGGCCCCGACGCGGCCGCGTGGCGGCCGGGTGTGGTGCCGACGACGGCGGTGAAGGCCGCGATGAAGCCGCTGGGGTTGGACCATCCGCAGGCGTGGGAGACGTGGGTGACGCCGTGGCCGTCGGCGAGCAGGACGAGCGCGTGATGGACGCGCAGCTGGGTGCGCCACTCGTAGAAGGTCATGCCGAGCTCGTCGTGGAAGAGCCGGCTGAGCGTACGGGCACTGGCTCCGGTCGCGCGCCCCAGTTCGGCCAGCGGGGTGGTGTCCCCGGGGTTGTCGTACAGGATCCGGGCGACGGCCCGCAGCCGGTCGTCGCGCGGCTGCGGCAACTGCAGGGGCTGCTCATGGGCCTCATGGAGTTCGTCGACGAGGACGCGGCGCAGGCGGGCCTGTGCCGCGCGGTCGTACTCCCGCGTGCCCGTGAGCGCGAGCAGGAGTTCGCGGGCCAGGTCCGAGGCCAGGAACACGGCCGGACGGTCGGGGACGAGCCGGGACAGGGAGGCGGGCAGGAAGACGATCCGCATGTCCGTGTCGCCGTGCGCGCGGTGGTGGTGGGTGAACCCCGCGGGCGTCCAGGCGACGCGGTTGGCGGGAACGACCGCCGTGCCCCGCTCGGTGTGCACCGACAGGACGCCGCGGGCCGCGTAGACCAGATGGCCACGGTGGTGGGCGTGCGCCGAGCTGGTACCGCCCGACGGCCACTGGTGCGCCCCTCCCGACGGCCAGAGGCGTGATGTCGGGCCGGTCCCGGGAACGTGGCGGCCGATGGGCATGGGTTGGCATTCTACCGGTGGCCGGTCAGAGGGCCCGGTGGCGACAGTGGACCCATGCTGAGTACGACGATGCGAGCGGCCGTGTGTGTCCGGGCAGGCGGCCCCGAGGTGCTGGAGATCCGTGAGCTGCCGGTACCGGCGGTCCGGGAGGGCTGGAGTCTGGTGCGCGTGCTGGGCGCGGGTCTGAACCGGTCCGAGCTCAGGACCCGTCAGGGGCATTCGCCGAGCGTGCGGTTTCCCCGGGTGCTGGGAATCGAGTGCGTGGGAGTCGTGGCGGCCTCGACCGATCCCGCGCTGCCGGAAGGCACGACCGTCGCCGCGGTCATGGGCGAGATGGGCCGCGACTTCGACGGCGGCTACGCCGAGTACGCGCTGCTGCCCAACTCCCTGCTCATGCCCCTCACCACCACACTGCCCAGGGAGGTCCTGGCCGCCCTGCCCGAGACGTATCTGACCGCCCAGGGCTCACTGGACGCACTGGGGATCGCGCCGGGCGACCGGGGACGCTTGCTGATCCGGGGCGGCACGTCGTCGGTCGGGATGGCGGCCGCGTCGATCGCCTCCGGGTACGGTCTCGAGACCGCGGCCACGACCCGGCGGCAGAGCAAGGTCGAGGCACTGACCGCGGCCGGTGTGGACCACGTGCTCGTCGACGAGGGCGGTCCGCTGGGGCCACAGGTGCACGCGATCTGGCCCGAGGGTCCCGACCACGTTCTCGACCTCGTCGGAACGAGCACGGCGGTGGACTCGCTGCGCCTGGTCCGGCGGGGCGGCACGGTGTGCATGACGGGCACGCTCAGCGGATGGCTGATCCCGGACTTCGAACCGGTGGCGATGATCCCGTCCGGCACCAGGCTCACCGCCTTCCACAGCGACAACTACAAGGGAGGCGCGGGCGTGGACGTCCTGCGACGGATCGTCCGCGAGGTGGAGGCCGGCGTCTACCGGCCCAACGTCGACCGCGTCTTCGCTCTCGACGACATCGTCGCCGCCCACCGGTACATGGAGAACGACGAGGCGACGGGGAAGGTGATCGTCGTGCCCCGGTGAATCGGCGGCGCAGGGTGCCCCGGCCGCGGCCTGACGGCCGAGTCGACGGGGCCGTTGCTGGGCGCGCTGCGCGAGGCCGGCACGGAACGCGGCTGCTGGACGTGCTGGACATTCATGGGCGCGATGGAGCACCGGGCCCCTTACTCCTGCGGCGCCCCGCTGCCCGGCAGTCGGATCGTGAACACCGCCCCGGTGCCCGGTTCGCTCGCCGCGGTGATCGTGCCGCCGTGGGCGGTGACCAGGTGGCGGACGATCGGCAGGCCCAGGCCGCTGCCGCCGGTGCGGCGGCTGCGGGACTTCTCGGCGCGCCAGAAGCGCTCGAAGACGTGCGGCAGGTCCTGCGGGGCGATGCCCGTGCCGGTGTCGCCGACCGTGAAGACGACCTCGTCGCCGTCCCGGCGCGCCGCCAGGGTGACCGTGCCGTCGGCCGGGGTGTGCCGCAGGGCGTTGGAGACCAGGTTGCCCAGCGCCTGCCGCATCCGCACCGGATCGGCGTCCAGCCATGGGGAGCCGTCGGTCTCGGTGCGCAGGGTGACTCCGGCCCCGGTCGCGGCGACGCGGTGCGCGGCCGCGACCTGGTCGAGCAGGTCGTCGGCGCGGACCGGCTCGGGATGCAGACGCAGGGTGCCCGCGTCGGCGGCCGCGAGGTCCTGCAGGTCGTCGATGACGCGTTGCAGCACCATCGCCTCCTCGTGCAGGGAGCCGAGCAGTGCCGGGTCGGGGTCGACCACACCGTCGCGGGTGACCTCCAGCCAGCCGCGGATGTTGGTGAGCGGGCTGCGCAGTTCGTGCGCGATGTCGCTGACCATCGCCTTGCGCTGTGCCTCGATGCGTTCCCGCCGCTCGGTCAGGTCGTTGAAGGCCTCCGCCAGGATGCCGGTCTCGTCCCGGGTGGTGACCGGCACCCTGACGTGCAGGTCCGGTGGCTGCTGGGCCGCCTCGGTCAGCGCGCGCAGCGGCCGTACGAGCCGGGTGGCGACGACCGCCGTCACCGCGACCGTCACGGCGAGCACCAGGCCCACGACCCCGATGATCTTCGCCTTGTTGGCCGGGGACATGTCGAAGCGGGGTGGAGTGGTGTCGTCGCCGCCGAGATACAGGTCGGCCACGGGGGCGACGTACGGGTCGAGTTGGGCGCGCAGGGCGGAGTCGGCACAGGTCTGTGCGGTCTTTGCGGCCTGTTCGGTGCCCGCCTCGGGGGACTTGTCGGCGATGACGTACCGGCTCAGCGGGTTCCTGGCGGACGGGTTGAGGTAGAGGTGCAGCGGTTCGCGCAGGCTCTGGTCGTTGTTCCGCAGGCAGGTGCGCGCGGCTTGGGTCAGCTCCTTCATCGCCGCCTTCTCCGTGGGCACGGGCTCGTTCATCCAGTAGCCGCAGTCCTGGGCCAGCGTGTCCGTCCCGTCGCTGCCGTCCGAGTTCAACAGGACGGGACGGCCGCTCGGGGTGTGCTCGATCCTGATGTCGACGCCGAACCGGGAGGAGCAGGTGCGCAGTTTCTCGGCGAGCGCGTCCAGCCGGGACCGTTCGTTCGCCGTGATCCGGTAGGGGCCCACGGCGCGCGGATCGACGCCGCTGAGCTGCGCGCCGGGCTGGGTGTAGGTGTCGGTGTGCAGCGGATCGACGGTGGCGGCGGCGCCGAGGGGCAGCGCGGTGCCCTTGCGGGCGGAGTCGGCGATGAGGTCGCGGGCGGTGGTGGTCAGGGCGATGCGCCGCCCGGTCCGCTCGGCGAGCTCGGTGACGAGGGGCTGCACGCCCTTCCAGTCGGGATGGGTGGCCGCGTACCCGCTGAGCCTGGCCAGGATGCGCAGGTCGTCGGCGAGGTCCTGGCCCTGTTCCTCGCGCAGCGCGCGGGTGGTGGTCTCCACCGCCAGCCACGTGGTCGCGGCCACCGAGCACACCGCGATGAGCGCCGACGCGAACAGCAGCCGGACCAGGAGCCGTTTGCGCAGCGGTATGCGTCGCTTCACGGGCGGCCGCCGCTGAGCTTGTAGCCCACGCCGAACACGGTCAGCAGACGCACCGGGCGCTTCGGGTCGGCCTCGATCTTCTTGCGCAGGTTCATGATGTGGACGTCGACGGCTCGTTCGGTGGAGGCCCGGTCGAAGCCGCGGGTGCACTGCAGCAACTGCCGTCGGCTGAAGACCCGTTCGGGCTCCGCCGCCATGGCGAGCAGGATCTGGAACTCGGCGGGCGTGCACTCCACCGGTTCGCCGTCGCAGCGCACCTCGTACCGCTCCGGATCGACCGACAGCCCGGCCGCGCGGACCACGGGATCCTCCCGTACGCCGACTGCCCGGCCGCTGCGCCGCAGCACCGTGCGGATGCGGGCCATCAGCTCGCGCGGGCTGTAGGGCTTGGTCATGTAGTCGTCGGCGCCCAGTTCGAGGCCGAGCAGCACGTCGTCCTCCGCGGACCGCGCGGTCAGCATGACGACCGGCACGTCCTGGTCCCCGCCGCGCAGCACCCGGCACACCCCGAAGCCGTCGATGACCGGCAGCATCAGATCGAGGACGACCAGGTCGGGAGCGAGTCTCTTCGCGGCCTCCAGCGCGGCCGCACCGTCGTGGACCACGGTGGCCGTGTGGCCCTCGGCCAGCAGGGAGCGGCGTATGAGTTCGGCCTGCATCTCGTCGTCCTCGGCGACCAGTACATGTGCGCACACGCGGCGGATCCTAAGCGGTCAGCGGGCCAGGGACGCCGCGTCGCCCATGACGACGACGGGGTGGAGGGCGGGGTCGAGCGCGCGCAGCAGATCCTTCATGTGCTCGGCGGAGATGCTGACGCAGCCGTGGGTGGGGCCTGAGTGGTCGACGTGGAACCATATGCCGCCACCCCGGCCGGAGCCGAGCGGGCGGGTCCAGTCCAGGGGCGAGGTGCCGGGCTCGCGGTTGTAGTTGATCGCGACAACGTAGTCGAAGGACCCCTCGAGGGGTTCTCCCTCGAAGCCCGTGCCGGGTGCGACGAACCCCCTGGAGCGGTGGTACGGCAGTTTGCTGCCGGGGTTCTTCAGGAGTCCGCCGGCGTCGGTGAGGCCGAACACGCCGACGGGTGAGCGCAGATCGCCGCTCATGTGGTGGCCGGACCAGCCCTTGAGGGCGTTGTGCGCGGGCCAGCTCGCGCCGGCCTGCCAGCCGGTCGCCGTCCGCTCGTACAACACCACCGTGGAGTCCGCGGAGTTCTCGCCCTTGCCGGTCACGACGACGGCCTGGCGGGTGTCGCCGGGTATCCGGGCGAGCATCCTCGGGCCGAGGCCGGGCAGTTGCAGCGGGGCGGCCTCGACGGACAGCTGGGGCGAGGGCGAGGTCAAGGGGCTGATGTCGGGCGCGCTCGGCCCGGCCGCCGCCGGACCCGAGGGATGGCCCGGCGACGCCACGGCCCCGCCGCCGCATCCCGTCAGGAGCAGGGAGGCGGCGAGCAGGGCGACACGGGGTTTATTCATGATCACGGAACGACTGTGACTCACACATGTGAGGAACTCGTCAGCTTTCAGGCGCTGTTCGGCTTCCCGGGAGTGTAGAGCCAGGAGGTGAACAGGGGGTGGAGGATCTTGCCGGACTCCCGTTCGGCCAGCCGCACGAACTGCGCGGTCGTGCCGTGGCCGCCCCGGTGGTCACCGGCCCAGGCGCGCAGGATGCGGAAGAAGACCGGATCGCCGACGGCCTTGCGCAGTACGTGCAGGGTCATGGCGCCGCGGGCGTAGACGGGGGTGCCGAAGATGTTCTTGCCGCTGCCGGGGTTGCCGGGCGGGAAGGCCCACAGGCCGTCGCTCGCGGGGCGGGCGTAGAGGGAGTCGAAGGTCTTCTGTGCGCTGTCGCCGCCGTGCTGCTCGCTGTAGAGCCACTCGGCGTAGGTCGCGAAGCCCTCGTTGAGCCAGATGTCCTTCCAGGAGGTGAGGGAGACGGAGTCACCGAACCACTGGTGGGCGTTCTCGTGGACGAGGGTGCTCAGGTCGGGCGCCGAGTCGTACAGGGGCCGCGACTGGGTCTCCAGCGCGTAGCCGACGTCGGCCTTGTCGACGATGGAACCGGCGTTGCGGAACGGGTAGGGCCCGAAGAGCTTGCTCTCCCACTCCAGCACGGAGGGCAGCTTCTTCAGCACGGGCGCGGCGGCGGAGGCCTCCCGCGGGTCGACGGCGTTGTAGACGCGGACGCCGTCCCGGGTGGTGTACTGCTCCACCTTGAACTTGCCGACGGTCGCCGTGGCGAGGTAGGCGGCCATGGGCTCGCTCTGGCGCCAGTGGAACGTGGTCCGTCCGTGCGCGGTGCGCCGGGAGAGCAGGCGGCCGTTGGAGACGGCGGTACGGCCCTGGGGGACGGTGATCGTGATGTCGTACGACGACTTGTCCTTGGGGTGGCTGTTCGCCGGGAACCAGGTCATGGCGCCCTGCGGCTCGCCGGCCACGAAGGCGCCGTCGTCGGTGGGGATCCAGCCGTCGGCCGAGCCGTCGGGGTCGGTGACGGGCTTGGGCGTGCCCTGGTAGGTGACGGTGACGCGGAACTGCTCGCCCTTGTGCAGGGCCCGGCGCGGGGTGACGACGAGTTCCTGTCCGTCGCGGCGGAAGCCGGCCCTGGTGTGGCCGACGCTGACGCCGGTGACCTTCAGGCCCTTGAGGTCGAGGTCGAAGCGGGTCAGGTGCTGGGTGGCGCGGGCGGTGAGGACGGCGGTGGCGTCGAGGTGGCGGGTGGAAGTGTCGTAACGGAGCGTCAGACCGTAGTGCTCGACGTGGTAGCCGCCGTTGCCGGCGAGCGGGAAGTAGGGGTCGCCGGCGCCGGGCGCTCCGCCGGTGGCGGCGACGGCGGTTCCGCTGCCGGCGAGCAGGGCCGCGAGGGCGACGGGGATCGTCAGAGGCACGGCGGTGCGGGCGACGGTCTGTCGGCGGGACGGTCTCACATGAGCTCCTTGAGGGGGGTGGCCGATGATCAAGCGCCCAGGCTAGGGGGCCGGGCCACCGGTGCACCTCCTCCTTTTGGCCAAGTCACGCAGCGTCACCCGAGAGCCGCGCATTACGCTCGAATCCCCGCACGGAGAGAGGCCCGAAGTGAGCGTTCGCCTACGTCGTGTCTACGAACCGCCCGAGCCGGACGACGGCGTCCGGGTGCTGGTCGACCGGCTGTGGCCGCGCGGCCTGTCCAAGGACGCGGCGCATGTGGACGAGTGGCCCAAGGGCCTCACACCCTCGACCGAGCTGCGGCGCTGGTATCACGCGGGCGAGGGCTCGTACGAGGAGTTCAGCGACCGTTACGAGGCGGAGCTGGACGCTCCGGAGGCCGCCGAACTCCTCGATCATGTACGGCAGTTGGCCCGCAAGGGGGCCGTCACCCTGCTGACCGCGTCGAAGGACCCCGAGCACAGCCACGCCTCGGTGCTGGTGCGGCTCCTCGGCGCCTGAGTCAGGCGGTCTGCTTCGCCGCCGCCCGCCCGGCGGCCCGCCCGGAGAAGAGGCAGCCGCCGAGGAAGGTGCCCTCCAGGGCGTTGTAGCCGTGGACGCCGCCGCCGCCGAAGCCGGCGACCTCACCGGCCGCGTACAGGCCCTCGATCGGGGTGCCGTCCATGCCGAGGGCGCGCGAGTCGAGGTCGGTCTGGATGCCGCCGAGGGTCTTGCGGGTGAGGATGTTGAGCTTGACGCCGATGAGGGGGCCCGCGGCCGGGTCCAGGATGCGGTGCGGGGTGGCGACGCGGCCGAGCCGGTCGCCGATGTAGCGGCGCGCGTTGCGGATGCCCTGGATCTGGGCGTCCTTGCTGTAGGGGTTGGCGATCTGCAGGTCTCGGGCCTCGATCTGGCGGCGCAGGTCGGCCGAGTCGAGCAGCGGCTTGTCCGTCAACCCGTTCATCTTCGTCACCAATTGCTCCAGCGTGGGGGCGGTCACGAAGTCGGCGCCCTTGCGCAGGAACGCGTCCACCGGGCCCGGGGCGCCCTTGCCGAGACGATTCTTCAGGACCGCGGCCTTGTCCTTGGCGGTGATGTCGGGGTTCTGCTCGGAGCCCGACAGGGCGAACTCCTTCTCGATGATCTTCTGGGTGAGGATGAACCAGGAGTGGTCGTGGCCCGCGATGTCCTCGGTGGTGCGCAGGTACTTGAGCGTGTTGAGGGTGTCGTAGCCCGGCAGACAGGGGTCGGGCAGACGGCGGCCGAGGGCGTCGAACCACATCGAGGACGGGCCGGGCAGGATGCGGATGCCGTGGCCGGGCCAGATCGGGTCCCAGTTGCGCAGGCCCTCGGTGTAGTGCCACATGCGGTCGCGGTTGACCAGGCGCACACCCGCCTCGGCGCTGATGTCGAGCATGCGGCCGTCGACGTAGGCGGGCACGCCGGTGACCATCTCGGCGGGAGGGGTGCCCAGGCGCGCGGGCCAGTAGCGGCGGACGATCTCGTGGTTGGCGCCGATACCGCCGGTGGTGACCACCACGGCCCGGGCGGTGAGCTCGAAGTCGCCGACGCGGTCGCGGTTGGAGGCGACACCGCGGGCGGCGTCGTCCGGGGCGAGGACCGTGCCGCGCACCCCGCGCGCCGTGCCGTCCTCGATGACCAGTTCGTCGACCTGGTGGCGGTGGTGGAAGGTCAGCAGCCCGTCGCGTGCGGCCTGCTTGGCGTAGGTGACGAAGGGTTCGACGACCCCGGTGCCGGTGCCCCAGGTGACGTGGAAGCGGGGCACGGAGTTGCCGTGTCCGTCGGCGCGCAGGTCACCGCGCTCGGCCCACCCGACCGTCGGCAGGAACTTGATGCCGTGCCCCTCCAGCCAGGCCCGCTTCTCCCCCGCCGCCCACTCGACGTAGGCGCGGGCCCAGCGCACCGCCCAGGAGTCCTCGTCGTCCGTGCGGTCGAACCGTGCGCTGCCCTGCCAGTCGTTCCAGGCCAGCTCCAGGGAGTCCTTGACGCCGAGGCGGCGCTGCTCCGGGGTGTCGACGAGGAAGAGCCCGCCGAAGGACCAGAAGGCCTGGCCGCCGAGGTTGGCGGCGTTCTCCTGGTCCACCAGGGCGACCCTGCGGCCCCGGCTGGTGAGTTCGTGCGCGGCGACCAGGCCCGCGAGGCCCGCTCCGACGACGATGACGTCCGCGTCCATGGCGTCCGTTCCCTTTCTCAGTGGGCTCGTTGGGGGTTGCTGCCGTCGGTCAGCAGCGCGGTGAGCAGTTGCTTCAGCCAGATCCGGGCGCCCTCGACGTCCTTGTCCAGCAGCAGTTGGGTGGTGACGCCGTCGTAGGCGGCGACCACGGCGTGCGCGGCGCCGTCGAGGTCCCCGAGCACGGCGGGCAGTTCGGTCAGGCCGCGGGCCCGTGAAAGCCGGTCGGCGATCGCGCCGCGCAGTCGCGCCCGGTGCTCCAGCAGGCTCTGGGCCACACCGGGGTCGCGGGCGGCGTGCACCAGGAAGTCCGTCTTCACCAGCAGCCAGTCCAGGTCGAGCAGCAGCACCTCGGTGACGCGGTCCACGGCGGCCGGCACGTCGAGGTCGGGGCCGTCCAGGGCGAGGGCGCCGGCGACCTGTTCGGCGATCAGGTCGGCGCGCTGCCGGTAGAGGGCGAAGAACAGCTCGTCCAGGCTGTCGAAGTTGGAGTAGAAGGCCCCCCGGCTGTAGCCGGCCGCCTCGCAGACCTCCTCGATGGAGACCCTTCCGAAGCCCTTGGCGGCGAACACGGCGAACGCGGCGTTCAGCAGGTTCGCCCGCGTCCGTACCCGGCGCCTGGTCACGCGGGGTGTCGCCTGCTCGGTCACCATGCCGCTCCTCCCCGTTCGATACACGAATGTATCCGATACACCGATGTATCGAAAGCGCCCGTACGACAGGGACCGGCGCCCATACGGCGGCGATCGCAACCGGCCGGCGATCGGCCGGCAATTCGTTGGAACATGTTTTCGAATCAGTAGTACGCTGGTGCCATGGCCACGCACCTCCAGGGCTCGCTCTTCGACCAGACCGACCAGCTCCGTCTCGGCCCCCTAGACGGGATCGACCGGACGCGGCTCGGCCTCGGCGCCTGGATCGACGTGCTGCCCGGATGGCTGGCCGGCGCCGACGAGCTGTTCGAACAGCTGGCCAGGGAGGTGCCGTGGCGGGCGGAGCGCCGCAAGATGTACGACCACGTGGTGGACGTACCGCGGTTGCTGGCCTTCTACGGCGCGGACGACACGCTGCCCCACCCGGTGCTGGACGAGGCGCGTGACGCGCTCAGCGTGCACTACGGCGACGAACTCGGTGAGCCGTTCACCACCGCCGGGCTGTGCTACTACCGCGACGGCCGGGACAGCGTGGCCTGGCACGGCGACCGGACAGGGCGCGGCGCGCAGCAGGACACGATGGTCGCCATCCTCTCGGTCGGCGAGCCCCGGGACCTGCTGCTGCGTCCGATGCACGGCGGCGAGTCGGTGCGCCGGCCGCTCGGGCACGGCGACCTCATTGTGATGGGCGGCTCCTGCCAGCGCACCTGGGAGCACTGCGTACCGAAGACCACACGGGCCACGGGACCCCGGATCAGCATCCAGTTCCGTCCGCACGGCGTGCGCTGAGGCGGAGAGGCGGCCGTTTCCGGCGCACGCGGGGGCGGCCTCCGGCGGACGGTGCCGGAGGCCGCCTTTCCCCTTCGTACCGTACTTTGGCGCGGACCCGACGGTTCCGGTCGGGCCGGGGTCTGCTTTGCTGAGGGCGTCGGGCACGGACTTCGGACACGGGGCGGTCATGCGGGCGGACGTACGGCAGGTCACCGACGGCATTCACCTGGTGCACGGCAGCGACACCAACTGGGTGATCCTCAGCGAGGGCGACGAGGTCACCCTCGTCGACACCGGCTACCTCGGAGACCGGGAGCAGCTCCTCGCCTCGCTCACCGCGGTGGGCAGCGCCCCGGAGGCGGTCGCGGCCGTACTGATCACCCACGCCCACAACGACCACCTGGGCTCCGCGGAGTTCCTGCGCGACGCCTACGACACGCCTGTCTATCTGCACGAGGCCGAAGTGCCGCACGCCCGCCGGGAGTTCCTGCACCAGGTCACCGTCGGACAGATCGCGCGCAACGGCTGGCGCCCCGGCGTTCTGCCCTGGGCGCTGCACGCCCTGCGCTCCGGCGGCACCGCCGACGTGCCGGTCTCCGCTCCCGAGCCGTTTCCCACGACGGGCCCGCTGGATCTGCCGGGCCGTCCCGTGCCGGTGCACACCCCCGGGCACACCGACGGACACACGGCCTTCCATCTCCCGCATCTCGGCGTGGTCGTCTCCGGGGACGCCCTGGCCACCGGCCACCCCACGTCCCGCGTCCAGGGCCCCCAGCTGCTGCCCGACATGTTCCAGCACGAGCGGGCACGGGCCGTCGCCTCGCTGGACGTCCTCGCCGCCCTCGACGGCGATCTGCTGCTGCCCGGGCACGGCCCGGCACTGCGCGGTCCAGTCCGTGAAGCGGCCCTGCAGGCCAAGGAGCGCGCCCTTTAAGGTGAGGTCAGGATCACCCGCGAGGCAAGGACACGCACCTCATGGCACTGCAGATCAGCGCGACGAACCCGGAGCACCCCGCGCTCCTGCTGGAACTGCCGTGGCAGCTGCCCCTGGAGGAGTGGCCGGAGGAGTATCTGGTCCCGCTGCCGCGCGGCATCTCCCGGCACGTGGTGCGCTACGCCCGCGCCGGCGACGAGGTGATCGCCGTCAAGGAGCTCGCCGAACGCCCCGCCCTGCGCGAGTACGAGCTGCTGCGCGACCTGGACCGGCTCGGCATCCCCGCGGTGGACGCGCTGGCGGTGGTCACCGGGCGCACCGACGACGCGGGAGACCCTCTGGAGCCCGTGCTCATCACCCGGCATCTGCGCGGCTCGCAGCCGTACCGCTCGATGTTCGAGACGACGATGCGCCCGGCCACCATGCACCGCCTCATGGACGCCCTGGCCGTGCTGCTGGTCCGCCTCCACCTGGCCGGCTTCGCCTGGGGCGACTGCTCCCTGTCCAACACCCTCTTCCGGCGGGACGCCGGCGCCTACGCCGCCTACCTCGTCGACGCCGAGACCGGCGACCTGCACCCCCAGCTCAGCACCGGGCAGCGGGAGTACGACCTCGACCTCGCCCGGGTGAACATCAGCGGCGAGCTGCTGGACCTGGAGGCGTCCGGGGCGCTGCACCCGTCTGTGGACCCGATCGAGTTCGGCATGGAGATCTGCGCCCGCTACCGCGGCCTGTGGGACGAGCTGACCCGCACCTCCGTCTACCCGGCGGGCAAGTACCACTTCATAGAGCGCCGGATACGCCGTCTCAACGACCTCGGTTTCGACGTGGCCGAGATGCAGATCGAGCACTCCTCCAACGGCGACACCGTCACCTTCGTCCCCAAAGTCGTCGACGCCGGCCACCACCAGCGCCAACTGCTGCGCCTGACAGGCCTGGACACCGAGGAGAACCAGGCCCGGCGGCTGTTGAACGACCTGGAGAGCTGGATGGCCACCCAGGACGACTACGCCCCGGGCGACCCGCTCGCCGCGCGCCCGGAGGTGCTGGCCCACCGCTGGGTGCGCGACGTCTTCCGGCCGACGGTCCGGGCCGTTCCGCCCGAGCTGCGCGGCACGATGGACGCGGCCGAGATCTACCACCAGCTGCTCGAACACCGCTGGTACCTGTCCGAGCGGGCGCAGCAGGACATCGGGCTGGACACGGCGGTCCAGGACTACATCGAGAACATCCTTCCCAAGGCCCGCGAGACGCTGCAGCACGCCACCGCCGAGTGACTCAGGCGTGCGGGACCACGGCCACCGGGCAGCCCGCGTGGTGCAGCACCCCGTGCGCCACCGAGCCGATGCGCGCCCCTACGGCCGTACGGTGCGCACGGCGCCCGACGACCATCAGCTGGGCCCGCGCGGCCACCGACAGCAGCACCTGCGCGGCACTGCCCATCTCGACGTGCTCGACCACGGGCACGTCCGGGAAGCGCTCCCGCCACGGCGCGACCGCCGCCGCCAGCGCCTTCTTCTCGAACGGCTCCAGTCCGCCCGCCTCGTCGAGGAGGTGCATCGAGCCGGGGCTGTAGGCGAACACCGGGGGCAGCGTCCAGGCCCGTACCACCCGTACGCCGGCCCCGCGGGCGGCCGCCGTCCCGAAGGCGAATCGCAGCGCCTCGGCGCTGTCCTCCGCCTCGCCCTGCTGGCCGACGACGATCTCCCGTCCCGCCGCCTCGGCGGTGGGCTGGTCGTCGGCCCGCACCAGCACCACCGGCCGGGCGGTCTCGGCGATGACCTGCTGTCCCACGGACCCGAGCAGGAAGCCGACCACCGGCCCGTAGCCGCGTGAGCCCAGCACCAGCATCTCGGCGTCCGCCGCCGCGGCGACGAGCGTGTCGACCGTCTCCCCCTCCAGCACCTCGGTGCTGGCCTCGAGGCCGGTGTGGCGGGCGGTGACGGCCTTGGCCGCCTCGTCCACCGCGCCCCGCACCCACCCCTCCTGCGTCTGCCGGTCCGCCGCGTCGATCGCGTCGTACGGCTGGAACCGCCAGGCCTGCACCACCCGCAGCGCCAGCCCCCGGCGGACCGCCTCCCTGGCCGCCCAGTCCAGCGCGGCCAGGCTCTCCTCGGTTCCGTCGACCCCTGCGGTGATCGGGCGCGTCATGGGGGATGCCTCCCAGTGTCGTGGTCATGTCGTCGGTGACAGTCTTCTCTACTCTTGCCCCATGACCTTGGAATGGGAGCAAGTGATCGTGGACGCCGCCGATCCCGTCACCCTCGGACGGTGGTGGACCGAGGCGCTCGGGTGGGTCGTGGTCAACGACGCGGCCGACGAGTTCGAGATCCGCCCCGAGAAGGATCGTCTGCCGGGGCTGCTGTTCGTACCGGTGCCGGAGGCCAAGACGGTCAAGAACCGGCTGCACCTGGACTTCCGCCCCGACGACCGCGACGCCGAGGTGACCCGGCTGCTGGCCCTCGGCGCACGGCACGCGGACGTCGGACAGTCCGGCGACGAGTCGTGGGTGGTTCTGGTGGACCCGGAGGGCAACGAGTTCTGCGTGCTCGGTCCACGGCGGAGCTGAACCGACCCGTCCGGCGGGTTCGCGGTCAGTCGCCTTCGGTGAAGTAGGTGCCCGCCGCGAACTCGTCGAGCAGTCCCGGCCCGGTCGGCTCCCAGCCGAGGACGCTGCGGGTCGTGCGCGTGGACGCCGGCAGGTCACGGGCGATCACCGTGGACAGGAACGGACCGAAGTGGGACCGCACGTCGTCGAGCGGCACGCTCTTGACGGGCAGTCCGAGGCCGTCGCCGATGCCCTGCGCGATCTCCCGCAGCGGTATCCCCTCACCCTCCACCGCGTGCCACCGGGTACCGGCCGGCGCCTTCTCCAGCACCAGCCGGAAGAGACGGGCCACGTCCAGCGTGTGCACGGCCGGCCACCGGTTCGTCCCGTCCCCGGGGTAACCGGCGAAGCCCTTCTGCCGGGCGATGGCGACCAGCATGGTGGTCAGGCCGTGACGGTCCCGGCTGCTGTGCGTGATGGGCGGGATCCGTACGACCGCTGAGCGTACGCCCCGCTCGGCGAAACCGACGACGGCGTTCTCGGAGTCGGCCCGGGCGCGCGGTGTACCCGCTTCCTCCGGTGTGCTGGGCGGCGCGGCGTCCTCCTCCGTGAACGGCCGGCCAAGGCCCTCCGGCACCCCCATGCCGGACGCGGTGACCAGCGGTTTTCCGGTGCCGGTCAGCACGTCGCCGAGCGCGTGGACGACGGCGAGTTCCGTGCGGACGGCGGCGGCGAAGTCGGTCGACATCAGGTCGTGCTTGAAAGCGACATGGATGACGCCCTCGGACTGAGCGGCGGCTTCCCGCAGACCATCGAGGTCGTCGAGATCGCCGCGGCGCACGGTCGCGCCGAGGGCGGCGACGGCCGCCGCGGAGGTGTCCGAGCGGGCGAGGCCGACGACCTCGTGCCCGGCCGCGAGGAGGTCGGCGACGACCGCCGAACCGATGTGTCCGGACGCGCCGGTGACGAAAACACGCATGGAGGCTCCTGGAAGGGAATGGAATGCGAGGAGGCCAGGCCCCGTGATGGGACTCGGTCTCATCACCGTAGCAAGGTGATGAGACTTGGTGCCATGACTTCGGGCAAAGTCATGGGACTTGGTCCTGTCACCTAGGATGGGCCCCATGGCCCGATGGGAACCGAACGCACGCGAACGCCTGGAGCGCGCCGCACTGGCCCTGTTCGTCGAGCGCGGTTACGACGCCACCACCGTCGCCGAGATCGCGGACCGCGCCGGACTGACCAAGAGCACCTTCTTCCGGCACTTCGCCGACAAGCGCGAGGTGGTGTTCGGCAACCGGGACCAGCTGGCGGAGCGTTTCGCCGAGGTGATCCGGGGCGCGTCGCCTCAGACCACCGTCGCCGGATGCCTGACCGCGGCACTGGAGTCCGTCGCCCCTGTGTTCACGCCGGAACGTCAGGATCTGGCCCGGCAGCGGCGGGCGGTGACCACGGCCCACACCGAGCTGCGGGAACGCGAACTGCTCAAGCTCGCCCGGCTCTCCGAGGCCATCGGTGCAGCGCTGCGCGACCGGGGCATCGACGACACGACCTCACGCCTGGCCGCCGAGATGGGCGTCCTCGCCTTCACCACGGCCTTCGCGCGCTGGACCGAGCCCGGCAACGAACAGCCGTACACCGAGATCGCGCACACCGCCCTGCGCGACCTGCAGGACCGCGCCGCCGCCCTCGGTACCGAGGCCGCAGCGAGCGCCTGAATCCGGGAGCGGCAGTCGATCTTCACACCGGCTTCTTTATCCCGGAGCGAACCAGGGCGATCGAACATACGATGGGCGGGAGCCGGCGCGGTACGGGGACGCCGTGCCGTCAGTCCGACCTCGGGGTGGGAGACGTATGGCACAGGCGTCCGACGCAGCGCGGACCGTCATCATGACCGTGGACGACGACCCGGGAGTGTCCCGGGCCGTCGCCCGGGACCTGCGGCGCCGCTACGGCGCGTCGTACCGGATCGTCCGCGCGGAGTCCGGAGAGTCCGCACTGGACGCGCTGCGGGAGCTGAAGCTGCGCGGTGATCTCGTGGCGGTGATCCTGGCGGACTACCGCATGCCGCAGATGAACGGCATCGAGTTCCTGGAGCAGGCGCTCGACGTGTACCCGGGAGCGCGGCGGGTGCTGCTGACCGCGTACGCGGACACGAACGCGGCGATCGACGCGATCAACGTCGTCGATCTCGACCACTATCTGCTCAAACCGTGGGACCCGCCGGAGGAGAAGCTCTACCCGGTGCTGGACGACCTGCTCGAGGCGTGGCGGTGCAGTGACTTCCGCTCGGTGCCCAGCACCAAGGTCGTCGGCCACCGCTGGTCGGCGCGCTCCTCCGACGTACGGGAGTTCCTGGCCCGCAACCAGGTGCCCTACCGCTGGTACTCGGCCGAGGAGCCCGAGGGGCAGCGGCTGTTGGCGGCGGCCGGGCAGGACGGGCAGCGGCTCCCGCTGGTGATCACGGCGGAGGGGGCGACCCTGGTCGAGCCGGAGGCGCCCGAACTCGCCGCCCAGGTGGGGCTCGCGACGACACCGGCCGCGGACTTCTACGACCTCGTCGTCATCGGCGGCGGACCCGCCGGACTGGGGGCCGCCGTGTACGGGGCCTCGGAAGGCCTGCGGACCGTGCTCGTGGAGCGGTCGGCGACCGGCGGACAGGCGGGGCAGAGTTCCCGGATCGAGAACTACCTCGGCTTCCCCGACGGCGTGTCGGGGGCGCAGCTCACCGACCGGGCCCGCAGGCAGGCCGCGAAGTTCGGCGCCGAGATCCTCACCGCGCGCGAGGTGACGGGACTCGAGGTCAACGGCGGTGCGCGGACCGTACGGTTCTCCGACGGGTCGGCGGTCGCCGCGCACAGCGTGATCCTGGCGACCGGAGTGTCCTACCGGCAGTTGGAGGCACCGGGGTGCACCGACCTGACCGGCTGCGGGGTGTTCTACGGCTCGGCGCTGACCGAGGCCGCCTCCTGCCAGGGGCAGGACGTGTACATCGTCGGCGGCGCCAACTCCGCCGGGCAGGCGGCGATGTACCTCTCGCGCGGCGCCAAGTCGGTGACCCTCCTGGTGCGCGGCGCGGACCTGTCCGCGTCGATGTCCTACTACCTGATCCAGCAGATCAACGAGGCACCCAACATCTCGGTGCGGGCGCGGACCGTCGTCGAGTCGGCGCACGGCTCGGACCACCTCGAACAGCTCACCCTGCGCGACATGGACACCGGGGAGACCGAACTGGTCGACGCGCAGTGGATGTTCGTGTTCATCGGCGCCGCCCCGCTCACCAACTGGCTGGACGGCACCGTGCTGCGCGACGAGCACGGGTTCATCCTGGCCGGGCCCGACCTGACCGCCGACGGACGGCCGCCGGCGGACTGGGAGCTGGACCGGCCGCCGTACCACCTGGAGACCAACATTCCCGGCGTGTTCGTGGCGGGCGACGCGCGCGCCGAGTCCGCCAAGCGCGTCGCGTCCGCCGTCGGAGAGGGAGCCATGGCCGTGATGCTCGTCCACCGTTATCTGGAGCAGTCGTGAGCGGGCGGCTGCTGCCGTGCAGCCCGCAGGAGATCGGGTCGCTGTTCCTGTTCGAGAATCTCTCCGCGGAGCAGTTGGGGCAGCTGTGCAGCAAGGGCCGGGTCGAGGGCTTCGACCCCGGGCCCGTCTACACCGAGGGTGAGCCCGCCACCTGCTTCTACGTGATGATCGAGGGCGCGGTCGTGCTGTCCCGGCGGGTCGGCGACGACGACGTGGAGGTCTCACGGACCTCCCAGCCCGGGGTGTACGCGGGAGCCATGCAGGCCTACCTCGGGGACCGCGTGCGCCAGGTCTACGCCAACTCCATGCGGGTGACGGAGCCTTCGCGGTTCTTCGTGCTGCCCGCGGAGCAGTTCGCGGACTTCATGGCGGCGGAGTTCCCGATGGCGGTCCATCTGCTGGAGGGGCTGTTCTGGGGTTCGAAGAACACCCAGCGGGCCGTCGGGCAGCGTGAACGGCTGCTGGCGCTCGGCTCGTTGTCGGCCGGTCTGACCCACGAGCTCAACAACCCGGCCGCGGCGGCCGTGCGGGCCACCGCGACGCTGCGCGAGCGGGTCGGCAAGATGCGGCACAAACTGGCCATCATCTCCCAGGGCAACTACTCGCCCGAGGTCATGGCCAACCTCATCGACATCCAGGAGCGCACCGCCGAACGCGTCGCCAAGGCACCGACGTTGAGCCCGCTGGAGGCCTCGGACCGGGAGGACGCCCTCAGCGACTGGCTGGACGACCACGACATCCAGGAGGGCTGGCGGATCGCGCCGACCTTCGTGCAGGCGGGCCTGGACGTGGACTGGCTGGACCAGGTCGCCACGGCCCTGGACGAGGACCTCCTGCCGAACGCGATCGGCTGGCTCAACTACACCGTCGAGACCGAGCTGTTGATGGACGAGATCACCGACTCCACGGCCCGCATCTCGCACCTCGTCGACGCCGCCAAGCAGTACTCCCAGCTCGACCGCGCCCCCTACCAGGTCGTCGACGTGCACGAACTCCTCGACAGCACCCTGCTGATGCTCTCGGGCAAGATCGGGGAGCGGATCAAGGTCGTCAAGGACTACGACCGTACGCTCCCGAAGATCCCGGCCTACCCGGCGGAGCTCAACCAGGTGTGGACCAACCTGATCGACAACGCGGTCGCCGCCATCAACAGCGCGGGCGGAGAGGGCGCGTTGACGGTACGGACAGCGCTGGAGCACGACCAGCTGCTGGTCGAGTTCCGCGACACCGGGCCCGGGGTGTCCCCGGAGATCCGCGACCGCATCTTCGACCCCTTCTTCACCACCAAGCCGGTCGGCGAGGGCACCGGGCTGGGCCTCGACATCTCCTGGCGGATCGTCGTCAACAAGCACCACGGGACCCTGCAGGTGGAGTCGGAGCCCGGCGACACCCGCTTCCAGGTCCTGCTTCCGCTGACGGCCACGGCCGACGAGACACCCGAGGAGCCCGCATGACCAGCGGCAACGGAATCGACCCCAGCGTCCCGCCGAGCGGCAGCGGGTGCGTCGAGTGCGACGCGGCGGGCGGCTGGTGGTTCCATCTGCGGCGCTGCGCGCAGTGCGGGCACGTGGGCTGTTGCGACGACTCCCCGGCGAAGCACGCGACCGCGCACTACCGGGAGACCGGGCACCCGGTGATCCGCAGCTTCGAGCCGGGTGAGGAGTGGTTCTGGGACTTCGACAGCTCTCAGTTGTACGAGTCGGGCCCCGACCTCGCACCGCCCGTCGCCCACCCCGAGGACCAGCCCGCACCGGGGCCGGCGGGACGGGTCCCGGCGGACTGGGCGCGGGTGTTGCGGTCCTGACCCCTCCGACGGCCTCACGCGCCCTCGCACGTCCGGTCCGGCACCCCCTGTCCCAGCCGCGCTGTCAGTGCCGCGTGCCAGGATGGATGCGTGTCTGAGAACGCCTTCACCACGCCGCTGATCGGCCGCGACGAAGACCTCGCCCGACTCGGCGAGGTGCTGGAGCGCGCCCGCCGGGGCGAGGCGGGGGCGGTGCTGGTGGCGGGGGACGCCGGGGTCGGCAAGACGCGGCTGCTGGACGAGGTCGCCGGCCGGGCGTCGGCGGCCGGCATGGCCGTGCTCACCGGCCACTGCGTGGACCTCGGAGACGTGGGTCTGCCGTATCTGCCGTTCACGGAGATCCTCGGGCTGCTGGCGAACGACGAGCGGTGCGCCGAGGTGCTGGCCGCGCATCCCGTGGTGGACCGGCTGCTCGGCGCGGGGACGGACGCCTCGGGGGACGCGGGCGGCCGGCTGCGGCTCTTCGAGGGCATGGCCGCACTGCTGGCCGACCTCTCCGACCGCGTGCCCCTGCTGCTGGTCCTGGAGGACCTGCACTGGGCGGACCAGTCCTCCCGCGACCTGCTGCGGTTCCTGCTCAGCCGCGGCATCCTCCAGCGCCCGGCGGGTGGCGCCCCGACCCACCGTCTCGCCGTCCTCGCGTCCTACCGCGCGGACGACCTGCACCGCCGTCACCCGCTGCGGCCGCTGCTGGCCGAGCTGGTTCGTCTGCCGGCCGTGGAGCGGCTCGAACTGCGGCCCCTGGGCGACGCGGACGTCACCCGCCTGGTGCGGGCCCTCCAGGACCGCCCGCTGCCGGAGGACACGGTCCGCGGGATCGTCGAGCGGGCGGAGGGCAACGCCTTCTACGCGGAGGAACTGCTCGCGGCGACCGACACCGGGGCGGGCGGAGTGCCCAGCGGGCTGGCCGACGTCCTGCTCATCCGGATCGAGCAGCTGTCGGAGACGGCCCAGCGGGTGCTGCGCACGGCCGCCGTCGCCGGGCGGCGGGTGGAGCACGACCTGCTGCGGGAGGCGGTCGGCCTGCCCGAGGACGAGCTGGAGTCGGCGTTGCGCGAGGCGATCGGCCGGCAGCTCCTCGTCCCCGGGACCGGCGACACCTACGCCTTCCGGCACGCGCTGGCCCGCGAGGCGGTGTACGCGGACCTGCTGCCGGGCGAACGGGCCCGGCTGCACGGCGCGTTCGCCCGGCTGCTGTCCGTGTGCGGCCACCGGGCCGAGAGCGCGGCCGAGCGCGCCCACCACTACCGGGAGAGCCACGACCTGGCCGAGGCCCTCGCCGCCTCCCTGGAGGCCGCCGACCACGCCCAGCGCGTGGGCGCGCCCGCCGAGGAACTACGGCACCTGGAAACCGCCCTCGACCTGTGGGACGCCGTCGACGCGGCGGACCGCCCGGCGGGCGACGGCCTGGACCGGGTGCCGCTGACACTGCGCGCCTCGGCGGCGGCCCGACATGCCGGCGAGTCGCACCGGGCCGTGTCCCTCACCCGCTCCGCGCTCGCCCACATCGGCCAGGACGCCGACTCCGAACTCGCCGCCCGCGTCCGCTACACCCTCGCCGGCAACCTGCTGGACGTGGACAGCCTGACCGCCGCGTTCGCCTACAGCAGCGAGGCGCTGGCGCTGATCCCCGCCGAGCCGCCGACCCGGACCTGGGTGTGGGCGGCGGCCACCCATGTCCTGGCGGCCCGCCAGGTCGGGGAGAACGGGACGGCGCTGCGGGTGGCCCGCCAGGCGTTGCACGTGGCGGAGGAACTGGGCGTGCGGGACGCGCAGGCCGACCTGCTGGTCTCCCTGGCGATCCTGGAGAGCGGCGGCCGCCGCACCCCCGAGGGACGCGAGCGGCTCAAGGCGGCCCGGGAGCTGGCCCGGCGCTCGGGGAACGCGCCGGTGGAGATGCGCGCCCTGTTCAACCTCGCCGTCGGCTGCTTCGAGGCCGGTGACCTCCAGGGGTGCCTGCCCTGGGTGACCGAGGGCCTGGAGCGCGCCCGTCGCACCGGGCTGCTGTCGTCGCCGTACCCGCTGGAGCTGCGCTATCTGCACCTGCTGGTGCTGTACACGCTGGGCCACTGGGACGCGTGTCTGCGGGCCGCGGCGACGGATGCCGCGGTGCTGCCGGCGGCGGGCGGGTACGCGTCCGGGCCCGCGCTGTACGTGTCCCTGGCCCGGGGTGACCTGTCGGCCGCCGAGCGGGCCCGGACGCTGCTGGAGGGGCCCTTCGACTGGATGGGCACGCTGGTCGCCGGCATCGCGCTGACGGAGGCGGCCGTCCTGCGGGGCGACCCGGAGGAGGCGGTGCGGCGGACGCGGGAGACGGCGGACGCCCTCGGCGACGGCTCGGGCAGCCGCCCCGATGTGACGGTGCGACTGGCGGCGCTGGCGCTGGGCGCGGTCGCGGACGCGGCGGTCGAGTCGCGGCCGGCCGGTGACGCGCCCGGGCGGTGGAAGGACACCGCGGACGAACTGGTCGAGCTGGCGCGGGGTGTGGCCGGGCACGGGGAGGACGGGCTGCCGCAGGGCCCGGAGGGCGTGGCGTGGCTGGCGCGGGCCGAGGCGGAGTGGACGCGGGCCGTCTCCGGTCCGGACGCGGCGGCCTGGGAGAAGGCGGTGGCCGCGTTCTCCTACGGGGACGTGTACGAGCGGGTGCGCTGCCAGGTCCGGCTCGTGGAGGCCCTGTTGGCGGCGGATCGGCGCGCGGAGGCGGCCGACCATGCCCGCGAGGCGCGGGCGACGGCCGAACACCTCGGCGCGGCGCCGCTGCTTCAGCGGCTCGACGCCCTGATACGCCGCGGCCGTCTCGCCGACGCACCGGCGGACGGCGAGCGGACCTCGCCGCTCACCGCCCGCGAGCAGGACGTGCTGCGGCTGCTCGCGCTCGGCCGCAGCAACCGGCAGATCGGCGAGGAGTTGTTCATCAGCGGCAAGACGGCGAGCGTGCACGTCTCCAACATCCTGGCGAAGCTGGGCGCGACGAGCCGTACGGAGGCGGTGGCGATCGCCTACCGGGAGGGTCTCATCGCGCCCGAGCAGACGGCCTCGGGCTGAGGGGCCGCGCGGCTCACCCGCGTCCGGCGCAGTCGAGCTCGGTGAGGTCGACGGCGTCGGCCATCGCCTGCATTCCCTTGTCGTTGGGGTGCAGATGGTCGCCGCCGTCGAAGAAGGGCAGGATCCGCTCCGGGTCGTAGGGGCTGCGCAGGATGTGGTCGAAGTCGGTGTACGCGTCGAAGTCGCCGCTGCTGCGGATGTAGGCGTTGACCTCCTGGCGTACGGCCTCGGCCGCCGGGTCCCACTCCGACCAGCCCTTGAAGGGGGCGACGGTGGCGCCGACGACGCACTTGCCGGCCGCGTGGACACGGCGGGCGATCTCGCGGTAGCCGGCGACGAGGTTCCGGGCGGTGACACCGCTGTGGCTCTTGATGTCGTTGACGCCCTCGAAGAGGAAGACGGTGCGCACGCCCGGCTGGGACAGCACGTCGCGCTCCAGACGGTTCAGGGCGCTCTGGCCGCCGCCGTCGGCGAGGACCCGGTTGCCGGAGATCCCCTCGTTGGCGACGCCCCGGACCGCGCTGTGCGTCTTCTCCAGCCTGCGGGCGAGGTAGTCGGGCCAGCGGCGGTTGAGGTCGCTGGTGGACTGCCAGCCGTCGGTGATGGAGTCGCCGAGCGCCACGACGGCCGCGGTGCCCGCGTGCGGTCGTACGGACACGGAGTCCAGATAGGCCCAGGAGCCGGTCGTCTGCGTCCAGTCGGCCGCCCCCTCCTCGGCGGTGTGGTCGCCCAGGCTGAGGTACGAGGTCTGCATGGCCATTCCGTGGCCGGTCGCCGGGCCCGCCGCGTCCTGCGAGTGGATGCTGACGACCAGGTTGGTGGCGTCGGGCAGCCGTCCGGGCAGCGGGTCGCTGAGGGCGGCGGCGCCCGCGGGGATGGTGATCGACCGGGCGCCGTCGAAGGTCAGGCGGCGGTTGCTGCCGTGGACCAGTGCGGCGCCGGTCTGCTGGATGCCGGCGTAGACGCTGTCGAAGGTGACGGGGCGGTCCCCGAAGGCGTTGGAGAGCCGGACGCGCAGGTCGGTGCCGCCGACGCCGGTGTGCACGATCAGCCGGTAGCCGCGGTCGGGCACGGCGTCGCCGATCCGGTCGGCGCTCGCGCCCCAGGTGACGACGTCCCGCCTGTCGGCGGGCGCCCCCACCACCGCGAACGCGGGCTGCCGGCCGGATGCCTCGACCGGTGACGCCTGGAAGGCGCCCGCCAGCAGCAGGAGGGCGGCGAGCCGGACGGCCCGTCTGTGCCGGGCCCTCACCGCGCGAAGTCCTTGATCGTCACGGACCCTCCGGGCGCTACGGTCACGGTCCGCGACGAGCCGCCGAACGCGACCGTCGTCGTACGGCCGCCCACGCTGCGGATGCGTGCCTCGGTCGGCCTCCCGTTCTGCCAGCGTAGGTCGACGACGAAGCCGCCGCGCGCCGGGGCTCCGGTGAGCGATCCGGAGGCGGCCCAGGCGTCCGGGAGGGCCGGGAGGAGTTCCAGACGGCCCGGCCGCGAGTACAGCAGCATCTCGGTCACGGCCGCCGGGGTACCGAAGTTGGCGTCGATCTGGAAGATGCCCCGGCCCGGCCTGGTCTCGTAGATGTCGAAGAGGTTGGGCGCGGTGCCGTTGCCGCCGTTCACCGACGGGCGCAGGTTGGTGACGATCAGCTGGTAGGCGTTGTCGGCCTTCTTCAGGCGGGCCCAGCACAGGCTCCGCCAGGCGTTGGCCCAGCCGAAGCTGTTCATGCCGCGCGCGGTGAGCAGGGCGGTGGCGCCGGCCACGACGTCGGACGGGGTGGAGCCGTCGGGGCGGATGCGGTCACCGGGGAACAGGCCGACCAGCGGCGAGAGATGACGGTGGGTGGTCTCGCCGAGGTTGTCGGGGGACATCCACTCCTCGAGCCAGCCGGTCTTCGGGCTCACCTGGGGAAGGTACAGCTTTTTGCGGAGGCCGGAGATGGTTTCCGCGTAGCCGCCGTCCCGCTTCAGCTCGGCCGAGGCCACGCAGTAGTTGCCGAACAGCGCCCACACCAGCTCCTGGGCGTAGGTGATGCCCTTCGCGTCGAGGGGTCCCTGTTCCGGCGACCAGTCGCTGTCGGCGATCAGCACCTCCTTGGAGCTGCCCGACAGGGTCGTGGTGAGCAGCCGGGCCTCCCAGAACTCGCAGGCGCCCTTGAGCAGCGGGTAGATCTTCTCCAGATGGGCGCGCGAGCGGGTGAACTCGTAGTGCTCCCACAGGGAGTTGCACAGCCAGGCGTTGCCCGCCGGATGCCACCACCAGCCGCCTCCGCCGTAGGGGTTGGTGGAGATGGCGAGGGTCCAGCCGGCGTTCTTGCCGCTGGAGTTGCGGTAGCGGTTGCGGGGGTCGTCGAACAGCCGGCGGGTCAGCTCGGTCCAGGACGGCACCTGGGCGACGCAGTAGTCGGTGAGGGCGTCGAAGCAGGCGGACAGGCCCGCCCGGTCGGCCATCCAGTAGTTCATCTGGATGTTGATGTCGGTGTGGTAGTCGCCCATCCAGTCCGGATCGTTGCCGTCCAGCCACAGCCCCTGGAGCCCGAGGGGCAGGCTGCCGCGCGACCCGGAGATCATCAGATAGCGGCCGAACTGGACGTAGGCGGCCTCGAGTTCGGGGTCGGGTTCGCCGTCGCGCGCCCGGGCCTGCAGCCGCTCCCAGGTGTCGAGGGAACGCTGCTGGGCGGTTGAGGTCCCCAGCGAGAGACCGAACCGCCCGAACAGCGCGTGGTGGTCGGTGACATGGGTGCGCAGCAGGGTGTCCGCGGAGTGCACGGCGGCGTCGGTGACCTTGGTGCGGGCGAGGCGCCGGGGGTCGAGGAAGGGGTCGCGGTAGCCCCGGGCCGCGTCCGGCGCGTAGTTGGTGCCGCCGCTCACCACCACGGTGAGGTCCTTGCAGCCGGCGAAGGAGATGTGCGGGCCGCTGACGGTGACGCGGCCGCCGGTGCCGTACGCGGTCACGGCGGCCCCGTACTCGAGGCCGTTCGCGAACGCGGCACCGAAGGAGATTCCGGCGCCCTCGCCGTGCGTGCCCTCCAGCGTGACGGTGCCGGTGTAGCGGCCTCCCCCGCTCTGGGTGAGGTGCAACACGATCACGTCGTCGGGCCGGCTGGCGAAGAGCTGCCGCTGATACGTGACTCCCGAGCGGACGTACGACGTCGTCACCACGCCCCGGGCGAGGTCAAGGGTGCGTCGGTAGCCGGAGACGGCGCCGAGGTCGTGGTCGGGGATGTCGACAGTGAGCCGGGCGAGCAGGGTGAGGGAGCCGAAGTGGTCGCGGTCGTAGGGGAACTGGCCGTCGGCGTCGAGGGTGTCGTTGAGGCCGCCGGTCCACAGTGTGGCGTCGGTGACGAGCAGGACCTCGTGGCCGGGGTCGTTGCTCGCGAGGGCGCCGAGGCGGCCGTTGCCGACGGGGAGGCCCTGTTCGATCATGGAGTTGTCGTCGGCGGGGGCCTGCCACCACAGCTCGTCGTGCGAACTCGTCGTGATCCGGGGTGGGTCGGCGGGCCGTTGGGGTGCGGCCGAGGCGGTGAAGGCGGGCAGTGCCGCCAGGGCGGCTCCGGCGGCGGTGGCGGCGAGCAGGTCGCGTCTGGGAAGCAGGCGGGCGGGATCGGTGTTCACTGCGGCTCCTTCAGGCTCGGTCAGGAAGACTTCGGGACGTCGATCCGGTCGATGTCCGGTGCGTAGCTGGTGCCGCTGTCGAAGGTGATCGTGTTGGAGCCGGCCTTGAGGGTCAACGGCACGCTGACCGTCTCGACGGTCCCCCAGTCGCCGGTGGAGGGGAACTTGTGGTTCGTCGCGCCGCCGCCGTCGACGGAGACGGCGGCGGAGCGGGCGTCGCCGCTGACGTAGGCGATCTTCACCTGGTAGGTGCCGGCCTTGGGGACGACGACGTCGTTGACGGTCAGCTTGCCGCCGAGGTAGAGGTTGCCGACCTTCTTGCCGCCGGAGCAGGCGGAGCAGTCGGCGACGGAGGCGTTGCCGGCGAGGGTGTTGGCGGAGGACTCGGCCTCGTAGCCGGTGAAGGCGAGCGCGCTGCCGTGCGGGGTGACGGTGAACAGGCGGGAGCCGTGGGCGGGCAGGGCATCGGTGACCTTGTCCTTGAGGCTGCCGAGGTTCTCGTGGTTCCACAGGTCACGGACGGACGCCGTGCCGGTGAAGCCGAGGGAGGCCCAGGAGGCGGAGACGGCGGCGGGGCTGTCGGCGAGGTTGAACAGGGCGACGGTGTAGCTGCCGTCGGGGTTCTTCGCGGCCCACACCTGCTGCGGGTCGGACGGGGTGATCGGCCGGGCCGGCGGGGTGGCGCCCTGGTCGAGGGCGATGACTTCCTTGTTGGTCAGCAGGGACAGACCGTAGGAGTCGAGGCGGGTGAGGTCGTCGCCGGTGAAGAGCGGCGACTTGGCGATGGCCCACAGGGTGGCGTAGCTCTGCCGCTCGGCCTTGGTCAGGCCGTCCATCGCGCCGTTGCCGACGTCGAGGGAGTCGAGGTCGTTCCAGCCGCCGGGGCCTGCGTACCTGGTCCAGCCGGGGGTGTCGTCCCAGCGGTCGTCGACGGAGTTCTCCCAGCTGACGAGGGTGTTGCAGTAGCACTCGACGTCGGTGTCGATGCGCCAGCCGTTGGAGTACTTCTTCCAGTCGGCGGCGTGTCCGATGTCCAGGGACCAGGAGAGTTCCAGGTGGATCGGGCGGCCGGTGGCGGCGATGGCCTTGTTCCAGGCGGCCACGTCGGCAACGTTGTCGTACTGGTCACCGCTCTTGCCGGAGCCGGGGCCGACGCCGTCGAGCTTGAGGAAGTCATAGCCCCAGCCGGCGATCAACTGGGCCTGGGAGTCTATGTACTTCTGGGTGCAGGGGCGGGAGAAGTCGAGCTTGTAGGAGCTGTCCCAGCCGTTGGTGGTGCGCAGGTCGCCGTAGACGATGTCGGCGGTGGTGCAGCCGTCGGCGTTCCATATCGGCGTCTTCCCGTCGCCGTACGCCTCCTTCTCCAGACCGGCGGGCAGGTAGATGCCGGCCTTGAGGCCCTTGGCGTGGATGCGGTCGGCGACGGCCTTCATGCCGCTGGGGAAGCGCTCGGGGTCGGCCTTCTGGCGTCCGTACTGGTCGTACTCCGGCTTCCAGGTGGTGTCGCGCCACCAGCCGGCGTCGATGTTGACGTGGTCGTAACCGTACTTCTTCAGCTTGGCGGCCAGGGCGTCGGTCTGCTTGGTGACGTTGGCCTCGGTGAGGTAGCTGTAGTCGCCGTCGGGGTTGAGGCCGGGGTACTTGGAGGACTGCATGCTCCAACTCGACCAGCCCATGTAGGGCTTGGCGGCGAGGGTGGGCGCGGTGGTTCCGGCGTGGGCCGCCGGGGCGACGGTGACGGCGCCCGCGGCGAGGGCCAGGACCACCGCGGCTCTCAGGGTGCGTGCGGGCAGGGCGGAGTACGAGGAAGACCTCATGGGTCGTGCCTCCAGGGGGAGTCGGATCAGCGGCTCGGCTGCGGGTGATCTGAGGAGATGAAGGACTGGATGGCGGTGGCGGCGGCTCCGCGGGCCCATTCCTCGAAGGGCAGCGGACGGGTGAGTACGTCGCACTGGGCGGCGGAGCCGAAGGCGGCGGCGGTGAAGGCGTCGCGGATCTGCTCGGCGAAGAGGTCGTGGGCGGCGAGGCCCTCGCCGGAGATGATCACGCGTTCGGGGCCGAGGAGGTTGGCGACGGTGGCGATGCCCCGGCCGATGGCCTCACCGGCCCGCGCGTACACCTCCCGCACGCCCGGCACCTCGCGGTGGGCGAGCGCGACGGCCTCGGTGGCGTCGGCGACCTGGCGGCCGGTGGCGGCGCGGACCTGGCGGACGATCGCGGCCTCCCCCGCGATCGCCTCCACGCAGCCCCGGTTGCCGCAGTGGCAGGCCGGTCCGGCCGGGTCGACGGTGACATGGCCGATCTCGCCGGCCACGCCGTGCGCACCGGAGATCACCCGTCCATGCACCACCAGACCGCAGCCGATTCCGGCGCCGACGGTCACCACGGCGAAGTCGGACAGGCCCACGCCCTCGCCGAACCACTGCTCGGCCACGGTCAGGGCCCGTACGTCGTTGTCCACGGTGACCGGCAACCCGCAGGTCATGGCGGCGAGTTCAGCGAGCGGGACGTCCCGCCACTCCAGGAACGGCGAGTAGCGTACGACGCCCTCGGCGCGGTCCACATCGCCGGAGACGGCGATCCCGAGGCCCTGCACGGTGGAGCCCAACGCGTCGGCGGACAGCAGCAGTTCGTCGACAAGTCGTGCGATGTCGGCGAGGACGGACTTGGTGCCGCGGTCGGCCAGCGGCAGACGGCGGTCTGCGCGGACACGGCAGCACAGGTCGGTGAGGACGGCGATGATCTCGTCGCCGGTCACCTTGACCCCGAGGAACAACGCCCGTGCGCCGTCGACCCGCACCGGGTTGGCGGGCCGCCCGAGCGTCGGCCGGCCCTCGTCCGCCGCGTCCTCCACCAGGTACCCGGCCTCGATCAGGGGCTTGACCGCCTTGGTGACGGCGGCCGGCGACAGACCCGCCCGCCGGGCCGCCTCCAGCCGGGTGAGCGGTCCGTGGGACAGGACCGTGGTGAAGATCTGCGAGGCGGCCGGCGTGTTCGCCGGGAACGTCTCGACACGAGGGGTCGGGCGCATGACCGGGAACCTAGAGGGCTTCTTTTCCACCGTCAATAAAAGAAGCAGGATTCGTCCGTGGCCCCGTTGTCAGACCCGGCGGGCACAATCGCCGCATGACGACGATCAATTGGGGCGAGCTGACCCACGCCTACGGCAGCGCCGAGGACATCCCCGGACTGTTCGCGCAGCTCGGGGGCACGGAGGACGACAGAGTGTGGACGGATCTGTGGTCCGCGCTGTGCCATCAGGGGTCGGTGTACGAGGCGAGTTGGGCGGCGATGCCGGTCCTGGCGGACATCGCTCTCGGGCGGGCCCCGGGCGAGCCGATACAGGCGGTGCTCATGGCCGGCCTGATCACGACGGACGCGGACCCCGGGCGCCGGGAGCGGTACGCCCCCGAGATCGCCGAACTGCTGGGGGTGGCACGCGCGTTGCTCGCCACGCCGGGGACCGGTGACTTCGTGTACCTGCAGATGGCCGTCCTGGCCTTCGAGGACGCCGGGGTGTGGGCGGAGGCACTGGAGGGCGTGGTCAACGAGGAGTACGAGCTCCAGTGCCCGGATTGCGAGGACGGCCTGTTCGTCGCCTTCGGTTCCTACGGCTGCTTCTGCGCGGCCGGCGACTACGTGACGGGGCCGGGCGCGCGGGACACGGAAGGGCGGGCGGAGCTGACACCCATCGCCCCGGACCGCCTCGACGGCATCGGCGCGCGCCTGCACCGCGAGGCCGTGGCGGCAGGGCAGCACGAGGTCGCGCACGCACTGACGTATGTCTTCGGCAGAGCCCACTGCCCCTCCTGCGACGCCGGGTTCACGGTGTCGGAGGAAGTGGAGAGGCAGTGGCTCTGAGCGCCTCCGGCGTCGGCGTCAGTGCCGGTCGGCCGGCGTGTTGGCCTCGCTGACGTTGACGGCGGCCCAGGCCTGGTCCACCGTCCGGTACTCGACGCCACTCGCCCCGTAGAGGTCCTTGGCCGCCTTCAGCGTCGCGACACGCGCGTCGTGGAAGTCGGTGGTGGAGACCATGTAGCGGGTCAGCGCACGGTAGAAGATCGCCGTGGCCTTGGCGCGGCCGATGCCCTTGACGGTGGAGCCGTCGTAGGTCGGCGAGTCGTACCTGACGCTGCCGATCGTCTTCTGGCCACTGCCCTCGGCGAGCAGGTAGTACGCGTGCGAGGAGACACCGGAACCGGCGTGCACCTCCGCGTCGTACACCTCGGGCTGCCAGTAGTCCACCGTGCCCTCGAGCCGGTCGAGGGAGGGGTGGTCGAGGCGGCGCAGGAACTTCTGCGCGAGGCCCAGCTTCTCGCCGATGAGATAGTCCGGCGCGTCCTTCGGGTTGTTGGTGAAGAACTCGACGTTCGAGCCGAAGATGTCCGCCAGGGACTCGTTCAGCGAGCCGGGCTCGCCGTACTGGTTGCCCTGTGCGTCGACCCGGGTGGGCTCCAGCTTGGCGGTGGCGTCCACCACGCCGTGGGTCAGCTCGTGCCCCGTGACGTCCAGCACGACGAGCGGCTTCTTGAACATGTCGCCGTCACCGTCGCCGTACAGCATGCAGCCGCAGTCGGAGTCCCAGAAGGCGTTGGCCACCTTGCTGCCCCAGTGGACCATGCCCTTGGCGGGCTTGCTGTTGTTGGCGATGCCCCTGCGGGCGAAGGTCTTCAGGTAGAAGTCCAGCGTCTTGGTGATGCCGTACTGGGCGTCCGCGGCGGCGCTGTTGCGGCTGGACGTGGCGCCGTTGCCGAAGACGTCGTTGCTGGTGGTGATCTGCTTGCCGCGGGCGAAGCTCTCCGTGTAGGTGCCCTTGGCATCCCGGGTCTCGGTGCCGTACCGCGTCGGGTCCTTCAGCACGAAGGTCCTGCGGGCCGTCTGCGTGGTGGTCAGCGGGACCGGGCCGACGAAGAGGGACTTGCCGGTGCCCTTGGCCGTGCGCGGGTAGTGCACGGCGGCCGCCGCGGACGACGAGGCCGCCGCGGAGGCGAGCGAGGCGCTCCGCGCGCCGATGCCGGTGGCGGGGTCGGCGATCTCACCGCGCTCGCGCAGGGTGTCGAGCAGCTCGGGCGAGAGGAACTCGTCGTTGTTCGGCGTGTTGCTGCGCACCTTGCCGGTGACGGCGTCGATGACGACGGTCCGGGCCCCGGCACCCTCGGTGGTGCCGCTGTCGGTGACCGTGACCTGGTAGGCGAGGGCGGATGCGCCGTCGCGGGCGTCCACGACGAGGCGGGCGGTGCCGGCGTCGCCCTTGGCCACGGCCGCGGCCTTCCGCTCGGCCTCGTCGGCCGAGAGCTTGGCGGCACTGGCCGCGGCGGGCCTGACGGTGTGGTCGGCGGCCCGGGTGACCCCGGTGTACGACAGCTGCCGGTTCAGGTGGACGACGAGGTCGCCGCCGAGGACGGTCATGCCCTGGTGGGTCCGGGTGAACCGGACGTGCCGCGCGCCCTCGGGGTCGATCATCACGTCCTGGGCGTGCAGTTCGTCGCCCTGGGAGACGCCGGTCGCGGCGGTGTGGGCGAAGGCGGCGGCGCGGGCCGCCGACACCACGGACGCGGCCGAGGTCGTGGCGGCTGCAGCATGGGCTGTCCCCGTGTCCGGGCCCGCGAAGGCGGTGCCCGCAAGGCCCGTGGCGGCCGTCGTCACGGCGACGGCGACCGCCACGCTGCGTATGTGCGGTCTACGCACTGATAGGGGTTCCTTCCTTCCAGGACGGCCGCTTTCGCCAACCGCCCTGACGCATGGCCTGGTTGTCCGCCATGGGGGCTGGTCGGGCCCCAGTTCGAAACCCTTATGGACGAGTCATGTCCATGTAAAGCCCAAATCATGGGATTCCGCGCAAAGCAGGGCAATACTTTGCCAATCCCCACCACTCGGTGATCGAGGAGTCACCAACTGTGTGCCAGTAGTGGAGATGTGACGGGACGGAAGAAGGTTGCCCCACGTGAATGTGACTCATCTCGCATCCAGGGCCACGGCCCTGGGCGCGGTCGCGCTCTGCCTGCCCACGGCGCCCGCGCACGCCGCCACACCCGCTCGCCCCGACGTCACGGGAGTCGACACCGCCCTGCGCACCGCGCTGAGACAGGGCGCCCCCGGCGCGATCGCGCGGATCGACGACGACGGCACGGTCCGGCAACTCGCCGTCGGCGTCGCCGACCGGCGGAGCAAACGGGCCATCAGCAACGCCGACCGGTTCCGTATCGGCAGCGTCACCAAGGTCTTCTCGGCGGTCGTGCTGCTCCAGCTGGCCGACGAGAAGAAGCTGGAGCTGGACGCCCCGGTCGACCGCTATCTGCCGGGCCTGCTGCCCGACCGCCGCATCACGGTACGGCAGGTGCTGGGCCACCGCAGCGGCCTGTACGACTACACCAACGACATGTTCGCGAAGTCGGTCTCCGGCTTCGAGGCCGTGCGCACCAAGGTTTTCACCTACCGCCAGCTCGTTGACCGCTCACTGCGGCACGCCCGCACCAACGCGCCGGGGGCCGCGTACGCGTACTCCAACACCAACTTCGTCGTCGCCGGGATGCTCATCGAGAAGCTGACCGGTCACTCCGTGCGCACCGAGTACGAGAACCGCATCATCAAGCCCCTGGAGCTGCGCGACACGCTCTACGTGCACCCCGGCACGGCCATCCCCGGCCGGCACACGAACGGCTATCTCACCCCGGACACGGCGGGCGCGCCCCTGGTGGACGCGACCGAGCAGACCGTCTCCTGGGCGCAGAGCGCGGGCGCCCTCATCTCCAGCACCCGCGACCTCGACACCTTCCTGTCGGCCCTGCTCCGCGGCCGTCTCACCTCGGCCGCCCAGCTGCGTCAGATGGAGCACATGCTCCCGGTCAACAGCACCCAGGCGTACGGCCTCGGCCTGCGCCGCCGCGACCTGTCGTGCGGCGTCTCGGTGTACGGCCACACGGGCGCCGTCCAGGGCTACTACACCTACGCCTTCGCCACCAAGGACGGCCGGCGCACTCTCACGGCCCTGGTCAACACCTCCAACAACGGCGCCGTGCACAACACGATGCTGGGCACCCTGGAGTCGGCGTTCTGCGGCAAGCCGGCGAAGGTGCGGCGGGGTGCGACGATCCTGGAACGCCAGGAGGACGCCATCCCGGGACCCGCCCGGCAGTGACCGCCCGCCGGGGAACCCTCCCGTCCCGGTGGGCGTTGCCCCGATGAGCCCTCCTTCGGGGCCGAGGACGACGACACCGGGGCGGTGACATGAGCGAGTTGGTCCCGGGGGGCAACATGCCCCTCCCGGGCGGCGTCGTGACCGTCCGGGTCCCCGGCCCCTTCGACGTCTCCGCGCTCATCACGGACGACGGCGGCAGGGTCCGCGGCGACGCCGACTTCGTGTTCTACAACCAGCCCTCCGCTCCCGGCGCCCGCCTCGACGGCGACACGCTCACCGTCGACCCGGCGAGGCTGCGCGCCGGGGCCACCCGCGTCACGGTGGTGGTCAGCCCGGCCGACCCCGGCACCCCCCTGGGCCGGCTCCCGGCGCCCACCCTCCACCTGGGCGGACCCGGAGCCCGCCCCCTGGCCCGCTTCACCCCGCCCCCGCCGCGCCAGGAGACGGTGCTGCTGCTCGCGGAGCTCTACCGGCGGGGCGGCGGCTGGAAGCTGCGCGCCCTGGGGCAGGGGTACGCGGACGGACTCGCCGGGATCGCACGGGACTTCGGGGTCGACGTGGCCGACGACGGGACGACCGCGGCGCCGCCCGTCGCCTCCGCACCGCCGCCCTCCCCCGCGCGCGCCACACCGTCAGCGCCCTTCCCACCACCCCGCTCCTCCCCCGACCCCGACGGCTGGCTGACCCTCGTCAACTCCGCCCGTGCCGCGGCCGGTCGTCCGCCCGTCTCCCCCGATCCCCGGCTCGCCACCGCCGCGCACGCCCACGCCGCCGCCATGGCCGCCGCGGGGCGGCTCGGAGTCGACGGGCCGGACGGCGTCTCGCTGTACCAGCGGGTGACAGCAGCCGGATACCCGTACATCACCGTCGGCGAGCACCTCGTCTCCGGCCCGCGCACCGCCTCCGAGTTCATCGACTACGTGCTGGGCGACGAACAGTCCCGCCGCACCCTGCTCGACCCGGCCTTCACGCACGCGAGCATCGGGCACGCCCGCTCCGGCGACGCCTTCTGGACCGCCGTGTGGGCGAGGCCCTTCACGCCCGGCGACCTGACCCGCACGGCCACGGAGGTCGTCGAACGCACCAACCGCGAGCGCGCCGGGGCCGGCCTGCCTCCCCTGGCCGTCGATCCCGTCCTGACGGCCGCGGCGCAGGCGCACAGCGCCGACATGGTGGCCCGCGCCTTCTACTCCCACACCTCCCCGGAGGGACGACAGCCCTGGGACCGGGCGGCCGCCGCGGGCTCCACCCGCCGGACGATCGGCGAGAACATAGCCTGCGGTCAGCGTTCCCCGGCCGAGGTCGTGGACGGCTGGATGCACAGCCCGGGCCACCGCGCCAACATCCTCAAGCCCGATTTCACCCACATCGGCGTCGGGTTCGCCGGTGGCGGCCCCAAGGGGACGTACTGGACACAGCTCTTCGGTGCCTGACCACCGAAAACCGTGACGGTCGTGATCTTGGCGGAATGAACCGCTCCGGGACAGGATGCCCGCATGAAGGGTTCCCTCTTTTCCAGCGAGCACATGGTCCAGCCGGCGACCCAGGCGGGTATGTCGGTCGAGAACGCCAAGTGCATCAAGTACGCGGTCAACGGCGAGATGCTCGCCCGTCAGGGCGCGATGATCGCCTACCGCGGCAACCTCCAGTTCGAGCGCAAGGGCCAGGGCGTGGGCGGCATGCTCAAGCGCGCGGTCACCGGTGAGGGACTGCCGCTGATGTCGGTGCGCGGGCAGGGTGAGGCGTGGTTCGCGCACGAGGCGCAGAACTGCTTCATCGTCGACGTCGACCCCGGCGACGAGTTCACCGTCAACGGCCGCAACGTCCTGTGCTTCGACGCCTCCCTGTCGTACCGGATAGCGACCGTCAAGGGCGCGGGCATCGCCGGCGGCGGCCTGTTCAACAGCGTCTTCACCGGGCAGGGCAGGCTGGGCCTGGTGTGCGAGGGCAACCCGCTGGTCATCCCGGTCTCTCCGCAGTACCCGGTGTACGTCGACACGGACGCGGTGGTCGGCTGGACGGCCGGTCTGCAGACCTCCTTGCACCGTTCGCAGTCCATCGGCTCGATGCTGCGCGGCGGCTCGGGCGAGGCGGTGCAGCTGATGCTGCAGGGCGACGGTTATGCGGTCGTACGGCCGAGCGAGGCGACGCCGCAGAAGGCCCAGCAGCACTGATTTTCGACGCCGAGGGGGAGTTACCGGCGGGAACATATGCCGTCCTGAATTGGGGTCAGGCGTAAGGAACTTCGGGAATTCCCCCAACAGCGCGTGAACAAATAGGGGCGCACGCCGGTGAGTTGAGGATGCATTGAACACGCACCGGCGCACTCCTCGTACCTCTTGTGAAAGGTGAGAGCCCGGGGTTCAACGAGGGATGACCATGGTCAAGGCGCATGTCTTCACGCACGAGTTGGTTGCCGGAAGGTATCGGCTCGTCGACGTCGTCCACCGCGAGGCGAACCGGGTCTGCTGGTACGGCAAGGCCGTCGACGGCGCTGCCCAACGTCCTTATCTGCTCACCCAGATCGCCCTCCCCGCCGACCCGGACGGCGATTCCGCGCTGCGCACCACCGCCCGCATCATCCGTATGTCCGAGACCATGGGACTGCTGTGCCCCGGCGCGGTGGCGACCGTCGTCGACGCCGTGGAGGACAACGGCACCCTGTGGATCGTGACCGACTGGATCGACGGCACGCCGCTCGGCGAACTCCTCGCCCAGGAGGGCACGTTCAACTATGTGCGGGCGGCCCGCGTCGGCCTGGAGCTGCTGGACGTTTTGGAGGCGGCGCATGGCCAGGGCATCACTCACGGCGAGCTCAGCCCCGGGCAGGTGTTCGTGCGGGACCGGGGTTCGGTCGTGGTCACGGGCTTCGGCCTGGCCGGCGCCACCCTGGCGCCCCGCCTGACGGCGCCGTCGTACGCCTCCCCCGAGCAGGCCCGGGACGAGCGGATCGGGCCCGCGGCGGACCTCTGGGCGCTCGGCGCGATCCTGTACACCATGGTCGAGGGCCGGCCGCCGTTCCGGGACCGGGACCGGCCCGAGGCCACGCTGAAGGGCGTGGACCGCCTGCCGCTGCGCACGCCGGCGCACGCGGGCCCGCTCACCCAGACCGTGCTGGGCCTGCTGCGCAAGAACTCCCGGGAACGGCTGACCCGTCCGGTGGTCCGCGAGGCCCTCCAGCGGGTCCTGACCGAGGATCCCGACACGCTCGCGGAGAGCTCGCCCCGGCCCCGGCTGCGCGGCAACTACACCGCCGCCTGGCACGCGGCCCCACCGTGGGGCAGGCGCGCCATGGCGGCCGGCACCGCCCTGGCCGTGGTCACCGTGGCGGTCGCCGCGCTGGCCGCCACCCACCGGCTGCCCGGCCTCGGCACCTCCTCGTCCGAGAGCGCCCCCCGGCCCTCCCCCACCCTCTCCGCGCCCGAGAGCCGCACGGAGGGCACGACCGCTCCCTCCGCCTCGGCGGCCCCTTCCACGTCCCCCTCGGTCTCGCCCTCCCCCTCGGTCTCACCCTCCCCCTCGGGGTCGCCGTCGGCCTCGGCCCTGCCGCCGGCGTTCGTCCGCTACTCCGCGCCCGAGGGCTTCTCCGTCGACCTCCCCAAGGGCTGGAAGCGGGTGGACACCCACCGCGTGGGCGACCTCTCGTACCGCGTGACCTTCGGCGCGAGCGGAGATCCGCGCACCCTGGCGATCACCTACAGCACCGTCCTTGGCCCCGACCCGGTCGCCGTGTGGCGCGACGACGTCGAGCCGGAGCTGCAGAAGGAGGTCGGCTACCAGCGGATCGGCGAGATCAAGGCGACGACCTACGAGGGCCACAAGGCCGCCGACATGGAGTGGCGCTCCACCGTCGACGGCACCCGGGTGCGCACCTTCGGGCGCGGCTTCCTGCTGGGCGGCGGCCGCGGGTTCTCGCTGCGGTGGACGACTCCGAACGCCGAATGGGACACCTCCGCCAACCAGCAGGCGCTGGCGACCTTCCTGCGGACGTTCAGTCCGTCGTCAGGCTGACGGCCACGGCGCCCGCAGCGCGCGCAGGGGCGGGTGGTGCAGCGGGGCGGTGTGCCAGCGGGCCGTGAACGTGCGGTCGGAAAGCGTGCACGTCACGGTCAGGCGGTGCGGTGTCTCCAGGAACACGATGTCCACGGCGAGGGTGCCGGCGTCGCTCCAGCCGCCGCTGACCGCGGTGGGCAGCGGCCCCCCGGTGACGCTCCAGCCGGTCCCCAGGCGCAGGTCGAGGGGGTGGCCGTCCTCGGTGAGCCGCAGCTCCCAGCCGCCGTCGGCGTCCGTCACCGTGACCGAGCCCAGCTTCGGCTGCTCGGCGCAGACACCGCCGAGCGGGGTGAACACGGCACCGGACCATTCCCCGGCGTGCTCGGGCGGTGCCGGCTTCCCGGTGACCGGAGGCAGAGAGAGCCGGGCCAGGCGCTCCCGCAGGGCCGCGTCCTCGTGCTCCCTGCCGGACAGCGGCTCCGGTCCGAAGGCCGGCAGCAGGTGCTCCCAGACGAGATCGAGGACCTGCTGCATCCGCTCGGTCGCCGCGGTCGTCGCGATCACGGCGTCGTGCTCGGGCAGCACGATGCAGAACTGCCCGTAGGCGCCGTCACCGCGATATCCGTGGCGCGCGATCCAGAACTGGAAGCCGTAACCCTGCTGCCAGTCCGACAGCGCCCCCTCGGCCGTACCGTCGCCGTTGTCGATGTGCGGGCGCGTGGCCTCGGCCACCCAGCCCTCGGGCAGCAGCCGCTCGCCCTCCCACACTCCGTCCCGCAGATACAGCAGGCCGAGCCGGGCGATGGCGTCGGTGGTGGCGTGCAGCCCGCTGAAGCCCAGTTCCCGGCCGTTGCGGTCGCGCAGCCAGGCCACCTCACCGATGCCGAGCGGGTCCAGCAGCCGCGGACGGAGGTACTCGGTCAGCGGCTGCCCCGTGACGCGCTGCACGATCGCGGCGAGGGTGTAGGTCGCGGGCTGGTTGTAGGCGAACACGGTCCCGGGGTCGCGCTCGGGCGGCACCAGCAGGAAGCCCCGCACCAGTTCGCCCTGGTCCATGGTGAACGCCCGCTCGAAGGTCTCGTCCTCATGCCCGCTGGCCATGGACGCCACGTGCCGCACCAGCATCGCCCGGCTGCGCGGGTCGGTGATGTCGGCCTCGAACTCCGGGAAGTAGGAGATCACCGGGTCGTCGAAGCTCAGCAGGCCCTCACCGGCGGCGATCCCGGCGGCCGTCGCGGTGAAGCTCTTGCTGAGGGAGTACAGCAGGTGCGGACGCCCGGGCGTGTACGGCGCCCACCACCCGGAGGCCACCAGGCGGCCGTGCCGCAGGATCATCAGGCTGTGCGGCTCGATCTCGGGATCGGCTTCGAGGGCGTCGAGGAAGGCGTGGACACCGGTGGCGTCGACGCCTTGGGCGGCGGGGGTACCGGACGGCAGCGGGCGGGAGCTCATGAGGGCATCCTGCCTGGTGGGCCGCGCCGGATCGAGAGGCCGTTTTCCGTCGCCGGTGCAGGGGACTCGGACGTCATGGTACGAATCGGATACACGATGATGACCGAGCAGGCCGGCCCTCGTGAACTGGTCGACCACGTGGTGCGGGCCGAGCAGGCCGGTTACGACTTCTCGGTGACCTCGGACCACTACTTTCCGTGGCTGCGCTCACAGGGGCACTCGCCGTACGCGTGGAGCGTCCTGGGCGCGGCGGCCCAGGCGACCTCGCGCATTCCGCTGATGACCTACGTGACCTGTCCGACCGTCCGCTACCACCCGGCGATCGTGGCGCAGAAGGCGGCGACGCTGCAGTTGCTGTCCGAGGGCCGCTTCCGGCTCGGGCTCGGCGCCGGCGAGAACCTCAACGAGCATGTGGTGGGCGGCGGCTGGCCGTCGGTCGACGTGCGCCACGAGATGCTGGAGGAGGCCGTCGAGATCATCCGGGCGCTGTTCGAGGGCGGCCATGTCAACCACCGCGGCACGCACTTCGACGTGGAGTCGGCCCGGCTGTGGGATCTGCCGGACGAGCCGCCGCCGATCGGTATCGCCGTCTCCGGCGAGCAGTCCTGCGCGCTGGCGGGCCGGCTCGCCGACCTGGTGATCGCCACCGAACCCAAGGCCGGGCTGCTGGAGTCGTTCGACCGGCACGGCGGCGAGGGCAAGCCGCGGGTGGGTCAGCTGCCCGTCTGCTACGACCCCGACCGGGACACCGCGATCAAGCGCGCGCACTCCCAGTTCCGCTGGTTCGGCAGCGGCTGGAAGGTCAACTCCGAACTGCCCCACCCGGACGCGTTCGAGGCCGCGACGCAGTTCGTGACTCCGGACGACGTCGCCGAGGCGATCCCGTGCGGCGACGACCCGGAGGACTTCGTCGAGGCCGTACGGCCGTATGCCGAGGCCGGGTTCGGGGAGATCGCGCTGGTGCAGATCGGCGGCGAGTCGCAGCCGGCGTATCTGGACTGGGCGGAGAAGACGCTGCTGCCCGCGCTGCGGGACGCGTTCGGCTGACGCGGCGCGCGCCACCACCGACGCCTCACAAAGCGACGTCAACGGGTGCATATAGGCTGCCGGTCTGCACTGCACTTCCGCAGTCCGACCAGCTTTGCACAGGAGAGTCATCGGTGACACTGGCGATCGACCCTGCCGAGACGTCCGAGCCGTCCCCCGCGCCCCTGTCCGACCTCGTGGCGCGGGACGCGCGCGAGTTCGGAGTCTACGCGCGGACCGGTGGATGGGCCTTCGGCCTGATGGTGGCGCGCAGCGTACGGCCCGGCGGTCAGGGCGCGGAGGAGACGGCGAAGGTGTCCGCGAAGGAGTTCGCGGAACTGGCGGGCTGCTCCCCGGAGCGCGTGATGCGCTACTACAAGGCCTGGGACCGGGCCGCCGACGACGGCATGGTGCCGCACTTCGAGGCGCTCGCGCCGGGCCAGGAGGTGGAACTGCCGGACGCCGACGTGTGGCTGAGCTACTACGTCTCCCGCGACAGCGCCACCTCCGAGCGCGGCACCGCCATCGCCGAGGCCGCCGAGGCCGAGGGCATCCGGCCCACCAAGGCGCTGGAGGTCGCCGAGAACCCCACCGCGCTGCGCGCCGCGATCCTCGCCGACCCCTCCACCGCCCGGGCGGCGCGCCGGGCGCTGCTCGACCGGGTGCGCGAAGACCCGGAGCTGCAGGCTGAGTTGGCGCGGGACGTGGTCCGCACGGACGATCTGAAGAAGGCCGTCGCCAGCGAGAGCAGGTCGGCCGACCGGATCGGCTACGTGCGCCAGATCGCCGAGTCCGGCCAGGTCAGGACGCCCGCCGGGCAGACCATCGACGCCCCGGCCGACCTGCGCCAGGAGGCCGAGCGGCATCTGTCGCTCATCGACGAGCTGGAGGAGGACGAGGACACCGGCGACTGGGCCACCGAGGCCTACGACACCATGAAGTCCCTGGTCGCCGAGGCCGTGGAGGCAGATCCCGAACTGCGCGTCCAGGAACGGCGCACGAAGTTCTACAGCAGCCTGCAGAAGGCCACGAAGGCCTTCGAGGAGCTCACCTTCGACGACGTCCAGGACTTCGTCGAGGACGACATGGTCCAGCGTCTGGAGGAGCTCCAGCAGGCCATCAGCGGCTGCCTGACGGCGCTGCGCGGCGCGAAGGGCTGAGCGTCCTTCCCCCCAGGCGGCGCTGAGTAGCCGTACTCATGCCGCCGCCCGCCCGCTCGGCCAGCATGGGGGCTCCTGACCAAGAGGAGCCCCCATGACCGCTGTTGTGCACTCCCCCGTCCCTCGTCGGCATCTGCCCGCCGTGGCCGCCGCCGTCGTTGTCGTCGGCATGGCCGTTTCGGCCTGGGGCGCGCGGGAGCGCGGGACCTGGTTCCTGGAGACGGTGTGGGTGCTCGTCGGGCTGCCGCTCGTGGTGCTCGCCTGGCGGCGTTTCCCGCTGACGAACCTGCTGTGCTGTCTGCTGGCCGCGCACGCCCTGGTCCTCGCGGTGGGCGGCCACTACACCTACGCGCAGGTGCCGCTCGGCGACTGGGTGCGGGACACCTTCGGGCTGGCCCGCAATCCGTACGACCGGTTCGGGCACCTCATGCAGGGCTTCGTCCCGGCGGTGCTGGTGCGGGAGCTGCTCTGCCGCACCTCACCGCTGCGGGGCAGCCGCTGGCTGGCGCCGCTGACCGTGTGCGCGTGCCTCGCCTTCAGTGCCGTCTTCGAGATGCTGGAGTGGCTGGCCGCGGTGGTCGGCGGGCATTCCGCGGACGCCTTCCTGGCCACCCAGGGCGATGTGTGGGACACCCAGTGGGACATGTTCTGCGCGCTGATCGGCGCCACCGTCTCGGTGCTGGTCCTCTCGCGCCTTCACGACCGCCAGCTCGACGCGCTCGCCCTCACTTCGGCGTATGACGGCGCCGCGTCCACATCGGGACCACGAACCAGCACAGGGCGTACCACGCGACGACTCCGGTGACGATCCACGGCACGGCCTCGTTGTGGGTGGCCACCCGCAGGATCAGCAGCAGGGAGGAGGTCATCGTGGCGAGCAGCAGGAGCAGGCCGACGAAGGTCATCCGGGAGGCCCATGCGACGGCCTCGGCCTTGACCCGCTGTCCGGAGACCAGGCGGTGCAGGGAGACGGGCCCGATCAGCGCCCCGGTCGCGGCGGCGCCCAGCACCACGGTCACGATGTAGATGGTCTTGTCGGTGTCCTCCAGGGAGGCGTACTTCTGCTGGAACACGACGGTCAGCAGGAAGCCGAACAGGATCTGCACCCCCGTCTGGGCGACCCTGACCTCCTGGATCAGGTCACCCCACTTGCGGTCGGCCCTCTCCTCGTCGGTCTCGTGCCTCCCCCACTCGTTCACACCTGACTCGTTCTCCGTGGCCGGCACTGTTCCTCCCGGCGTGTTCGCCCCGGACACCGTCGTCTTCCGTGTTCCCGCAAAGTGCGCGATTGATCGTCCCCGGGACGAACCGCCGCTGTTTGGGCGATCACGGGGCGGTTACACGGAGGCCATGGTGTACGACGACCAGCGGAGGGATCCGACGCCCATGTCCGGTACCGAGCTCACGGTCACCCTCAGCGGCGCCACCGCCGCCGACGCGCGTGCGGTCGTGCGGGTCCTGGAGCCCGCCTTCGGGCAGGCGAAGGAGGAACCACCCGCGGACGAGGACGTCACGGTCCACACGGCACGGTTCGCACACGATCCCGCGGACCGCCCGGCCGAGCCCGCGACGGGCGGCCCGGGCCACCTGTCGGGGGCGGTGACGGTCACCGTGCAGGGCGCCCCGGACGCGGTGGCGCTGGCGCGCGAGTCGCTCACCCACGCCTTCACGGCCCAGGACCAGGGCTCGGTCTCCGGCGACCAGGAGCAGGAGTGGCAGCTGCTCCTGGAGCCGTGACCGGTTCCCCGGGCTCTACCAGCGGGCCTCGACCTGGTCCTTGATCCGGCGGTCGTAGAGGTCGCGGATCGCGGCGAGCGTCTGCTCGGACAGCTCCGGCAGCTTCGCCGCGGCCGCGTTGGCGCGGGCCTGCTCGGGCGAGCGGGCGCCGGGGATCACGGTGGTCACGCCCGGCTGCTGGACGATCCAGCGCAGGGCGAGCTGGGCGGGGGTGTATCCCTCGGGCACCAGGGCGGAGAACTCGGCGGCCGCCTCGACACCGGTCGTGTAGTCGACGCCGGAGAAGGTCTCGCCGACGTCGAAGGACTCGCCGTGCCGGTTGTAAGTGCGGTGGTCGTTGGCCGGGAAGACGGTGTCCTTGGTGTACTTGCCCGACAGCAGGCCCGATGCCAGGGGGACGCGGGCGATGATGCCGACGCCGGCCTCCCGCGCGGCCGGCAGCACCTCGCGCAGCGGCTTCATGCGGAACGGGTTGAGGATGATCTGCACGCTCGCCACACCGGGCCGGGCGATCGCGGTCAGCGCCTCGGCGCAGGTCTCCACGCTCACCCCGTACGCGGCGATCCGCTCCTCCTCGACCAGGGTGTCGAGGGCGTCGAAGACCTCGTCGGTGGAGTAGACGGGCGTGGGCGGGCAGTGCAGCTGCACGAGGTCGATGCGGTCGACGCCCAGGTTGCGCCGCGAACGGTCGTTCCAGGCGCGGAAGTTGTCGAGGACGTAGTTCTCCGGGAGCTGCTCGACCCGGCGGCCCATCTTGGTGGCGACCAGCACATGCAGGTCCGGCCGGCCGGCGAGGAAGGCGGCGATGGTCTGCTCGCTGCGCCCGTCGCCGTAGACGTCGGCGGTGTCGAAGAAGGTCACCCCCGACTCGGCCGCCGCCTCCAGCACCGCGAGGGCTTCCTTGCCGTCGACGTCTCCCCAGTCGGCGCCCAGCTGCCATGTCCCGAGGCCGACGACGGATGCGTGCTGATTCGACCTACCGAAAGTGCGCTCGTCCATGGCGTCAGTCTGTCATTCGTGACACCGATGCGCGGAACGGGCCGCTCCGGTGCAGCATGTGTGAATCATTCACTCACATGGGTGCTATGCAGCGACAGCGGGTCGACTCGTGTCAACCGCCGCCTAGCGTGGCCCCGTGACAGATCGTTCACTGAGCAACCACCCCACCGCAGCTGCCGACGACCCGTCCTTCAGCCGCCGCGGCTTTCTGCTGTCGGCCGCCGCGCTGGCCGTCGTTCCCGTCCTGATCGCGGCCGATCCCGCGGTCGCGGCCGAGGAGCTGCCGGACTTCCCCGAGGACGTCGACCTGTACCGCTCGGCGTACCGCAACTGGGTCGGCGAGATCACCGCCGACGGACTGTGGGCCTGCGCGCCGACCGCCCCCGAGCAGGTGCCGGCCGTCGTCAACTGGGCCTGGCGGCACGGCTGGACGGTCCGCGCCCGGGGTTCCGCGCACGGCTGGTCACCACTGACGATCACCGCGGGGACGCCCTCGGACGCGAAGGTCCTCCTCCTCGACACCGCCCCGCACCTGACCGGCCTGTCCCTCGACTCCCCCGCCGCCGTCCGGGCCGGCACCGGAGTCACCCTGGAGGCCCTGCTCACCTACCTCGAACAGCACGGGCTCGGGGTCACCGCCGCCCCCGCTCCCGGCGACCTCACGCTCGGCGGCGCCCTGGCCATCGACGCGCACGGTACGGCCGTACCGGCGCAGGGCGAGAGCCGACTGCCGGGCCACACGTACGGCTCGCTCAGCAATCTGGTGCTGTCGCTGACGGCGGTCGTATGGGACGAGGGCGCGGGAGCGTACGGGCTGCGCACGTACCACCGCGACGAGGCGGACTGCGCCGCCCTGCTCACGCATCTCGGCCGCTCCCTGGTGACCGAGGTGGTGCTGCGGGTGGGTGCCAATGTGAACCTGCGGTGCGTGAGCCGTACGGACATCCCGGCCGCGGAGCTGTTCGCGGCGCCCGGGTCCGACGGCCGTACGCTCGCGAGCTTCGTCGAACGGGCGGGGCGGGTGGAGGCGATCTGGTTCGCCTTCACCGAGTTCCCCTGGTTCAAGGTGTGGAGCGTGGCACCGACCCGGCCGCTGACCTCGCGGCACGTGACATCGCCGTACAACTACCCCTTCTCCGACAATGTCCCGACCGTGGTCGCCGACCTCGTGGGCCGCATGACCTCCGACGCGGCCTGGTATCTGGCCCCGGAGCTGGGCACCGCGCAGTACACCGTGGCCGCTGCCGGACTCACGGCGACCCTGTCGGCCGACATCTGGGGGCCGTCGAAGAACACGCTGCTCTACATCCGGCCCACGACCCTGCGGGTGGCCGCCAACGGGTACGCGGTCCTCACCACCCGGGCCCAAGTGCAGCGCGTGGTCAGCGAGTTCACCTCCTACTACCGCGAGCGGCTGAGCGCCTACGCCGCCGTGGGCCGCTTCCCGGTCAACGGCTCGGTGGAGATCCGGATCACCGGTCTGGACGACCCCGCGGACGCCGAACTGGCCGGCGCCCGGGCCCCGTTGCTGTCGGCGATGCGGCAGAGCGCGGAACACCCCGAGTGGGACACGGCCGTATGGCTGGACGTGCTGACGCTGCCCGGCACGCCGTACGCGGACGCGTTCCTGCGGGAGTTGGAGCGGTTCCTGCTGCGCACCTACGACGGGGAGCACGCGCTGACCCGGGTGGAGTGGTCCAAGGGCTGGGCCTACACGGACGAGGCCGTCTGGAGCGACGCGGAGGTACTGGACACGGCCGTGCCCGCCTCGTTCGGCGAGTCTGTGTGGGGTCAGGCGGCCGGGATCCTGGACCGGCTCGATCCGCACCGCGTCTTCGGCAACCCGTTCCTGGACCGGCTGCTGCGTTAACCGGTTGCCCTCGGCGGGCGCCGCTGCGAGGCTGGCGATCATGCCTGCCTTCACCGCGCCCGACGGGACCGAACTCGCCTACCACGTCCGCGGGGAGGGCCCGCCGCTGATCTGTCTGCCGGGCGGCCCGATGCAGGCGTCCACCTATCTGGGCGACCTCGGCGGCCTGTCCGCGCACCGCCGACTGGTGCTGCTGGACTTCCGCGGCACCGGTGAGTCCGCCGTGCCCGAGGACCCGGCCACCTACCGCTGCGACCGTCTGGTCGACGACGTGGAGGCCCTGCGCGAACACCTCGGTCTCGACACCGTGGACCTCCTCGGCCACTCCGCCGGCACCAACCCGGCCCTGCTGTACGCCACCCGGCACCCGGACCGCGTCGCCAGGCTGGTGCTGGTGACACCGAGCATGTCCGCCGTCGGCATCACGGTCCCGCCGGAGATCCGGCGCCGCACCGCCCGGCTCAGGCAGGACGAGCCGTGGTTCCCGGTCGCCTTCGCCGCCCTGCGGGACATCACGGCCGGACGCGCGACGGCCGACAGCTGGGACGCCATCGCGCCCTTCCTGTACGGCCGTTGGGACGAGACGGCACGCGCCCACCACGCCGCCGGAGCCGCCCAGAAGAACCAGCAGGCCGCGTCCGTCTTCGCCGCGGACGGCGCCTTCGACCCGGACGCCACGCGCACGGCCCTGGCCGGGTGGACCGCACCGACGCTCGTCCTGGCGGGGCAGGTCGATCTCAACTCCCCCTCCCCCGCCGTCTCCGGGCTCGCCGCCCTCTTCCCGAAGGCCGAGTTCGTCGAGGTGTCCGGCGCCGGGCACTTCCCGTGGCTCGACGATCCGCAGGTGTTCACGGCCGCGACGGCGGGGTTCCTGGCGTGAGGTGCTGCTGTACGACGGGGGCGTACCGGGCGACCACGTCGTCCAGGTCCGCCGCCCGGACGTGGGTGCCACGGGCGATGCCGTAGATCACGCCGAGGCCGAGCAGGGCGGCGACGGCGAGTTCGGCGCGCAGGCCCGCGTCGGGGCCGGTGAGGCGGGCGGTGAGGCGCTCGGTGACCTGGGTGCGGAAGTTGGCGCGCAGGATGTCGCCCTGTTCGCCGTGCAGGGGCGCGAACACGATCCGCAGCAGCGGGTCGGCGCCCTGCCGTGACTGGCCGAACAGGACCAGCCGGACCATGTGCCGGCCCAGGTCCTCCAGCGGGGCGTCCAGCAGGGCGTCCGCGTCGGCCTCGAAGGACATCACCCGGGCGAACAGGGCGTCCTTGTTGCCGAAGTACTTCAGGATCAACGGCGGGCTGACACCGGCGCGTTCGGCGACCGCCTTCAGTGTGATGTCGGCGTGCGCGTGCCGGGCCAGCAGATGGCGGGCGGCCTTGAGGATGGCCGCCTTGGTGGCCTCGGCATCACGGCGGGCGGGAGCGGAGGCGGTGGGGGGAGTGCTCACGGCACTCATGCTCCCTCCAGCGCCTCGTCCCGTGAGCCCCGGGTGCGGCCGCGGGCCCGGCGGGTCCCGTCGTCGGCGGAGTCGCCCGGGATGGTCAGCGCCGTCGCGGCGGCGGCCAGCGCGATCGCGCCCGCCATTGCGAACGCCATCAGGTAGCCGTGCAGGGTCGGCACCGGCAGCCCGCCGACCGGGCTGGTGTGGTGCACCAGGACGGCGGCGACCGCGGCGCTGGAGGTGGCCTGGCCGATGGTGCGCATCAGGACGTTGACGCCGTTGGCGGAGGCGGTCTGCTCGGCCGGCACGGCACGCAGGATCAGGGTGGGCAGGGCCGAGTAGGCGAGGGTGGTGCCGATCGACACCACCGTCGCCCCCAGGATGATCATCCACAGGTCGCGGCTGTCGGCGATCCGCACCACATAGCCGCAGGCGATGACCGCGGCGCCGAGCGCGAGCGTGATCCGCGGGCCGCGCGCCGTGGAGATGCGGGCCGAGACGGGCGAGAACAGCAGCATGGTGACGCCGCCGGGCAGCAGGCACAGACCGGTCTGCACGATCGAGAGCCCGAGGCCGTAACCGGTCGCCTTGGGCGCCTGGACCAGCTGGGCGGTCACCAGGGAGTTGGCGTAGAACGCGAATCCGGTGAGCAGGGCCGCCACATGGGACAGACCCACCCGGGGCCGGGAGACCAGCCGCAGGTCGACCAGCGGCCGTTCGGCGCGCAGCTGCTGCCACCACCACAGCACCATGATGACGACGGAGCCGGCGAACAGGCCCAGGACCCGTGCGCTCCCCCAACCCCACTGACCGCCCTGGGAGACCCCGAGCAGCAGGCAGACCAGCCCGGCCGCCAGGCCCAGGGCGCCCGCCACGTCGAACCGGCCCGGCTCGCGCACCGGCGACTCCCTGACCGCCCACCACACCGCCGTCACGCCGAGCGCGCCCAGGGCGCTGGTCAGCCAGAACATGGTGTGCCAGTCGGCGTACTGCACGACCAGCGCGGCCAGCGGCAGGCCCAGGGCGGCGCCGATGCCGACGGTGGAGCTCATCAGGGCCACCGCGGAGCCCCGGCGCTCGGGGGGCAGTTCGTCGCGCAGGATGCTGATCGACAGCGGCACGACGGAGGCGGCGGCGCCCTGCAGGGCACGGGCCGTGATCAGTACGGCGATGTCGGAGGACAGGGCGCACATCACCGAGCCGACCGTCATCAGGCCGAGCGCCGCCGTCAGCACCCTGCGCTTGCCGTACATGTCGCCGGCGCGGCCGAGGACCGGGGTGAGAACGGCTCCGGCCAGCAGGGTGGCCGTGACCGTCCAGGAGACCGCGCCCGCCGAGGAGTGGGTGAGGCGGGGAAGGTCCGGCAGCAGCGGCACGACCACCGTCTGCATGACGGCCATGAGGATGCCGCCGAACGCCAGCACCGGGATCGTGAGCCGGTCCCGCAGGGCCCTCGCCGTGGAGGGCTCGGCTATCGGTACTGGCTGGCCCATGCGTACTCCAGTGTGTGGCCGCGGAAAAGAAACGGTGAATGGCTATTCACCATAGCCGGTGAATAGCCATTCACCCAAGGCTTTTCCGCATGCGGCCGCTGAGGCGCCGCTACTTCCGGGAGGCCAGCGCCCGCGCGTGGACGGTCCGGGCGACCTTCGGCCCGAGCCAGCGCTTGAACCGGCGCAGCGCCTCCAGCTGTCCGGCCGCCCTGTCGAGGCGGTAGTAGAGCTGGGGCGGGACGTACGGCAGCAGGGGCGAGTGGCGCTGGCCGAGCAGGGCGAACATCTGCTGCGGGGGCAGGCCGATGTAGCGCGGCAGGTTCTCGTACCACTGGGCGCTGTAGCGTGCCGCGCTCTGGATGGAGAGCAGCTGCGCCTTCCGTTCGCGTTCGTAGTGGGCGAGGGCGGACGGGAGCCCGGTGTGCGTGCGCAGGGCGCCGGCCAGGGCGATGGCGTCCTCCAGGGCGAGGGTGGTGCCGGCGCCGATCGAGTAGTGGGTGGTGTGGGCGGCGTCCCCCATGAGGACGAGGTTGCCGCGGGACCAGGTGCGGTTGGTGAGGGTGCGGAAGGTCAGCCACTGGGCGCTGCCGTCGGCCGAGGAGCGCCCGATGAGGGGGTGACTGTCCAGGACGTCGGCGAAGAGCTTCTCCAGCAGCGCGAGCCCGTCGGCCTCGCCCGCGGTGTCGAGGCCGAGGCCGCTGAAGGTCTCGGGGGCGCACTCGACGACGCAGGTGCTGCGTTCGGGGCTGAAGCCGTAGCCGTAGCACCAGATCCAGCCGTGGTCGGTCTCGACGAAGGCGAAGGTGAAGGAGTCGAAGACCTTGGTGGTGCCGAGCCAGATGTAGCGGTTGCGGCCGGCCCGGATCTCGGTGCCGAAATCGTCGGCGTGCCGGGTGCGCAGGGCGCTGTGGACGCCGTCACCGGCGACGACCAGGTCGGCGACGGGCAGGTTGGTGTCGGTGATCTCGTGCTCGAACTCCAGCCGGACGCCGAGGGAGCGGGCACGCGCGGAGAGGATCTCCAGCAGCCGGTGGCGTCCGATGCCGAAGCCCTCGTCGCCGGGGTGCCGGGTCTCCGCGTCGCGCACGCGGGCCACGCCCTCGTTCCAGCTCACGGAGTGCTGCTCCAGGGCACGGGCCGATTCGGGGTCGTGTTCGTGGAGCTTGTCGAGCAGTCCGCGCCAGTAGGTCACTCCCCAGCCGTAGGTGGAGCCCTCCGGATCGCGCTCGTGGACGGTGATGTCGTGGGACGGGTCCTGCCGCTTCAGCAGGATCGAGAGATAAAGGCCGGCGGGCCCGCCGCCGACGCAGGCGACCTTCACGCACACCCCTAGAAATTACTCAGAGTTTGCAGCTTGCGACGCACAGTAGCAGGACGTCGATGGACGGCTGTTCAACGGGAGGTTCGCCGCGCAGGTCACGGGTACCCGGCCCGCACGCAACCGTCTGAGAACGAAGGAGGGGTTTCACCCGTGTCGCAGGTCGAGGAATCCATCGAGGTCGGCGTCCCGGTGCACACCGCCTACAACCAGTGGACGCAGTTCGAGACGTTCCCGGAGTTCATGAACGCCGTGGAGCGCATCGAGCAGCGCACCGACACGCTCACCCACTGGGTGACCAGTGTGAACGGGGTTCACCGGGAGTTCGACGCGGAGATCACCGAGCAGATCCCGGACGAGCGGGTCGCCTGGACCACGGTCTCCGGGGAGGCCAAGCAGGCCGGGGTGGTGACCTTCCACCGCCTCGACGACACCCACACCAAGGTCATGCTGCAGATGGAGTTCCAGCCCGACAGCATCACCGAAAAGGTCGGCGACAAGCTCGGGTTCGTGAAGCGGCAGACCAAGGGCGACCTGGAGCGCTTCAAGCAATTCATCGAGGAGCGCGGCCGGGAGACCGGCGAGTGGCGCGGCGTGGTCGTCTGACCCCGCCCGCTAACCGGCTTCCGCCGTACGGCACTCCGGATGCCCCCAGCCCTGCGCGTTCTTGGTGATCGGCTCCCCGGCCGCGTAGGACCGGCCGCACAGGCAACGGCCGGGGAACTTCGCCTTGATCGTGCGGGACGACGAGCCGCCGCCCTGCCGGGCCCCACCGGGCTTCCGGCGCGGGGCGGCGGCCTTTTTCGGGGTGTCCGGCGAGGGCGGCGGCTCCGGTGAGCCGAGTGCGCTGCCCGCCGGCTCCTGCATGGTCGCCGCCTGGCTCGCGGCCCGGTCGGCGAAGTCGTTGAGCGGGTCGCCGTCGACCTGGTGGGCCGGCACATAGCGGAAGTCGACCGTGCGGCCCTGGAGCAGCTCGTCGATGCGCACCACCAGGTCCTGGTTGGCGACCGGTTTGCCGGCCGCCGTCTTCCACCCGTTGCGCTTCCAGCCGGGCAGCCAGGTGGTGACCGCCTTCATGGCGTACTGGGAGTCCATCCGGACCTCGAGCGGAACCCCCGGGTCGGTCGACGTCAACAGGCGTTCCAGCGCGGTGAGTTCGGCGACGTTGTTGGTGGCCCGGCCCAGCGGCCCGGCCTCCCAGCGGGCCGGGACCTCGGAGTCGTCGGAGACCACCCACGCCCAGCCCGCAGGTCCCGGGTTTCCCTTCGAGGCCCCGTCGCAGGCGGCCACCACACGTTCACGCATGGGCTCGATCATGCCACGGCGGACAGGGCCTCCCGGCACCCTCTAGGAGACGTCCTCGGTCCGCGGCATCTCGCCCGCGGTGCGCGTGAGGTCGATCACCGAGAAGCTCGCCCCCTGCGGGTCGCTGAGGGCCGCGAACCTGCCGTAGGGGCTGTCCATGGGACCGAAGCGCAGGACTCCGCCGAGCTTGGTCGCCTTGGCGACGGCGTCGTCGCAGTCGGGGACGACGAAGTAGAGGTTGACATAGGAGGGGATCTCCGGCGGGAACTCGTCGCCCATCCGCATACGGCCCAGGACCGTGTTGTCGCCGAGGTTGAACATGCGGAAGTCGACCGCGTCGTCGACGATCTGCTGGGCCGTGTACGGGAAGACCGCGCTGAAGAAGGCGTCCGTCCGCTCCGGGTCCCGGGTGAAGACCTCGGCCCAGCCGTAGGCGCCCGGTACCGCGGTCGCCTCGAAGCCCTCGTGGGTGCCGCCCTGCCAGAGGCCGAAGACCGCGCCGCTGGGCTCACGGGCGATGCACATGGTGCCGAACTCGCCTACCTGCATCGGCTCCATCAGCACCTCGCCGCCGTTCTCCCGGATCCTGGCGGCCGTCGCGGCGGCGTCCGCGGAGGCGAAGTACAGGCACCACTGCGACTGGCCTTCCTGGCCGGGCATCGGCGGTACGACGGCGGCGACCGCCTTGCCGTCCGCGTAGGCCTGGGTGTAGTTGCCGTACTCCGACGACGCCTCGCCGAAGGTCCAGCCGAGGACATCTCCGTAGAAGCTCTTGGCTCCCTCGACGTCACCGAACATCGCGTCGGCCCAGCAGGGGGTTCCCTCAGGTTGTACGGCCATGACAGCGGCCCTTTCCCGAATAGGCGGATGGTCCGTTTCCTCACGCTAGCCATCCGCCGGTCGAAGCGCGCGCCGAACGCCTCAGTCCGTTCCAGACTGGTCGGGGAGGCTTCCGGCGGGCTGTCGAGGTGACGGACGGGGTGCGGGATGACGGACGGGACGATGCGCGCGTGGTCGGTGGTGACCCCGGGGCCGGTCGAGGAGGAGGGGGGTCTCCGGTTCGTCGAGAAACCGGTTCCGAAGCCCGCCGACGACGAACTGCTCGTGCACGTGCGCGCGTGCGGGGTGTGCCGCACCGATCTGCATGTCGCCGAGGGCGATCTGCCCGTGCACCGGGCCGGGGTGACCCCGGGGCACGAGGTCGTGGGCGTCGTCGCCGGGCTCGGAGCGGCGGTCGAGGGCTTCGCCGCCGGTGACCGCGTCGGCGTGGCCTGGCTGCGGCGTACGGACGGCACCTGCGCCTACTGCGGGCGCGGCGCCGAGAACCTCTGCCCGGCCTCGCGCTACACCGGCTGGGACGCCGACGGCGGCTACGCGCAGTACACGACCGTGCCCGCCTCCTTCGCCCACCGGCTGCCCGGCGCCCTCGACGACGTGGCGCTCGCGCCGCTGCTGTGCGCGGGCATCATCGGATACCGCGCGTTGCGCCGGGCCGCGCTGCCGCCGGGCGGACGGCTCGGACTGTACGGCTTCGGGGGCAGCGCCCATCTGTGCGCGCAACTCGCCCTGGCCGAGGGCGCCACCGTGCACGTCCTGACCCGAGGGAGCACGGCACAGCGACTGGCACTGGAACTCGGCGCCGCCTCCGCACGCGACGCGTACGCGATGCCGCCCGAGCCGCTGGACAGCGCGATCCTGTTCGCCCCGGTCGGCGACCTGGTCCCGGTCGCGCTGCGGGCCCTGGACCGCGGCGGCACCCTCTCCGTCGCGGGCATCCACCTCAGCGACACCCCGCCGCTGCACTACGAGACCGACCTCTTCTACGAGAAGCAGATGCGCAGCGTCACCTCCAACACCCGTGCGGACGGCCGGGAGTTCCTCGCCCTGGCCGCCCGGCACGGTGTGCGCGCCACCACCCACACCTATCCCCTGACGCGGGCCGACCAGGCCCTGCGGGACCTGAAGGCGGGGCGGTTCGACGGAGCCGCGGTTCTGGTCAACGACCTTTCCTGAACGCCTCCTCTGGAGGGGCCGCACGGCTTGCACGCCCGGCGCGCGATCACGTGCGACGAACCGGCGCGGGACAGGGAGCGGTATGTGCCCCTCCGCTCCGGGGAAACGCCCCCCGCACGCCGTACCGAGGCCACCGTCCTCCCTGTTGGCTTGTACACGCGGTGCGTTCCTGTCAGCCACCGCTCTCTCGTCCTTTCTCAACGACCACTGAGCACACCCCTGTTCAGGGAGGGAATGTGTCCGTCCCCGAAAGCGCCACCGACAACCCCGCCCCCGACGATCCCGGCGAACCGCAGCTCACCAGCCTCAGCACCCAGGCGGCGCGCCGGCTCACCACGACCACCAAGTCCGAACCGCAGATGCAGGCCATCAGCTCGCGCTGGCTGCTGAAGGCGCTGCCGTGGGTGGACGTCCGGGGCGGCACCTACCGGGTCAACCGGCGCCTCCAGCTGAAGATCGGGCGCGGCCGGGTGCAGTTCGAGCAGAACGGCGCCAACGACATCAAGGTCATCCCCGAGACGCTCACCGAACTGCCGGTGCTGCGCGGCTACTCCGACATCGATGTCCTCAAGGAGGTCGCAACCCGCTTCCGGGTCCGCGAGGTCCGCGCCGGACAGGTGCTGTTCGAGGCCGGCCAGCCGGTCACCGAGGCCTATCTGGTGGTGCACGGCAGGTTCACCCGGTACACGGCCGGCAAGTACGGCGAGGAGGAGATCACCGGAGTCGTCACCGACGGCGACCAGATGGGCGACGAGGCCATCGGCCAGTCGGACCCGCTCTGGCTCAGCTCGGTACGCGCGGAGACGGCGGGCGTGCTGCTGGCGCTGCCCTGGGACGTCGTCACCGAGCTCACCGACCGGGTGCCGTCGCTGGCCGCCCATCTCCAGGCGTTCGCCGAGCGGCAGAAGCTGCCGATGAACCGCAAGGGCGAGGCCGACGTCCCCGTCCAGGCGGGTCACGTGGGCGAACCGACGCTGCCCGGAGGATTCGTCAACTACGACCTCGCTCCGCGCGAGTACGAGCTGTCGCTCACCCAGACCGTGCTGCGGGTGCACACCCGGGTCGCCGACCTCTACAACGACCCGATGAACCAGACCGAGCAGCAACTGCGCCTGACCATCGAGGAGATCCGCGAGCGCCAGGAGTGGGAGCTGGTCAACAACCGGGAGTTCGGGCTGCTGCACAACGTCGACTACGGACAGCGCGTCAGCACCTTCACCGGGCCGCCGACACCGGACGACATGGACGAGCTGCTGGCCATGCGCCGCAAGACCAAGGTGTTCCTCGCCCATCCCAAGGCGATCGCCGCCTTCTTCCGCCAGTGCAACCGCCGCGGACTGGTACCGGGCACGGCGACCGTCGAGGGGCACGAGATCCCCGCCTGGCGCGGGGTGCCGATCCTGCCCTGCAACAAGATCCCGGTCAGCGACCGGCACACCAGCAGCATCATCGCGCTGCGCACCGGCGAGTCCGACCAGGGCGTGATCGGCCTGTTCCAGACCGGCATCCCGGAGGAGTACCAGCCGGGCCTGAACGTGCGGTTCATGGGGATCGACGCGGCCGCGATCATCAGCTACCTGGTCACCGCCTACTACTCGCTCGCCATCCTCGTGCCGGACGCGGCGGGGATCCTGGAGAACGTCCAGATCGGCCGGACGGCCGACTGAGGGTGGAGCACGCGATGAGCACCCCCACGTCCGTCCCGTCCCTGCCGGGACCGCCGAACCTGGCCCGCACCGTGCGCACCCGGCGCGGCGGCGCGATCCCCGGGCTCAAGTACCGGCCGGCCGCCCCCGCCGACCCCGAGAAGGCGGCGGAGATCGACCGCAGACTGGAGGCCTGGGCCCGCGGCCTGGAGCTGTTCCCGGCCGCCTGGAAGGGGGACTTCTCCGGGTTCCAGTTCGGCCGGGCCGTCGTACTCCAGCATCCTGAGGCGGCCGACCTGGACCGGCTGACCGTGGCCGGGCAGCTGCTGCTCGCCGAGAACCTCGTCGACAGCTGCTACTGCGAGGAGGACGAGGGCCGCGGCGGAGCACGCCGCGGACTCGGCGGGCCGCTGATCCTGGCCCAGTCGGCGATCGACCCGTACCACGGCACGCCGGCCCTGGAGGCCGAGTGGCGCGAGGGCGTCCAGGCCGACGGCCCGCTGCGCTCCTACCACTGGGCCATGAAGGACTTCGCCGCCTTCGCCACCCCCAGCCAGAGCGACCGCTTCGTCCACGACATCGCCCGCCTCCACCTGGGCTACCTCGCGGAGGCCGCCTGGATGGAGACCCGGCACGTGCCGCGGGTCTGGGAGTACCTGGTGATGCGGCAGTTCAACAACTTCCGCCCCTGTCTGTCCATCGTCGACGCGGTGGACGGCTACGAACTGCCGGAAGCCGTCTACGCCCGCCCGGAGATCCAGCGGATCACCGCGCTCGCCTGCAACGCCACGACCATCGTCAACGACCTGTACTCCTTCACCAAGGAGCTGGCCGGCGACCCCGACCACCTCAACCTGCCGCAGGTCGTCGCCGCCAACGAGCGATGCGGGCTGAAGGCCGCCTATCTCAGGGCCGTCGACATCCACAACGAGATCATGACCGCGTTCGAGGACGAGTCGGCCGTTCTGTCCGCCACCTCACCGCTCGTGGAGCGCTACGCCCGGAGCCTGTCCGACTGGGTGGCCGGCAACCACGAGTGGCACGCCACCAACACCCACCGCTACCACCTTCCCGACTACTGGTAGGCGCCACCCCGATGAACCATCAGCACCACCACGAGGAGTCACCGTTGACCATCGCCCCCGCCGACACCAGGAACGTCCCGCTGCCGACCCAGTCCACGTACCAGAACCGCGTGGCGGACTACTGGAACGCCGAGGAGAACCCGGTCAATCTCGAACTGGGCAAGCTCGACGACCTCTATCACCACCACTACGGCGTCGGCGCCGCGGACCACACCGTGCTCGACGAGCGCGACCCGGCGCTGCGCCGTCAGCGGATCACCGCCGAACTGCACCGGCTGGAACACGCCCAGGCCGAACTCCTCGCGGCCCATCTCGGCCCGCTCACCCCGGACGACCGGGTCTTCGACGCCGGCTGCGGACGCGGCGGCGGCAGCGTGGTGGCGAACCTGCGCTACGGCTGCCACGCCGACGGCGTGACCATCTCCGCCAAGCAGGCCGCCTTCGCGAGCGAACAGGCCCGCAAGCGGGGCATCGACGGCAGAGTGCGCTACCACCACCGCAACATGCTCGACACCGGTTTCGAGACCGGCGCCTACGCCGCGTCGTGGAACAACGAGTCGACCATGTACGTCGAACTGGACCTGCTGTTCGCGGAGCACGCGCGGCTGCTGCGCCGCGGCGGACGCTACGTCGTGATCACCGGCTGCTACAACGACACCTACGGGCGTGCCTCGCGCGAGGTGTCCCTGATCAACGCCCACTACATCTGCGACGTCCACCCGCGCTCGGAGTACTTCCGGGCGATGGCCCGCCACCGTCTGGTCCCGGTCCACGTCCAGGACCTGACCGCCGACACCATCCCCTACTGGGAACTGCGCCGCGAGGCGGAACACCTGGTCACCGGCATCGAGGACACGTTCCTGTCCGCGTACCGCAACGGGAGCTTCCAGTACCTGCTGATCGCCGCGGACCGCGTCTGATCCGCGTCCCGGCGCGGGCCCGTGCGGCGGTGGTGACACACATCCCCGCACCGCACGAGCCCGCGCCGGAACTCCCCCCGGGCGGCTCCCCCTTGAACCGTGGGCTTGTCCTGTTCTACCTTCGCCACATGGTCGGGGCATCAACGCCCGCTCATGAGCTGCACAACGAGCGGGCGGCAGACAGTCCGGGTGATGCGTTATGCGACCGCATCTCGCGCTGATCGAGGACGACCCCGACTTCGCACTGATGTGCCGTTCCTATCTGGAGCGCGCGGGCTTCACCGTCACCTGGGCCATGGACGCGCGCGCCGGCAAGGCCGCTCTGCACGAGGGCGGCATCGACCTCGCCGTCCTCGACCTGGGGCTGCCCGACGGCAGCGGCCTCGAGCTGCTGCGTGCGCTGCGCTCCACCAGCCGGCTGCCGGTCATCGTGGTCAGCGGACGCGGCGCGGAGGCGGACCGGGTGGCGGGGCTGGAGATCGGCGCCGACGACTACCTGGTGAAACCGTTCTCACAACGGGAACTGGTGGCCCGTATCCACGCGGTGCTGCGCCGCACGCAGCCGCCCGACGCGCCCACCGTGCTCCGCGTCGGCTCCCTGCTCATCGACAGCGCGGGCCGCCAGGCCTCCGTCGACGGCATGACGCTGACGCTGCGCCCCAAGGAGTACGCCCTGTTGGAGATGCTGGCCCAGGCGCCCGGCCGGGTCTTCTCGGCGGAGCAGCTGCTGGAGCGGATCTGGGGCTCGTCCTGGCAGCAGCCGGCGACCGTGGTCGAGCACGTGTACCGGCTGCGCGGCAAGCTCGCGGCGATGCCCGCCCCCGTCCCGCGGATCACGACCGTCCGCGGCTACGGCTACCGCCTCGACCTGTGAGTGACCCGCCTCGGCCCGGAGGTCCGACCATGCCCGACGCCCCGGACTACCGGCGCCTGTTCGACGCCACGCTGTCCCCGCTGCTCGTCCTGAGCCCCGACTTCACCATCGTCGAGGTCAACCGCGCGTATCTGACGGCGACACGGACGCAGCGGGACATCGTGGGGCGGCCGATCTTCGAGGTCTTCCCCGACAATCCGGACGACCCCTCGGCCGACGGCGTGGCCAATCTGCGGCGCTCGCTGGAGACGGTGGTGGCGAGCGGCCGTACGGACACGATGGCGCTGCAGCGCTACGACATCCCCACCGGCGAGGAGGGCGTCTTCGCCGAGCGCTACTGGAGCCCGGTCAACGCACCGGTCCTGGACGACGACGGCCGGGTCGTCCACATCATCCACCGGGTCGAGGACGTCACGGACTTCGTGCATCTGCGCCGGGTCGGGCGCGAGCAGCGGCGGGCCGTCGCCGAGGCGCAGATGCGGGCCGAGGGCATGGAGATCGACCTGTTCGTCCGGGCCCGGGAGATCCGCGAGGTCAACGAGCAGCTCAGCCGGGCCAACGCCGAACTCGACGCCGCCGGACGCCGGTTGCGGGAGGAGCAGCGGGCCAAGGACCGGTTCATCGCCACCCTCTCGCACGAACTGCGCAACCCGCTCGCCGCCGCCACCGCCGCCACCGAGCTGCTCGCCCTCGACCTGCCCGGCGGCCATCCGGCGCTGTCGGTCCTGGAGCGGCAGCTGGGCACGCTGGCGCGGATGAGCAACGACCTGCTGGACGGCACCCGGGCGGTGACCGGACGTCTGGAGCTGGTGCGCGACCCGGTCGACCTGCGCTCGGTCGTGGACGGGGCGTGTGCCGACATCCGGGGCGTGTTCGGACACGAGGGCCGCACCCTGGGCGTCGTCGTGCCGCCCGAGCCGGTGATGATCGACGGCGACCGGCTGCGGCTGGCCCAGGTGCTGACCAATCTCCTGTCCAACGCGCTGAAGTACACCCGCCCCGGCGGACACACCGAGGTGGGCCTGGAGGCCGAGGACGGCACGGCCCTGCTCACCGTCCGCGACGACGGCATCGGCTTCGCCCCCGAACAGGCGGAGGAACTGTTCGGGGTGTTCATGCGGGCCGCCCCGGCCGGCCCCGACACCCCGGAGGGCCTGGGACTGGGGCTCGCGGTGGCGCGCACGGTGGTGGAGCTGCACGGCGGCCGGATCGGCGCCCACAGCGACGGCCCCGGCAAGGGCGCGGCGTTCACGGTACGGCTGCCGACCACCGAGGTGACGGCCCCCCGGCCGACGCGCACCCCGGCCACCCGTGCGGCACCCGGCCGTCTGTCCCTGCTGATCGTCGAGGACAACGCGGACCTGGCCGCCACCTACCGCACCCTGCTGGAACGCCAGGGCCACCGGGTCACCGCCGTGCACACCGGCGCGGACGCCCTCGCCGCCACCGGGAACGAGCCCTTCGACGCCGTCCTGTGCGATCTGGGGCTGCCGGACATGGACGGCTACCAGGTCGCCCGTACCCTGCGTGCCAGGCCGGGCGGGGACCGATTGCGCCTGATCGCGGTGTCCGGGTTCAGCCGGGGCACCGACCGCGCCCTGTCCCGGGCGGCCGGTTTCGACGCCCACCTGGCCAAACCACTGCCGCTCGCCGAGCTGCTGGACCTCCTCGAACGGCTCGGCCAGTCCTGAACTCACCCCGTGTCTTCCCCCTTGCGCCCTCCTGTGCTTGCCTGGGGAACCGTTTTCGGTTGCCGGGGCGGGAGTTGCTGCATGCGGAAACCGTGGTTCGTGGGGGTGTCGCTGGTCGGCGCGCTGCTGCTCGGCGGGTGCACCGACCCGTCGTCCGCCCCGCAGGCCCCGCCGCCCTCCCCCGCCGTGCCGGGCGCGAGTGCCACCACGACGCACCAGCGGGCCCCGGCCTCCCCCGGCCGCCCGGCCGTGGCCCCCAAGGTGCTGTACCTCGGCGACTCGCTGGCGATGGAGGCCCAGAACGTCCTCGGGCAGCAGCTGCGCACGGACCTGAACGCGACCTACACCAGTGCTCCGTACTCGGGCACCACACTCTGCGACTACCTGGAGGGCACCGGGGCGCGCTCGCTCGTGCCGGACGCCGACAAGGCCGCCGCGCTGGTGCGGGCACGGCATCCGGACTATGTGGTGATGCAGTTCTGGGGCAACGCCTGGGGCTACACATGGTGCATGGACGGCATCACCTACAACGCCTCGCGGCAGCGGTACTTCACCCGCTACCGCGCCGACCTGCGCAGACTCACCGAGCAGATCGCGGACGCGGGCGGGGCGAAACGCCCGAGAATCGTGTGGGTGCAGCAGGGACCGGATCCGATCACCCCGGACCGGGTGCGCCGCGTCAACGAGATGTACGAGCAGCAGGCCGCCGCCTCCCACGACCTGGTAGCCGACGCGGGCGCGACGGTCAGCCCGGCGGGCGGCCGCTACACCTGGGCGCAGTACCTGCCGTGCACCGCCTACGAGCACGCGCACCCCGGCTACTGCACCCAGCCGGACCAGGACCGTACCGCCCTCCACCTGAGCTCGGACTACCTGCACTTCTGCCTGGTCCCCACGACGTCCACCCCGAAGCCGTGCCCGGTCCGCTCCCCCGGCATCCTGCGCATGGCCCGCGAGGTCACCCGGGTGATCGCGCAGCAGGCAGCGGGGCACTGACCACCGGCCAGTGACCCCGCGCGCCCACGGCGGCAGCAGCCGGACGGGCCGTCACTCGCCGGCGTAGGCCTTCTCCAGGGCCGCGATGTCGAACTTGGACATCGCCATGAACGCCTTGGTGGTGCGGGAGGCCTTCTCCTGGTCCGGGTCGCTGATCATGTCGATCAGCTTGTCCGGGACGACCTGCCAGGACAGGCCGTACCTGTCCTTGAGCCAGCCGCAGGGGCCGGGCTCGCCGCCGCCCTCGGTGAGCTTGGTCCAGTAGTAGTCGATCTCCTCCTGGTCCTTGCAGAAGATCTGGAAGGAGACCGACTCGTTGAACGTGAACTGGGGCCCGCCGTTGAGCGCCACGAACTTCTGGCCGTTGGCGGTGAACTCCACCGCCAGCACGGAGCCGACCGGGCCCGCTCCCCCTTCGACGTTGCGGCCGACGCGGCCGATGCTGGAGTTCTTGAAGATCGAGACGTAGTGGTGCGCGGCCTCCTCGGCCTGTCCGTCGAACCAGAGACAGGTGGTGAATCCGTCGGTGGTCATGGGCTCCTCCTGGGGCGTGGAACGCTGTCACCTCTACCGACCGATCCTGGCGGCGGAACTCATCGGTGGGGCGGCCGATTAATCCATATGGTCCCGCCGCCGCCCCCGCCTAGGCTCCGCACATGACGTCATCCCCCACGGACACGATCCGCCCCTTCCGCCTGGACATCCCGCGGCGCGACCTCGACGACCTGCACGACCGCCTCGACCGCACCCGCTGGCCGGACGAGCTGCCGGGCACCGGATGGGCGTACGGCGTGCCGTCCGACTACCTCCGCGAGCTGGTCCACTACTGGCGCCACAGCTACGACTGGCGGGCCGCCGAGGCGCAGCTGAACCGGTGGCCGCAGTTCACCACCACCATCGACGGCTCGACCGTGCACTTCGCGCACGTCCGCTCCCCCGAACCGGACGCCACCCCGCTGATCATCACGCACGGCTGGCCGGGATCGATCGTGGAGTTCCTGGACGTGGTGGGCCCGCTCGCCGACCCGGCCGCGCACGGCGGCGACCCGGCCGACGCCTTCCATGTCGTCGTCCCCGGCATTCCCGGGTTCGGGCTGTCCGGGCCGCCCACGGACACCGGCTGGGAGGCGGGCCGGGTCGCGGACGCCTGGGCCGAGCTGATGCGCCGCCTGGGCTACGAGCGCTTCGGCGCGCAGGGCGGCGACTGGGGCGCGGCGATCTCCCGGGAACTGGGGCGTGCCCACCCGGACCGGGTGATCGGCGTCCACCTCAATCTGCTGCCGGGGGCTCAGCAGCTCACCGAGCCCACACAGGAGGAGCTGGACGAGCTGGGCACCGAGGAACAGGAGCGGGCGCTGCTGTCGTGGCGCCGGTGGAGCGAGTGGTCGCGCGAGGGCACCGGGTACGCCGTCCTGCAGGCCACCCGGCCGCAGACCGTGGCCTACGCGCTCACGGACTCCCCCGTTGGCCAACTCGCCTGGATCGTCGAGAAGTTCCACGAGTGGACGGACTCCCAGCTGTTGCCGGAGGAGGCCGTGGACCGGGACCGGCTGCTCACCAACGTGATGCTCTACTGGCTGACCGGGACCGCCGGCTCCGCGGCCCGCATCTACTACGAACGCGCCCACGCCACCGGCCGGGTCGCCCTGCAGACCGAGCCGTCGACCGCCCCCACCGCACTCGCCCTGTTCCCGGCCGAACCCCAGATCCCGCTGCGGCACAAGGCGGAACGCACCGAGAACCTGGTGCGCTGGACGGAGTTCGACCGCGGCGGGCACTTCGCGGCGATGGAGGAGCCCGACCTGCTGGTCGGCGATGTGCGGGCGTTCTTCCGGCAGCTGCGCGAGAAGGGCTGAGGGCGGGCTCTGCCCGTGGCGAATCTGCCGCGGGCAGAGAAACCGCATCGGGGCACCGAACCGGGCCAAGAGTGGAGTCGACGCCATCACGATGCGACGGCATCACCATTCGACAGGAGAACCGATGACTCCACTCACCCCGCTCGCGCCCCGCGCCGAGGAGGGCGACACCCCGCCCAGCCGCTTCGACGACCATCTCGCCGCCCAACTGCTCGGGCAGCGCATCGTCTTCCTCGGCACCCAGGTCGACGAGATCTCCGCCAACCGGGTCTGCGCCCAGCTGCTCCTGCTGTCCGCGGAGGACCCGCGCACCGACATCAGCCTCTACATCAACAGCCCCGGCGGCTCGGTCCACGCCGGTCTCGCCATCTACGACACCATGCGGCTGATCCCGAACGACGTCTCCACGCTCGCCATGGGCTTCGCGGCCAGCATGGGCCAGTTCCTGCTCAGCGTCGGCGCGACGGGCAAGCGGTACGCGCTGCCCAACGCGCGGATCATGATGCATCAGCCGTCGGCCGGGATCGGCGGCACCACCGCCGACATCGAGATCCAGGCGGAGAACCTGGAGCACACCAAACGGACCATCGAGCGGATCACCGCCGAGCACACCGGGCAGAGCCCGGAGACCATCTCCCGCGACGGCGACCGCGACCGCTGGTTCACGGCCGAGGAGGCCAGGGAGTACGGCATGGTGGACCGGGTCCTGGACTCCCTCGCGGACGTCCGCCCGGCCGCCTCCAGGCGACGGATGGGGCTGTGACATGGGGAACTACACGATTCCGTACGTCGTCGAGCGGACCGCGCACGGCGAGCGCTCCTCCGACGTGTTCAGCCGGCTGCTGTCGGAACGGATCATCTTCCTCGGCACCGAGATCGACGACGGCGTCGCCAACGTCGTCATCGCGCAACTCCTGCACCTGGAGTCGGCGGCCCCCGAGCACGAGATCGCGATCTACATCAACTCCCCGGGCGGCTTGGTCACTTCGCTGATGGCGATCTACGACACGATGACGTTCGTCCAGGCGCCGATCTCGACGTTCTGCGTCGGCCAGGCGGCCTCCACGGCGGCCGTCCTGCTGGCGGGCGGCGATCCGGGGCGGCGGTTCGTGCTGGAGCACGCGCGGGTGCTGCTGGGGCAGCCTGCCAGCGGCGGCCGGCAGGGCACGGTCTCCGATCTGTCCCTGCAGGCCAAGGAGATGGTGCGGATCCGCTCGCAGATCGAGGAGGTGCTCGCGCGCCACACCCACCACGACATCACGACCCTGCGCGCGGACATGGACCGCGACAAGGTCTTCACGGCCGAGGAGGCGGTGGCCTACGGCCTGGCCGACGAGGTGCTGAGCCGGCGCCTGGTGGCGGTCTGAGGCGCCGGATCGCTGCCGCGGTCAGGCGGCCAGGCACAGTCCGTTGTGCGGCGAGGCGGGCGTGGCCGCGCTCCGGCCGTGCCGGCGGCCGCCGGTCCGGGTGAGCTCGCCCTGCGCCAGCGACAGCAGGTCGCCGAGGCCCAGGCCCAGGGCGTGGGCGGCGGCCGCGAGGACCTCGGAGGAGGCCTCCTTGCGGCCCCGCTCCACCTCGGAGAGGTACGGCATGGAGATCCGGGCGGCGTCCGCCACGTCCTTGAGGGTGCGCTCCTGCGCGAGGCGCTCGCGCCGCAGGACGTCCCCGACCAGGTCACGCCAGAGCGGCTCCCTGGGCGCGGGGGCCGCCGGGGCCGCCTCACGCGGCGGCGAGGCTGCGGGACGTTCGGCCTGCGGACGGCGCAGGGGAATGACACGGGCTTCGTTCGGCGCTTGGCTGCTCACCCCCTCAGACTAAATTCGATCGCCCCGATGGGAAGAGACCGGCATTCTGCCCTGGGTGGAATCCCAGGAGCGGAGGGCACGACGATGGTGCTGCGGGAGACGTTCAACGAGGTCGCCGAGCTGTACGACCGGGCACGTCCGCGCTATCCGGCCTCGCTCGTCGCGGAGTTGACGCGCGCCGCAGACCTCGGCCCGGCCGGCCGGGTGCTGGAGATCGGTCCGGGCACCGGTCAACTCACGCTTCCGCTGGCCGAGTCGGGCTGCCTCATCACGGCGGTGGAACTCGGGGACGCCATGGCACAGGTGGCCCGGCGACGCCTGCGCGGCTTTCCCCGGGTGGACGTGCGGGTGGCGGACTTCGAGCGCTGGGAGCTGCCGGACGAGCCGTTCGACCTGGTGGTGTGCGCCACCGCGTTCCACTGGATCGACCCGGCGGTCCGGCTGGTGAAGTCGGCGCGGGCGCTGCGGCCCGGCGGGCGGCTGGCCCTGATCCTCACCGACCACGTCGCGGGCGGAACGGAGGAGTTCTTCCGGCTGGCCCAGGAGTGCTACGAACGCTGGGACCCGGCCACCCCGCCCGGGCTGCGCCTGCAGCCGGCGTCCGAGATCGTCTTCGCGGAGACCGCCCAGCTGAACGAATCCGACCTGTTCGAGACGCCGGTGCCGGTCCGCGTCACCCAGGACATCACCTACACCGCCGACCAGTACATCGACGTCCTGCTGACCTATTCGGGCCACCGGGCACTCGACGACACCGCCCGCCAGGGCCTGCTGGCGTCTCTGCGGCAGCTGATCGACACCCGGTTCGGCGGGACCGTCACCAAGCGTTATCTCCACGAACTCGTCGTGGCCGCCCGGACCCCGGAGTGATATTTTCCGCCACCCGGATCCGTGGGGGGCATGGTCCGCCGAACCCGGGGTACCCGCATCCCGAGGACCCGAGGTAGAACACACCATCGGACCCCGACTTCCGTGGGAGAGGAAATGAATACCGCCGTGAATCGGTCGAAGGCGCAGGTCACAGCCGAGGCCGCCGGGACCGCCACGGGTGACGGGCCGCTTCCGGGCATCGTCGAGCCCCGGTCCGTGGCACCGCGCGACGCACGAGAGCTGTCCCGCCAGTTCTTCCAGCGGCTCGCGGAGCTGGAGGAGGGTACGCAGGAGTACCAGTACGCCCGTAACACCCTCATCGAGATGAACATGTCGCTGGTGCGGTTCGCCGCCGGACGGTTCCGCGGGCGCGGCGACGACATGGAGGACCTCGTCCAGACCGGCATGATCGGTCTGATCAAGGCGATCGACCGGTTCGAGCTGTCCCGCGAGGTGGAGTTCACGTCCTTCGCGCTGCCTTACATCGTCGGCGAGATCAAGCGGTTCTTCCGCGACACCACCTGGGCCGTGCACGTGCCGCGGCGGCTGCAGGAACTGCGCGTGGAGCTCGCCAAGGCGCGCGAGGAACTCGCCAGCCGGCTGGACCGCGATCCCACGACCGCCGAGCTGGCCACGCTGATGAACATCTCCGAGAACGAGGTCGTCGAGGCGCAGATCGCCGCCAACGGGTACAACTCCTCCTCCCTGGACGCCGCGCTCACCGGCGACGGACCGGAGGGCGGCGAGGCGGTGCTGGCCGACTTCCTCGGCGTCGAGGAAGACGGGCTGCGGCTCGTCGAGGACTTCCAGTCGCTGGCCCCGCTCATGGCCGAACTCGGCGAGCGCGACCGGCAGATCATCCACATGCGGTTCGTGGAGGAGGCCACCCAGGCGGAGATCGGCGAGCGGCTCGGCTGCTCGCAGATGCATGTGTCCCGCCTGATCAAGCGGATCATCGCGCGGCTGCGCGAGGGCATGCTGGGCGAACTCGGCTGCGCCTGAGGTACCCGCACGAAGTCGGCCGACCGCGCCGTGATTGCCCGCAGCGGTCGGCCGACGCACTCACTCGGCGCTCAGCGCCACCACGGCCGAGACGCGCTTGCCCACCGGCACCCGTTCGACGGACATCCCCTTGGCGAGCGCGTGGACTATCTCCAGGCCGTGCCGACCGATCCGCTCGGGGTCGCGCGGGAAACGGCGCGGCAGGGCCGCGCTGCTGTCGCACACGCACACCGTCACAAAGGTGTCCGTACCCTCCAGCTCCAGGATGTAGGGGCCGTTGCTGTGCCGGTCGGCGTTGGTGACCAGCTCGCTCACCACGAGCAGGACCTCCTCCTCGGCGCGTGACCCGATCTCGGCGCACCACTCCGTTCTCAGCCGGCCCACGAAGTGCGCGGCGAAGGCCCTGGCCTCGGCGATGCACCCCGGTTCACCGGTGTAGTGGGCCGCCCGTCGGAGGGGTTCCACCGGTACATCGAAACCAGTTGCCACCACTGCTCCGCCCACATGGTCGTTCATGCGTTTCTCTCTCGGAAGCCGGACCGGCCGGACGCTGCTGCACCAGTGCTCGTACCCCGAGCCGCGCTTCGCAGTCCCCGTCGCGGCCCGATGTGTCCGCTTCCACTCAGAGCGCCGGTGATGTGCCCGGCGACGACAAGGAACTCAGTGAGCTCGAGGGCGGCTCGAGGGACGAGGAATCCGAGGTCGGCGGCGAGGTCGTGGGCGGCACGGACGACGGCGACTCGGAACTCGGCGACGAGGACGACGGGGAGGACGGGGAGGACGGGGCGCTCGAGCTGGGTGGGCAGGGGGACTTCTTGCCCGGCGAGGAGGCACACGGCGATGACGGCGTGGGCGTGGTGACGCTCACCGACGGCGAGGGCCGCGCCGGGGGCTTGACCGGCCGGTCGTGGTGCCCTGTGTCTCCGCGGTGCCGCCCGATCCAGGCCTTGTGGTGGGGATCGTAGATCACGAAGACGTTGATGATCTGCGGTGCGGGCGTGATCACGACGGTGTTCGAGGGGCGGTACGACGGCCACGCGTCGCCGGCCTGCCTGAACGCGCCCTGCTGGGCGACGGGCTGCGTGAGCGGATTGCCGCAGGCGCAGCGGACGCGGGGCACGCCGTGGCCGTCGACCATGACGGCGGTGCCTGCCTGCAGGACGGCCTGGTAGTTGGTGGCGGTGCCGTTGCGGTAGCCGTGGTTGGTGACGCGGGTGTCCATGCGCAGCTGCACGGGTGTGAGCGAGCGCAGGTAGGCGGGGACCTGGGAGGGGGCGATGCCCTCGACGCCGGCGAAGGCCTGGGTCTTCGCCGGGGTCGCCTGAAGGTACTTGATCTGCTGTTCCACGTCGCAGCTGGAGACGTTGCGGCTGCCGCCGTAGAGGCCGGGCGCGCCGCCGTCCACCCCCTGTACCGCGTTGGACTGAGCCGAGGCGGTGGCCGGGGAGGGTGAGACGGGGGCGGTGGAGCTGTTCTTGGCGGTGGACGGGGTGAACGGGTCGGGGCCGCTCTTGTCCGCCGCCTGCAGGAAGACTTCGCCGCTCTTCTTGCCGCCGCCTCCGCCCGAGTGGGTGAACACGAGCGCCAGGGCCACGACCGCGACGACGGCGGTGGTCAGCAGGGCGACGCGTGGTGCCGACCGCCACCACGGACGGTGGGGTTCCGGTGTGGGCGCGCTGCCGCTGCTGCCGGGCGGCGGCTCGGAGGGCGGACCGGACGGTGGCTCGGTGGGACCCGACAGCGGGCCCGAGGGTGGTCCTGTGGGGCGGCCGGAAGACGGCGGTTCGACGCTCACGAGCTCTTCTTCCCGACGTTGGTTTCCTGCGGTTTTCCAGCGGCTCGCCCCGAATTGAGCCGCTCGCATGACTTACACATCTATTGTCTGCATCTGTCGTGAGCGGCTCGCAAGCCGACGCGGACGGCCCTCCCGGCGGGCGGGGTGGGCGGGTGCTGCTTAGCGTGGCAGGCGTGAGCCTGCGAACCGCCTCCCAGCAGACCGTGGCCCGTCATGGCTGGGTGCAGGCCCTGGCCGCGGTGCTGGCCGCGCTGATCGCCATGGGGGTCGTGGCTGCCCTGGGGTTGTGGGCGGCCGGAGCGACGGATCTTCCCCAGGGCGCGTTTCCCCGGGTGGTGGCGGCGACGGTGGTCACGGCCGTCGGCGGCACGATCGAGCTGTCCGGGGACGCGGGCGGACTCGCCTCGTCCTCAGCCGGGCTGACCGTGATCCCGCTGTCCGTCACGCTGACGGGTGCGCTCGTGCTCGCCGCCGGCTTCCTGCGCCCGCTGCGGCACCGGGCGGTCACCGGAGCGCCCGAACTGGCCGGATGGGCGGCCAGGATCGCGGTCCTGTGGCTGCTCGCCCTGCTCGGTCTGGCCTTCGGTGCCCGCCAGACCTTCGCCCTCTCCCTAGGCAACGGCACGCTCAGCGACGTCGGTGACCTGTTCGACGTCTCACCGAAGGTCGGTTTCAAGACCGACGTACCGCAAACGCTGCTCTTCGGCCTGCTGTGGCTGGCGGGCGTCCTGGTGCTGGCCCTGCTGGTCTCACGCGGGGCGCCGCTGCCCGGCCGGTTGCTGCGCTTCCAGGAGTCGGTGCGTCCGGCCGCGTACGCGATGGTGGCCCTGCTCCTCGTGTACGTCGCTCTCGGCGTCGTCATCGGCCTGGTGACCGCAGCAACCCGCGGGCATGCCGTGGAGACCCTCGCGGTGATCCTGCTGGGCATGCCGAACCTGGCCTGGCTCACCCTCACGCTCGGACTCGGCGCGACCTGGCACGGCAGGGTGCAGGGGCCGTTCGGGCTGCCCATGCCGCACGTCCTCGACGAGGTGCTGCGCACCAAGGACGTCTCCACGCTCAACCTGAGCACCCTCTCCGACTACGACAGCCGGGTGTGGTGGCTGGTCGTCGTGGACGCGGTGCTGCTGCTGGGCGCGGCCTTCGTGATGGCGGCCCGCTCCCCGTCCCGGACGCGCGCCTGGCAGCATGCCCTGCACATGGCCGTCGCCCTCGCGCTCACGGTCTGGATGATCTGCCTGGTAGGCCGGATCTCCGCGCACTACGGCCTGTCGGTGCTGGGCATCGGCGACCTGGGCGGGCGTCTGGGCGGGAACCTGTTCCTCACGCCCCAGGTGTGGAGCGCGCTGGGGCTGGCGGTGCTGTGGGGACTGGTGACCGGGTTCCTGGGCGCGCTGCTGGCGAGGCCGGTGCGGCGGAGGGGTGCCGCCACAGGCGTGTGACGTGTGGTCAGACCCTGTCCAGGGGCCGGTGCGGGCCACTGGGGAGTTCCGCCTCGATCCTGTCGTCGGGACGCACCACGCCCCCTTCCCGCACGACGGTCATGATCCCGGCCTTGCGTACGACCTTGCCGGCCTCGTCCCTGCCGACGACCTGCCTGAGCAGCCCGCCCTGGAAGTTGTCGATCTGCAGACAGGGGTTGCGCAGACCGGTGACCTCCAGGACGGCGGAGTCGCCGATGCGCAGCAGGGTGCCGACCGGCAGGCCGAGCAGGTCGATGCCGCGCGTGGTGATGTTCTCGCCGAGCTCGCCGGGCGCCACCTTGAACCCGGCCTCGCCGACCTCGGCGAAGAGCTCCTCGTGGATGAGATGCACCTGGCGCAGGTTGGGCTGGGTGGGGTCCTGCGCGACCCTGGACCGGTGCTTGACCGTCACCCCGGCGTGCACGTCCCCCTCCACCCCCAGCCCGGCGAGCAGCGTGATGCTGTCCCGGTTCGGCTTGGTGAAGGAGTACACCCCGTTGCTGCTGACCGCCGTCACGCTTCCGCTCATCGTCGGACCCCCCTCGTCGGTAACGATCAGTCATGAGCCTAACCCGGGCCCGGACGCCCGAACACCGGGGCGGCCCAGTGCGGGGGTGGTGGGACGTGGTCCTCCGGGGCGCGCACGGTCCGCAGGTCCACCTCCGTCAGGGGGTGCGGTGCGTTTCCGGTCAGGGACGCGCGCAGATCGGCGACGAAGGCGAGGCAGGAGGCGTGGCGCTCGTCGGGCGGCTTGGCGAGGGCCTTGGTGAAGACCGGGTCGACCTGGGGGGCGAGGTCGGGGCGGGAGGCCGTCAGCGCAGGCGGCTGGTCGTACTGGTGGGCCCACAGCAGGGCCATGTCGTCGTCGCGGCGGAAGGGCGGGTGGCCCGCGAGGGACTCGTAGACGACGCAGGCGAAGCCGTAGACGTCGCAGCGTCCGTCGACCGGGCGGCCGGAGATCTGCTCGGGTGCCACGTAGTCGAGGGTGCCGACGAACTGGCCGACGGTCGTGAAGCCGGTCAGGGACAGCGACTTCTTCGTCAGGCCGAAGTCGGTGAGGTAGCTGTGCTCCGGGTGGTCGCTGTCGGTGCCGCGGGCCACCAGGATGTTGCCGGGCTTCACGTCCCGGTGGACCAGCCCGTGTTCGTGGGCCGCGTCCAGCGCGGAGGCGACCTGCGCGGCGATGCGGACCGCGACCGAGGGGGCCAGCGGGCCGCGGCGGTCCAGGACATGCCGCAGGTCGCTGCCCTCGACGTAACGCATCGCGATGTACAGGACGCCGTCCGTCTCGCCCGCCTCGTAGATCGGCACGATGTGCGGGTGGTCGATGGCGGCGGCCGCCCGGGACTCGTGGGTGAAACGGAGCCGGAAGGTGTCGTTGCGGGCCAGCTCGGGGGCCAGCAGTTTGAGCGCGACGGTACGGTCCAGGCGCAGGTCGCGGGCGCGGTAGACGACGGCCATGCCGCCGCGCCCGATCTCGCGCTCGATGCGGTAGTCGGCGACCTTGGTGCCGACGAGTTCGGAGGGGCGGCCCGAGAACAGGCTGGTGTCACGAGCCATCGGGCGTCACGACCTGGGTGGGTGCGTGCCCGGCGTCCGCCGCGGCCGCGCCGGGTCCGTCGTCGGTGGCGTACGGGGCCAGCCGCGCTCCGTCGCCGTACACCCATCGGCCCTGCTCGGTGTCGTACAGCCACACGGACTCGCCGTCGACGACGACTCCGACGCGCAGCCCGCGCGTACGGCCGCGGAAGGACTCCCCGTCCATGCCGCCGGCGAGGTCCTCGACGGCGGCCCGGTAGTGGGCCAGGGCCTGTTCGGCGCGGGCGAGCAGGGGGCGCGGGTCGGCGGTGCGGGCCCGGGGATCGCCGGCGGCCGGCGGGTCCTGGGGCACGGCGACCAGCAGGCGGCCGTCCACCCAGGCCGACCAGCCGTTGGCGCACAGGGCGTGCGCCCAGTCTCCGCGCCGCTCCGTCACCTGCACGGGCAGCAGGGGGTCGAGGGGGATCGTGGGCCGGGCGGGGTCGGGGGCCTCCCAGGCGGGCATGCCGTGCTGGGGGACGACGTGGGTGGGCCGGAATCCGGGCGTGGTCATAGCGGCCCTACTTCCGCATCACGGCCGGTTCGTGCCGGCGCAGCAGCCGGGACACCGCGAACCAGAAGACGGCGGACAGCACGACCAGCATGGCGATGTTCAGCAGCCACACCCCGGTGGAGTGCCGGAACAGCGGGTCGGCGGTCAGCTCGCCCGGCACGATCCGGGACAGCCCGATCGTGCCGGCCATCGCGCCGAGCGCCCAGCGTGAGGGCACCAGCCAGGACAGCTGTTCCAGGCCCGGTACGCCGTGCAGCTTCAACAGGGCGCCGCAGAAGACGACCTGGACGATGGCGAGCAGCACCAGCAGCGGCATCGTCACCTCCTCCTTGCGCACGAGCGCGGAGACCAGCAGGCCGAGCATCATCGCCGTGAACGCCAGCAGGGCGACCGCGACGGTGATTTCGACCAGGGGCGGCATCATCACTCCTTGACCGCCGGGCGCGTTGAGATCGACGCCGAGCAGGGCGACGAGGGTCAGCACGACGGCCTGGAGCACGGTGACCGTGCCGAGGACGACGACCTTGGACATCAGGTACGCCGATCTGGACAGGCCCACGGCGCGTTCGCGCTGGTAGATGGTGCGCTCCTTCACCAGTTCGCGCACGGCGTTGGCCGCGCCGGTGAGGACTCCGCCGACGCACAGGATCAGCAGGGCGTTCATCGCCGTGTCATGGGTGAGTTTGCTGCCGGCCAGGGCGCGGGCCATGGCGCCCATCACGAACGGCAGGGCGATCATGATGGCGAGGAAGGTGCGGTCGGCGCTGAGTGCGGCGGTGTAGCGGCGCACCAGGGTGCCGAGCTGGGCGCCCCGGCTGCGTGGCCGGGCGGGCGGGGTGATGACGACCGGGCCGGAGCGGGGCACCCGGGGCTGGGCGGTGGCCTCGGTGATGTAGCGCCGGTGGAAGGGCGAGAGGCGGAAGTCGCCCGCCCAGTCGCGGTCGGTGTCCCGTTCGAAGGCCTCGAAGGCCTCCGGCCACTGTTCGAAACCGAAGAAGGCGAGGGCGTCCTCGGGCGGTCCGTAGTAGGCGACCTTGCCGCCGGGGGCGAGGACCAGGAGGCGGTCGCACACGTCGAGGCTGAGGACGCTGTGGGTGACGACGATGACCGTGCGTCCGTCGTCGGCGAGGCCACGCAGCATGTGCATCACGGAGCGGTCCATGCCGGGGTCAAGACCGGAGGTCGGCTCGTCGAGGAAGAGCAGGGAGGGCTTGGTCAGCAGCTCCAGGGCGACGCTGACGCGTTTGCGCTGGCCGCCGGAGAGGCTGTGCACGGGCTGACGGACGCGCTGCTCCAGGCCCAGCTCACGGATGACCTCGTCGACGCGGGCCCGGCGTTCCGCCTTCGCGGTGTCCTGCGGGAAGCGCAGTTCGGCCGCGTAGGACAGGGCGCTGCGGACGGTGAGCTGGGCGTGCAGGATGTCGTCCTGCGGGACCAGGCCGATGCGCTGGCGCAGCTCGGCGTAGTCGCGGTAGAGGTCGCGGCCGTCGTAGAGGACGGTGCCGTGGTCGGCGGGACGCTGCCCGGTGAGCGCGTTGAGCAGGGTGGACTTTCCGGCACCGCTCGGGCCGACGACCGCGAGCAGGCACTTCTCCCCCACCGGGAAGGAGACGTGGTCCAGCAGCGTCTTGCGGCCCCGGTCGACGGCCACCGCGAGGTCCTGCACGTCGAGGGAGACCTCGCCGGTGTCGACGTACTCCTGCAGGGTGTCGCCGACGAGGCTGAACGCCGAGTGGCCGATGCCGACGATGTCGCCGGGGCCGATCGGAGCGACGGTGACGGGCGTGCCGTTGAGGTACGTGCCGTTGTGGCTGCCGAGGTCGGCGATCTCGTAGCTGCCGTCGGGCAGGGCGCGCAGTTCGGCGTGCCGGCGGGAGACGCTGAGGTCGTCGATGACCAGGTCGTTGTCGGTCGCGCGGCCGATGCGCAGGGTCCGCGTGGGCAGCGGCCGTACGGTGGTGGGCTGGCGGAAGGTGCCGGTCAGTCCGGGCATCGACACCGCGGAGGGGCGTTCGACGACCGGTGGCGGGCAGTCGAGCAGGACGGCGCGGGGGCCGTCGGAGGGGTTGCCGAAGCGGATGACGCTGCCGGGTCCGACGCCCCACTCGTGGATGCGGCGGCCGTCGGCGAAGGTGCCGTTGGTGCTGTTCTCGTCCTCGACCAGCCAGTGACCGTCCTCGGGCCGCAGCACCGCGTGGTGCCAGGAGACCCGCGCGTCGTCGAAGACGATGTCGCTCAATGGGTCGCGGCCCACGTGGTAGTCGTGGCTCGGGCTCATCACCGTGGAGCCCGTCTCGGTCTCCAGCACGAGTTCAGGCGCTGTCGGAGCGACCGGCCGCTCTGCCATGCGGAAAATACTACCGATTCGTCCAGATGTGCGCCTGGCGCGAGGAGCGGTGCCGGAGCTCAGCCGACGGGCATGAACAGCGCCGGGACGACCCGCTGCATGCGCAGTGCGTCGACGGACTCGGCGAGCAGCTCGTACTCGGTGGTCTCGTCGCAGACGGCGACCCGCACCAGTCTCCCGGCGGCCAACTCGTCGGCGACCAGCTCCTGTTGGGAGAGCTCGCCGCACCACCAGCGCAGCGCGGTCGGCACGTCCGGCACGGTCTCGGCGACCGGGGCCAGTGAGCCGGGCGGGAAGTGTTCGGCCTCGGGCTGCGGGTCGAGACGGTCGGCGATCCAGATGGCGCGGTCGCGCAGCCACCACAGCGCGAGGGCGAGGGTGGGGGCACGGTAGGTGCCCAGGGGTACGCCGATACGCTGTCCGGCGCAGACTCCGTACGCGGTGACGTGGCATAAGAACTCGTCGTGCATGGTCATTCCCCCGCTGCTCGTTCGTCTCTCGGCCTTGCCTCGCTTTCCGTGCGGCTCATGTGCGGTACGTGACGGCCTCTTCGCTCGCCGTGAAGTCCCTCAACTGTTGAGTATGTTCACTACTGAAACAGTGTCACCATGCTTTTCCGGCCAGTCTCCTGGCATATTCACCAGGGCAGTTGGCCGAAATACGCGGGTCGGTTCATTACCCGAGGGGTAATCGACGCACCGCCCCGCGCCGGGCAGGGTGGTCGTACCGGGTCGCCGAGACCGCGATCCGGGCTCTGACCAGCAACGACTACCTCTGTGGAGGCTGATCGCCATGTCCGCGAACACCGACCGTTACGACAACGCCGTCGCCCGCTACTTCGAGGCCTGGAACGCGGGCGAGCCGGAGGAGCTGGCGAAGGCGGTCGCCGCCGCGTGGACCCCGGACGGTTCCTACACCGACCCGCTGGCCGATGTCACCGGTCACGAGGGGATCGCCGCCGTGATCGCCGCGGCGCATGAGCAGTTCCCCGGGTTCTCCTTCCGGCCGGCCGGCCCGGTCGACGGCCATCACGACACGGCGCGTTTCTCCTGGGAGCTGGTCAGCGAGACCGACGGCTCGGCGCCGGTGGCCGGCTTCGACGTGGTCACGCTGGACGAGGACGGCCGCATCCGCACCGTGCTGGGCTTTCTGGACCGGGTGCCCGCCGGGGGGTGAGCACGCGGCCCGGGCGATGAGTTTCCCCGCTCCCGGTGGTCTCCTGTACACATCCACCGGGAGCGGAGGAACCACCATGGTGACGACCGGAAAACTCGACGAGCAGTTCACCGCCGTCCTGCGCAAGAGCCCCGCCGAGGGTGGCTGGACCTATCTGGTCTGGCCGAAGTCCGTCGACTTCTTCGGCACCCGCGGGCTCGTCAAGGTCCGCGGCACGATCGACGGACACCCATTCCGCAGCTCCTTCATGGCCCTGGGCGACGGCACCCACAAACTCCCGGTCAAGGCCGACCTCCGCAGGGCGATCGGCAAGAGCGAGGGCGACACGGTGACCGTACGCCTGGAGGAGCGGCTCTAGACCCGGGTGGCGTCCCGGTAGCGGCGGGGGGCTACGCCCATGGAGCGTTTGAAGGCGTTGCTGAAGGCGCTTTCGGAGGTGTAGCCGACGGAGCGGGCGAGCGCGGCGACGGGAGCCGTGTCCTGGCGCAGGGCGCGGGCCGCGAGACTCATGCGCCAGTTCAGCAAATACGTCAGCGGCGGCACCCCGGCCGCCTCCTTGAACCGTACGGCGAAGGTGGTGCGGGACATCGCGGCGGCGCGGGCCAGCTCCTGAAGCTGCCAGGGGTGTCCCGGGTCGGCGTGCATCAGACGCAGCGCCGGGGCGAGCCGTTCGTCGGCGAGGGCCCGCAGCCAGCCGGGCGGCAGCCCGTCGGCCTCGGCGAGGCAGACCCGCAGCACCTGCACGAACATCAGCTGGGCCAGCTGGTCCGAGGCGAACTCGCCGCCCGCCCGGCGCGTCTTCATCTCCCCCACCAGCTGCCCGACCAGCCAGCGCAGCACGGGCGCCTCGGCCGCGTCGGCCCTCACGTGGATCAGCTCCGGCAGCGCCCGGCGCAGCAGCTCGCCGCTGTCCCGGCTCAGGTCGATGTGCCCGGAGACGCAGGCGACGTCCTCGCCCTCGCCGAGCCGCCCCATGCGGGTTCCGGGGTCCATCGCGACCTGGTCGGAACTGATCGGCTCGATGCCGGGCCGGCTGCACAGCACGTACGGCCGTCTGCCGTCGGAGACCACGATGTCGCCCTCGACCAGCGGCAGGGGCTGACCGCCGTCCGGGGGCAGCAGCAGGCACCGTCCGCGCACCACGGCGTTGACCTTCAGTTTGTCGCGCCCCACGAGCCGGATCGCCCAGTGCCCTCCGGCGAGGAAACCCCCGGAGAACACACTGCGGGCGTCGGCGACGGCGAGGGCGTCGGAGAGCGGATCCGCGGTCATGCTCGAACTATCACGCAAGTAATGCGGATTCTCAAGCATTCATCGTACGGATCGACGGTCCTACGGTGGCCTGGTCAGTCCATTTCGAGGAGAGCCAGACATGACCACCACCGCACAGCGTCCCGTCCGCTCCGGCTTCGGCGCCGCGTCCACCGCCGAGGAGGTGATCAAGGGGATCGACCTGACCGGCAAGGTCGCGATCGTCACCGGCGGCTACTCGGGGATCGGCCTGGAGACCGCCCGGGTACTGCGCGCCGCCGGCGCCCAGGTCGTCGTACCGGCGCGTGACCTCGAGCGGGCGCGGGCCGCGCTGACGGACGTGCCCGGGGCCGAGACCGAGTATCTGGACCTGCTGGATCCGGCGTCGATCGACGCCTTCGCGGAGAAGTTCCTGGCCTCCGGGCGGCCGTTGCACCTCCTGGTCAACAGCGCCGGGATCATGGCGACTCCCCTGACCCGGGACGCACGCGGCTACGAGGCGCAGTTCGCGACCAATCACCTGGGGCACTTCCAGCTGGTCCGCCGCCTGTGGCCGGCGCTCGTCGCGGCAGGCGGCGCACGGGTCGTGTCGGTGTCCTCCCGGGGCATCCGCTTCGGCGGCGTCGACTTCGACGACCTGCACTTCGAGCACCGGCCCTACGAACCGTTCGTCGCCTACGGCCAGTCGAAGACGGCCAACGCGCTGTTCGCCGTGGAGCTGGACCGGCGCGGGCGCACCGAGGGCGTACGGGCCTTCTCGGTGCATCCCGGCATCATCATCGACACCGGGCTGATCAAGCACCTCGACCCGGAGATCGTCCGGGCGTCGGGCACGGTCGACGAGGACGGCAGGCCCGTGATCGATCCCGCGCGTCAGTGGAAGACGGTGCAGCAGGGCGCGGCCACCGGCGTCTGGTGCGCGACCAGCCCCCGGCTGGCCGGCCTCGGCGGGGTCTACTGCGAGAACTGCGACGTCAGCCCGCTCGTGACGCCCGAGACCGAGGCCGCCTGGTACGACAGCGAGCGGACGCCCGGCGTGCTGCCGGGCGCCGTCGATCCGGAGGCGGCGGCCCGCCTCTGGGAGGTCAGCGAGCGTCTTACGGCGTGACGATCGCGTCGATGCGGGCCAGTTCATCGGCGTCGAAGTCCAGGTTGCGGGTGGCCGCGACGCTGTCCTCGATCTGCTGCGGGCTGCTCGCGCCGACCAGCGCGGAGGTCACCCGGCCGCCGCGCAGCACCCAGGCTAGGGCCAGCTGGGCCAGGGTCTGTCCGCGGCCCTTGGCGATCTCGTCGAGGGCACGCAGCTTGGCCACCAGGTCCTCGGTGACCGCGTCCGACTGCAGGAACGGGCTGTCGGAGGCGGCCCGCGAGTCCTCCGGGATGCCGTCGAGGTAGCGGGAGGACAGCAGGCCCTGCTCCAGCGGGGAGAAGACGATGGAGCCGACCTGGAGCTCGTCGAGCGCGTCCAGCAGGCCGCCGTCCTCGGGGCGGCGGTCGAGCATCGAGTAGCGCGGCTGGTGGATCAGCAGCGGGGTGCCCAGCTCGCCCAGGATGCGGGCGGCCTCACGGGTCTGCTCGGCCGAGTAGTTGGAGATGCCGACGTAGAGCGCCTTGCCCTGCTGCACCGCGGAGTGCAGGGCGCCCATCGTCTCCTCCAGGGGAGTCTCCGGGTCGGGGCGGTGCGAGTAGAAGATGTCGACGTAGTCCAGGCCCATCCGGGCAAGGCTCTGGTCCAGCGAGGACAGCAGGTACTTGCGCGAGCCCCACTCGCCGTACGGGCCGGGCCACATCAGATAGCCGGCCTTGGTGGAGATCACCAGCTCGTCGCGGTAGCGCGCGAAGTCGTCCTTGAGGGCCTCGCCGAAGGCCAGCTCGGCGGCGCCGGGCGGCGGGCCGTAGTTGTTGGCGAGGTCGAAGTGGGTGACGCCGAGGTCGAAGGCGCGGCGCAGAATGGCCCGCTGGGTCTCGACCGGGCGGTCGGGACCGAAGTTGTGCCACAGGCCGAGCGAGATCGCGGGGAGCTTCAGGCCGCTGCGTCCGGTGCGCCGGTAGGGCAGGTCCGCGTAGCGGTCGGGGTGTGCGGTGTACAACGCGACTCCAGAGGGGTTGGCACAGGGCTTTCTCGGTTCCGGAAACCGGTACCCCATCTTTCGCGACCTGGGGGCAGTGGTCCAACAGGAGAATGCGATGGAACTCAGCAGATAGGCTGCACAATCATGGAACTCCGCCATCTCCAGCACTTCGTCGCGGTCGCCGAGGACCAGCATTTCACCCGGGCCGCCGAACGGCTGATGGTCTCCCAGTCGGGGCTCTCGGCCTCGATCCGGGCGCTGGAGCGGGAGTTGCAGACGCCGCTGTTCGTGCGCACCACCCGCAGGGTGACGCTCACCGAGGCGGGGCGGGCGCTGCTGGGCGAGGCCGAGCGGATCCTGGCGCAGGTGCGGGCGGCGCACGAGGCGGTCGCGGCCGTGCAGGGAGTGCTGCGGGGCACGCTGTCGGTGGGGACCGAGCAGTGCATCGCGGGGGTGCATGTGGCACGGCTGCTGGCGGCGTTCCGGCACCGGCATCCTGACGTGGAGATCCGGCTGCGGCAGGCGGGCTCGGGGGAACTCGCCGAGGAGGTCGCGGCGGGACGGCTGGACCTGGCCTTCGCCTACCGTACGCAGGCGGACACCGACCAGCTGCGCTCGGTGTCGCTGACGGCCGAGCCGATGACCGTGCTGTGCCATCCCAGCCACCGCCTGGCGAGGGACGGCGCGGCGGTGACCCCGGACGATCTGGGGTGTGAGGTGTTCGTGGACTTCCAGCCCGACTGGGGCCCGCGCCGCACCACCGACGCGGCCTTCGCGGCGGCGGGTGTACGGCGCACGGTGGCGCTGGAGGTCAACGACGTGCACAGCCTGCTGGACCTGGTGGACGAGAACCTCGGCGTGGCCGTCGTCCCCCGGCACTTCCGGCACAAGCGCGAGGCGCTGACCGCCCTGCCCGTGAAGGGCACGGGCGAGACGGTCTACGAGACGGTGGCCCTGCTGCCGCCCGCCCAGGCGACCAGTCCGGCGGCGCGGGCACTGATGGCGCTTCTGGAACAGGCGACACAGGACGGCGTGTGATGCGCGATGGTGGAGTCATGCATGCAAAGGACATCCTCATCGACGGCCACAGCCGCATCCGGGAAGAAGTCCACGCCGTCGTCGAGGGGCTCGGCCCGGACGAGCTCAACGCCCGCCCCTCGCACGACGCCAACTCCGTCAGCTGGCTGATCTGGCATCTGACCCGCGTCCAGGACGACCACGTCGCCGACGCCTTCGGGCTGGAGCAGGTCTGGCTCACCCAGGACTGGTTCAAGCGCTTCGGCCTGGACCTGCCCCGCCACGACACCGGCTACGGGCACAGCTCCACGAGGGTCGGCAAGGTCCGGGTGGACTCCGGCGAGCTGCTGACCGGCTATTACGACGCCGTGCACGAACAGACCCTGGCCGTTCTCGGTGACCTGGCCTCGGGCGACCTGGACCGCGTCGTCGACGAACGCTGGGAGCCGCCCGTCACCCTGGGCGTCCGCCTGGTCAGCGTCCTGTCCGACGATCTGCAGCACGTCGGACAGGCCGCCTATGTGCGCGGGCTGCTTCAGAGCGCTGCCGCGTAGCCCGGCAGGACGACGTCCTCGATGAGGGCCTTGCGCTCGTCGAACGGGATGAACGCGCTCTTGACGGCGTTCACCGTGACGGTGCGCAGGTCCTCGGCCGTCCAGCCCGCCTCCTCCACCAGCAGGGACATCTCCCGGGTCATCGTCGTGCCCGAGACCAGACGGTTGTCGGTGTTGAGGGTGACCCGGAAGCCCAGGTCCTTCAGGGCCGTGATCGGGTGCTCGGCGATCGACGTGGCCGCACCCGTCTGGAGGTTGGAGGTCGGGCACATCTCCAGCGCGATGCGGCGGTCGCGCACCCAGCCCGCGAGCCGGCCGAGCTTGCCGTCGACGATGTCCTCGGTGAGCCGCACTCCGTGGCCGATGCGCTGCGCGCCGCACACCTGTACGGCCTGGTGGATGCTGGGCAGTCCGTGCGCCTCGCCGGCGTGGATGGTGAAGGGCACGCTCTCGCGGCGCAGGTGCTCGAAGGCGTCGAGGTGGTCGGCGGGCGGGAAGCCGTCCTCGGCGCCGGCGATGTCGAAGCCGACGACACCGGCGTCCCGGAACGCGACGGCCAGGTCGGCCGCCTCGCGGACCCGGTCGAACATCCGCATGCCGCACAGCAGGGTGCCCACCCGGACGGGGGTACCGGCGGCGGCGGCCTTCGCCATGCCGGCCGCGAGCCCCTCCTGGACGGTCTCGACGACCTCGCTGAGCGCCAGCCCGCCCCGGGTGTTCAGCTCGGGGGCGTAGCGCACCTCCGCGTAGACGACCCCGTCGGCCGCCAGGTCGAGCACGTACTCCTCGGCGACGCGCAGCAGGCCCTCGCGGGTCTGCATGACGGCCAGGGTGTGCTCGAAGGTGGCTATGTAACGCACCAGGTCACCGGAGTTGGCGGCCTCGAAGTACCAGGCGGCCAGCTCGTCGGGGTCGGTGGTGGGCAGGGTGTGACCGACCGCGGCCGCGAGTTCCACCACGGTGGCGGGGCGCAGGCCACCGTCCAGGTGGTCGTGCAGGACGGCCTTGGGGAGGCGGCGGATCACATCGACGTCTACGCGCGTAGCGGTCATGGCGGGCGCTTTCTACGACAGGCGGTTCTGGGGGGCGTGGGTTACTCGGCGGGCTGGAGCAGGTCCCAGCGGTTTCCGTACAGGTCCTGGAAGACGGCGACCGAGCCGTAGGGCTCGTGCCGCGGCTCCTCCAGGAAGGTCACGCCGCCGGCGAGCATCCGGGCGTGGTCACGGGCGAAGTCGTCGGTGTGCAGGAAGAAGCCGACCCGTCCGCCGGTCTGGTCGCCGACCCGGTCACGCTGCGCCTCGCCCTTCGCGCGGGCGAGCAGCAGGCCGGTGCCGTGGGCGTCGGCGCCGGGAGCGACGACCACCCACCGGGAGCCGTCGGGGCGCGGTGCGTCCTCGACGAGCCGGAATCCGAGGGCCTCGGTGTAGAAGCGGATCGCCTCGTCATAGTCGTCGACGACGAGGGTGACCAGGGCGATGCGACTCATCGGGGCCTTTCGGGGTGAGCGGTTGACGGGTGAGGTTATACGTAAAACCCGGGGAACGCCAGTCGGCGCCGGAAAGACCCTCCGGCCGTCCCGGCCCGCCTTCGCAGGACGGGCCGGGAGGCACCGGTGCGGCGGGCGGTCAGTCGCTCTGTCCGCGCAGGGCGCCCAGCCGGCGCAGTTCCTCGTCCGTCAGCCGCAACGCGCCCGCGGCGACGTTCTCGACGAGGTGGTCGGGGTTGCTCGTACCGGGGATGGCGAGGACGTGCGGGCCCTGGTGCAGGGTCCAGGCGAGCCGGACCTGAGCGGGACTGACGCCATGGGCCTCGGCGACGGCGCGCACCGCGGTGTCGTGGTGATCGGCGGCGGCGCGCGGACCGCTCTTGCCGGCGACGGCGTAGAACGGCACGAAGGCGATGCCCTGCTCGCCGCAGAGGCGCAGGACTTCGTCGGTGACCGGGTTCGGGTCGTCCAGCGCGTACCGGTTCTGCACGCTCACCACGGGCGCGATGGCCTGCGCCTCGGCCAGGTGGCGGGGCTCGACGTCGGACAGGCCCAGGTGCCTGATGAGGCCCGCCTCCCGCAGTTCGGCCAGGGCGCCGAAGTGCTCGGCGACGGACTCCTGCCGCATCCGGCGCAGATAGACCAGGTCGAGGTGGTCGCGGCCGAGCTGGCGCAGGTTCTCCTCGACGTGGCCGCGCAGTTGGTCGGGCCGGGCGGAGGTGCCCCACTCGCCGTAATAGTCGCGGAAGGGTCCGACCTTCACGGCGATGAGGAGGTCGTCCGGGTACGGGGCCAGGGCGCTGTTGATGATCTCGTTGGCGGAGCGCAGCTGGGAGAAGTAGAAGGCGGCGGTGTCGATGTGGTTGACGCCGAGCTCGATCGCCCTGCGCAGGACGGCGATCGAGCGGTCCCGGTCGCTGGGGGTGCCGAGGTGGAAGGCGGCGCTGCCCGTCAGCCGCATGGCTCCGAAGCCGATGCGGTTGACGGTCAGGCCGGCGAGCTTCCAGGTGCCCGCGGCGTCCGCGGTGATCGTTTCGGAGGTCATCGGCGGAGTCTCGCACAGCCACTGTGCTCCGCCGATCGTTTTACGGATACGTGTAGGAGTTGAGGGCGTCGACCGCCGAGGCGGGGTTGCCCAGGTCGTAGCGGTCCACGGCGAGGAAGTTGGGCTTCTTGCGGGCGGCCGGCTGGCAGAACCGCTGGGCGCGGTCGGCGAGTTTGGTGTTGTCCGTGCCGGCCGTGCCGGCGACGGCGGCGTCCCGGAAGTGGTTCATGACGAACAGGGGGCGGAAGCCGCTCTCCGTGCGGGTCAGCGGGACGTTGGTGTTCGCGTCGTACCAGCGGCTGTAGCAGGACCAGTCGGAGGAGCCAACGCCGGAGCCCATGGACCAGTAGTTCTCGACGGTCCACTCACGCTGGTACATCACGCCGAAGCTGTCCCGGGTGAGGCCGGCCGACTCGTCGGAGGAGCGGCTGTGATCGGTGAAGATCAGCAGCCGCTGGTTCGCGGCGATGAGGTCGGCGAGTCGGGGCCAGCCGTGCTGCCGGACGCCGGTGCGGTCGGGGCGGTACAGGACGTCGTACAGGCCGCTGACCCGGCTGAGTTCGGACCGCAGGACGCCCGGATCGACGTAGTCCTCGAGGAAGACGGTGACGACCTGGTCGGGGTGGGTCTTGAGGAAGTCGACCATGCGCTGGAGGTCGACCCAGAGGGCGACGGGCCTGCTGACCAGGGTGCAGCTGTCGTGGCAGAGGATCGCGCCGTCCGGGGTCTGGTGGATGTCCAGCATGAACCCCCGTACGCCGTCGGCGAGTTGCTGGTTGATGCCGCGCGCCTGATTGGGGAAGAAGTTGACGAACGGTGGCGCGAAACCGCCGTCGACGCCGTTGGCGTAGGCGTTGTGGGCGGTGAGGAACGTGACCTGGTCCAGGGTGCGTTGGTCCTGGGGCGGCATGGGCGCGGTCGGTGTGGTGACCGGGGTGAGGTACCAGCCGGACAGGTCGCCGGAGGCTCCGCCGGCCAGCGGGGCGGGGTAGTTGGCCCCGGAGGGCTTGGCGGCGACCGTCAAGTAGCGGTCCGTACCGGGTGCCTTGAGGGTGTACTGGTCTGTGCCGGTGGGGGCGATCTCCCACGCCGCGTCCGGGCTCGCGCAGGTGAGGGTTCTGGCCTGGTCGCCGGAGCGGCCGAGACAGCTGCCGACGGTGTCGGTGCTCTCCAGGAGGTACGACGATCCGCTCGCCGTCAGTCTCCACTGCTGGCGGTCCTCGTTGCCCTTGGGTCTGTGCTGTTCGACGGTTCCGGCGTTGTCGGCGGCGTTCAGCCCGGTCGTCGCGCTCTGGACGTAGTAGAGGCCGGGTGCCGGAGCCACCGCCGTCGCGTGGGCCGGGGGTGCCACGACCGTGGCGACGAGCGCCGCGGCCGTGGCGAGCAGGGCGTGGGGGGTGCGCATGGTGGTGCCCTTCGTCCGAGGTGAGCATCGGGTGATCAGGTGCATGACACCATGACGCGGGGGCCGCCGTCAGCAGGAGAGGTTGCCGCCGGGTGACACTCCGAGGATCTGAGTGAAGCGCCGGTAGGCGTCCACCCGGCTCTGCACCTGCGCGGGGTTCTTGCCGTCGCACTCCAGCGAGCCGTTGATGGAGCGGATGGTCTGTCCGAAGCCGGCGCCGTTGACCATGGCGTTGTGCGGGGTCATGGTGCCGGGTCCGGACTGTGTGTTCCAGTACCACAGGCCGGTCTTCCAGGCGACGGCCGAGCTGTTCTCCACCTGCCAGGGGTTGTTGAGCAGGTCGATGCCGAGCGCGTCGCCGGCCGCCTTGTAGTTGAAGTTCCAGCTGAGCTGGATGGGGCCGCGCCCGTAGTAGGCGGCCTGGCCGGCCGGGCAGCCGTAGGACTGGCTCCAGTCGCAGTAGTGCGGGTAGTTGGCGGTGTTCTGCTCGACGACGTACACCAGGCCGCCGGTCTCGTGGCTGACGTTGGCCAGGAAGGCGGCGGCCTCCTGCTTCCTCACCGTGTCGCTGCCGGTGTTGGCGAAGCCGGGGTAGGCCCCGAGCGCCGCGGTCAGTCCGCTGTAGGTGTAGAAGGAATTCCGGTTCGGGAACATCTGGTTGAACTGCGCCTCGCCGACCACGAAGCCGGCGGCGGAGGCCGTGGGGGCCGGCTGGAGCACCAGGGCGGCGCTTCCGAGGGCGAGCGAGGACAGGAGTGCGGCGATACGACGCCTCGACACGATCGGCTCCTTCGCGGAACACGGCCGTACCCGGTGAGGGGTACGGCCGCGGTGGGGGGTTGTGGAGCCACACTCAACTCCTTTGGTCTGTACCAGTCAAGGGTGTAGACCAGTCAACCCTGTTCCCGTTCCGGACGGTGCGCGCACGTGACGAACCCCGGTGCGAAGACACCGGGGTTCGTGGGGCTGTGATGGGCCGTCAGGCGAGCAGCCTGCGCTTCTGTTCCTCGAACTCGGCTTCGGTCAGGACGCCTTGGGCCTTCAGGTCGCCGAGCTGCTTGAGCTGGTCGATCTTGTTCGTCATGTCGTCGGCCACGGGTGTGGTGGGCGGGGGCGGAGTCGCCTGGTAGCCCTGCTGGGGTGCCTGGGGCTCCTGGTAGGCGCCCTGTTGCTGGGCCTGCGCCGCCCATCGGCCCTGCTGGCGGCGTGACACCCGATTGGAGACCGCGGTCGCCGTGCCCGCGACCACGGCGGTACGCGCAACTCCGCGAAGTAGACCTGGCATGGCAATCGCCTCTTACCCGAAGTCGATGGAAGACACCATGTCCATTGCACCATCACCCTCATCGGGCGGCATCTCGGCATGGCGTATGACGTGCGCGTTCCACGATTCCGCGCTGCTCACCTCAGGACGCCGCCTCGGCGGCTTCGAGGGCGGCGAGGACGGCCTGCACGTTCAGGCGTCCGGAGGCGACGAGCTGCGCGCCGCCGCGCCGCAGGGCGGTCGCGAAGGGTGCCGCCCACACGTTCTCGTAGACGAGCAGACCGGCCGAGTTGCCCGGCTCCACGGCCGCGGCCGCCTCTTCCAGGTCGTCCTGGCCCAGCAGGTCGGAGCTGGCGCCTTCGAACACGGCGAGGTCGAGATGACCGTCACCGGTGAGGTCGGCGATCTCCAGGGCGGTCACCGAGCCGTCCTCGTCCTTCCTGATGAACCTCAGGTCCAGGATGCGGATGATGCCCCGGTCCACGAGATCGACGAGCAGCGGGAAGGCCTCGCCCGTCATGCGGTTGCCGGGGAACTCCACGACCACGTAGTCGATGGGTCCCATGTCGTCGAACTGCTCGCTCATGGTGGTCACCTCTGGCAGGCCTGGACTCCCCCTGGTTGCCATTGCATCACCGGACATGGACCGGCGCACCTCGTGCCCGCGTCACTCCTCCGGGCCCTCCCGGCTCGCCCGGTGACCTCTCCCGGGATCTCCTCGGAGGCATGACGAGCAGCGACACGCCCCCGTCGGACCGCCCGAACGACGGTGAGCTGGAGGAACTGCGGCGCCGGGTCAGTGAACTGGAGAGCACCCGGCGCGAGCCGAAGCACCGGCTGCGGGCGCTCGGTTCGACCCTGCTGATCATTCTGGCGTCCCTGCTGGCCCTGCTCGCGGTGATCGCGGTGTGGGCGAACAGCATCATCCGGGACACCGACCGCTACGTCGCCACCGTGGCGCCCCTCGCGTCGAACCCGGACGTGCAGCAGGCGGTGACCAACCGGGTCACGGACGCCGTACTGCAACGGGTCGACGTGGACGGTCTCGTCAAGCAACTGAGCGACGCGGCGGCGCAGAAGGGCGTGCCGCCGAAGGTCGCGACCCTGGTCGGCAACCTGGACGGACCGATCACCAACGGCCTGAAGACACTGGTGAGCACCACGGTGCAGCGGGTGGTCTCCAGTCCCGCCTTCGAGACGGTCTGGAAGAACGCCAACCGTCGGGCCCACAGCGCCGTGAACAAGGCGCTCACCGGCAACAGCGACAGCGTCGTCCAGTTGAAGGACAACGCGGTCGCCATCGACGTGGGGCCGATCGTGGACCAGGTGAAGGAGCGCCTCGTCGCCTCGGGTCTGGGGGTCGCGGCGAACATCCCCTCGGTCCACACGGACTTCGTCGTGGTGCAGGGCAAGGACATCGGCAAGGTCAAGACGTATCTGCGCATCCTGCAGATCGTCGGCGACTGGCTGCCGATCATCGCGGTCCTCGTCGCCGCCGCGGGCGTGTTCCTGGCGTTCCACCGCCGACGGGCGCTGATCGGGGCCGCGATCGGGTTCTTCCTCGCGATGGTGCTGCTGGGTGTGACGCTCACTGTCTTCCGCGCGGTGTATCTGGACCATCTGCCGCCGGGCACCAACTCCGCTGCCGCGGGCGCCGTGTACGACGCGCTGGTGCGGTTCCTGCGCTCCAGCGTGCGGGCGGTGGGGGCGCTGGCCCTGGTCACGGCCATCGGCGCGTTCTTCATCGGCCCGTCCCGCCCCGCCGTCTTCACCCGGAACTTCTTCAGCAGGAGCATCGGCGCCGGGCGGGACGCGTCCCTCTCGGCGGGGCTGCGGCTGGGCCCGGTGGGCCGGTTCGTGCACCGCTTCAAGAAGTGGATCGGAGCGGCGATCCTGGCGGTGGCCGCGATCGTTCTGTTCACCTGGAGCTATCCGACCACGGCGGTGGTGCTCTGGACCGCCGTGATCGTGCTGGCCGTCTTCGCCATCCGCGAGTTCCTGGACGTCAGGACGTCAGGACGTCAGCTGACCGATGCTCCTGCTCACCAGGAACAGCCCGGCCACTAGTGCCACGGCCACGAGCGCCTGTTCCTGGTGGGTCTCGATCCAGGTGCGCAGCTTCCCGAGGCGCACCCTGGCCGCGTCCGGGGCGAACGTCGTGTAGACCTCCATCGCCAGCAGACTGCTCGTGGCGAGCAGGCAGTACCCGAACAGGGCCACATACGAGGAGGTCTGGGACAGGTCGGCGCCGACCACCGTCGCGGCGCCGGCCGCCACGAGCCCCCAGGGCTGGAGCAGCGGAGCCATCCCCGCCGCGCCCCACAGCGACAGCCGGTCGAGCCGCGACATCAACCCGCCGCCGGACGACTTGTGGCGGTGCCGGGTCCGCTCATGGTTGCCGTGCCGCGACCGGTGCCGGTACCAGCCGTACCCGACGAGCCCCACGCCGATGGCGAGCTTGACGGCGGAGGAGGCGGTGGAGGGCGGGGATCTGGGAGCGGGAGGTTTGCCGCCGGTGGTGAGCAGGACGACGGCCAGGACGGCCACGAAACAGGCGAGCCAGGCCAGGATGAAGACCAGGCCCTTCAGGATTCCGCGATCAGCCGACAGCACCAGGACGAACGCGGTCACCGACAGGGGGAACACGGCGATCGCGAGGCCGATGAACACCAGGTCAAGCACCATCGCGGCCCCCGCGCGATCCTGTCCGCCCGGACAGGGAACGGCTTTCGCCCATGACCTCAGTCTCGCCGCTGGGCGCACGGCACACCATTCGTCGACGGCGGGGCGGCTCACACGATCGCGTGGCCTCGCTTCTCGTTCGCCGCTGCTCACGCCGTTCTTGTCGACCCGTTCGGCCCTTCGGGGTGCGCCTGCCTGGGCCAAGCGGTCCCAGTGAGGGCACCCTGGCAGCATGCAGTCAGGGACAGGGACCGGAGAAAACAGCCCGGACCGCCCGTCGCGCCGGGCATCGCGCCGCAAACGTCTCGCCTCGACGCGGGCCCGGCTGATGGGACTGCGGACCCGGGCCGAGACCCGCTTCCCGGTGATCACGCATCTGCTGTCGCATCTGATCTCGGTGAACGTGCTCGACTCGGCGACCCGGCTGGCGGCCCAGACGTTCCTCACGGCTGTCCCGCTGCTGTTCGTGGTGGCGTCCATCGCCCCGCCGGCCCTGCGCGACCAGCTCGTCGACTCCCTGCACGACGCCTTCGGACTGTCCGGAAGCGCGAACGCCGAACTCAGCAAGGCCGTCCAGGGCACCGGTGCCCCGTCCGACGAGCTTCGGCAGACCACCGGTGTGGTCGGCGGACTGATGGTGCTCGTCTCGGCCACCGCGTGCAGCCGTGCCATGCAACGGCTGTGCCAGCGCGCCTGGAGCCTGCCCAAGGCGGGTGCACGGGTGGCTGCCTGGCGCTGGGTCGTCTGGCTCGCGGCCTGGCTGCTGATGTTCGCGCTGCAGGGGAGCCTGCGCAACGGCTTCGGCCTCGGTCTGTGGCTCGGTGTGCCCCTGCTGCTGGTCGCGGAGGTCGCCATCTGGTGGTGGACGCAGCATCTGCTGCTGGTGGCGCGTGTGCCCTGGCGGCCCCTGCTGCCGGGCGCGCTGCTGACCGGAACGGCCCTGGCCGTCCTCACCTCCGCCGCGCCCCTGTACGTGCCCAGGGCGCTCAACCACAGCCTGGACAAGTACGGCTCGCTGGGCGCCGTCTTCACCCTGCTGTCCTGGCTCATCACGCTCTGCGTGGTCGCGACCCTGTGCGTCACCGCCGGCGCCGTCATCGCCCGCGAACCCTGGGCGGCCCGCCGTCTGGGCACGCCCGGGCTGCCGGACGCGCCGCCCGACGACACGTAGAAGGCCGTTCCGAGGAGACAGCGCGTCAGTGGGCCGGCTGCTCGGCCGGCTGCTCGCCGACCGCTGGCAGGCTCGGGCCCTGCGGCAGCATCTGGACGACCACGAACGACACGACGGCGGCCAGCACGACGAGGGCCACCGTCTCCACGTTGCCCAGCAGCAGCACGACCAGGACGACGCCGCTCACCGGCAGCCGCAGGGCCGCGGTCACCGTGGCCGCCATCCCGACCGCCATCGCCGGAACCAGCCCCAGTCCGGGCAGAGGTGCCAGCAGCACCCCGGCCGCCCCGCCCAGGAACAGGGCGGGGAACACGGGGCCACCGCGCAGGCTGCCCAGACACAGCGAGTAGGCCAGACCCTTGAAGGCGAGTACGGCGATGAGCGCGCCCACCGACCAGGCATGGGGATCCTGTGCCAGCCGGGCCAGCGTGTCCTCACCGGACAGGGCCGCCTCGGCCGGTGAGCGTCCCGTGGCGAGTGCGTAGAGCGTGATGCAGACCGCGGCGCCGAGCGCGCAGAGGGTCGTGTTCCGTACCGTCCGGGTCGCCACGAAACGGGCCGCGAACCGTCCGCCCACGAAGATCGAGTAGATGAGGAACGCGAGGGCGGGGGCCAGCACCAGCACCCACAGCACGTCACCCCAGTCGAGGGGCGGCGGCTTGGGCAGGCCGATGTTCAGGCTTCCCGTCTCAAGGCCGGTCCAGTGGACGAATCCGGTGAAGATCAGGTCTCCCACGCCGCTGGCCAGCAGGGCCGGCAGCATCACCGCGAACAGTTGCGGCCCGCCCACCCCGGCGACCTCCATCAGCAGCACCGCGCCCACGATCGGGTTCCCGAAGAGCGCGGAGATGGCGGCCGCCGCCCCCGCCGCGCCCAGCAGCGCCGTACTCGCCTGGTTCTGCGGAGCTCGGACCAGGCCCGCGAAGAGCAGGGCGAGTCCGCCGCCCATCGCGATCAGCGGGGCCTCGGGTCCCAGCACGACACCGAGCGGAAGCCCGACAAGGGCGGCGATCAGGACACCCGGCAGCGCCCTGCTGGAGACGCCGCCGGAGTGCAGGCCCCCCGCCGGAAGGTGTCCGCCGCGCCCGGGAAACCGGGCGACCACCAGGCCGACGACGAGACCGGCCACCGTCAGCAGCGGAAGCGCCCACCACCAGGGCGCCTGTTTCCAGCCCAGGTCCTTGGGCCAGGTCGTCCAGAGCAGTTCCTCCAGCTGGCGCAGGGCCACCAGGAACCAGAACGCGATCAGGGCCACCGGAACGCCGATCAGTCCGCAGAACACCAGGGCCTTGCGGTACTCCGGCCGGCCCAGCATGGTCCTCAGCAGATCGGCTTCCGGAGGCTGGCTGCGCTCCGCGGCCTCCGAGCGGCCCTCCGACGTCGTTCCGGCGATGGGTCCTCCCGAGTTCGGCGCCACGCGCGGTGGCCGCTCCAACTATCGGAACATATCGGGACGAACATACCCGCGGGGGACAGCCCGGGCCACAGGTCCTAGCCCGTCCTGGCCCGTCCTGGCCCGTCCTGGCCTTAGTCGGGCTCACCGGCTCCGGTATAGGCGGCGATGGTGCGGTCCGCCGCCGCGCGCGCCGTCTTCTCGTCCTCGCCGCCCGCGAGGTTCGCCGCGTACCAGGCCTCGCTGCTGTCCGTCATGAACCGACGGCCCTCGTCCGAGCCCATCCAGCCCATGAACTTCCTCGGGTCGACGGGAGCGCCGCCGCTGCCCAGGTGCAGGGACAGGCCCCGGACCATCAGGTCCCAGCCGACGCCCACCGCACCCGGGCCGAACTCCGCCCACTTCGTGTCGTCGACGTCGGCGATGTGGTCGAGTTCGAAGCGTGTGCCGCCGCCGTCCTCCGGTGTCAGACGGAGTTCGATCCAGCTGACCTCTCCGCCGTACTCCCAGGTCGCCGTGAAGCCGCGTGGCGGGTCGCACCGCTCGATCACGCCGCCGGCGTTGCCCTCGAGCTGGTAGCGGCCGCCGAGGCGCAGCTCCCCCGACACCGGCAGCAGCCAGCGCGGGATGCGCTCGGCGTTCGTACAGGCGTCCCACACGTCCTCCAGCGGGGCGCCGTAGGACCGGGCCACGGTCACCACGCGGGCCTCGCCCTCCCGGAAGGCGCGCCGGCCGACCTGCCGGTGTACGTCGTTGATGTCGTGGGTCACGTCGGTCATGAGGTGCTCCTCGGGGTCTCGTCGGCGCCACCGAGCCGGCGCGCGCGCCTGCCGCGGGCCAGTTCGGTGGCGAGGGCGTCCAGGTGCGGGGTCCAGAAGCGGCGGAAGCGGTCGAGCCAGGCGTCTATGTCCTGCAGCGGCTCGGTGTTGACCGCGTAGAGCCGTCGGGCTCCTTCGGGGCGCACGGTCGCGAACCCGTTGTCCCGCAACACCTTCAGGTGCTGCGACACGCCGGGCTGCGAGATCCCGAACTCCTCCCCTATGACCTCGCACACCGCTCCGGAGGTCATCTCGCCGTCGGCCAGCAGTTCCAGGATCCGTCGGCGCACCGGGTCGCCGAGCACATCGAAGGCGTGCATGCGGCCAATGTATCAGCGATCGCTTATATAAGCAGCAGCCGATATCCGGTTTCAGCTCAGCGGCTTGCTCAGCACCGCCTTGCGGTGGCTGAAGGTCTCGATGGAGTAGCGGCCGTGATAGCTGCCCATGCCGCTCTCCCCCACCCCGCCGAAGGGCAGGTCCGAGACGGTGAGATGGGCGAGCGGCAAGCCGTGGCCAAGGCCGCCGGAGGAGGTCTCGGCGGCGATCCGGGCGCGGGTCTCCCCGGACCGGGAGAACACGTACAGGGCGAGGGGCTTGTCGCGGTCGTTGATGAAGTCGATCGCCTTGTCGAGGTCCGGCACGGTGATCACGGGCAGGATCGGCCCGAAGATCTCCTCCCGCATCAACGGCGATGCCGGGTCGACGTCGGCCAGCACGGTCGGCGCGATGTACTTGACCGTACGGTCGTGGTCGCCGCCCACGACGACGCGGCCAGAGTCCAGCAGGCCCGCGAGCCGGTCGAAGTGGCGTTCGTTGACGATGCGGCCGTACTCGCCGGAGGCCTTCGGGTCGGTGCCGTACAGGGCCTCGACCGCACGGCGGAGCGCGGGTTCCAGCGCGGCGGCCGTCTCCGGATCGGTGAGCACGTAGTCGGGGGCGACGCAGGTCTGGCCCGCGTTCAGGAACTTGCCGCGGGCCAGGCGGTCGGCGACGACCTCGAGGTCGGTGTCGCGGTCGACGAACGCCGGGGACTTGCCGCCGAGTTCGAGGGTGACCGGGGTGAGGTGTTCGGCGGCGGCGCGCATGACGACGCGGCCGACGGTGCCGTTGCCGGTGTAGAAGATGTGGTCGAAGCGCTCGGCGAGCAGGGCCGTGGTCTCGGGGACGCCGCCCTCGACGACGGCGACCGCGTCGGTGTCGAGGTAGGCGGGCAGGAGCCGGGCGATCGCGGCCGAGGTGGCGGGGGCCAGTTCGCTGGGCTTGGCGACCACCGCGTTGCCGGCGGCCAGCGCGCCGACCAGCGGGGCGAGCAGCAGCTGGGCCGGATAGTTCCAGGGGGCAATGACCAGGACGACACCGAGCGGGTCGTACTGCGTCCAGGCGCTCGCGTCGGCGCCGAGGTGGGCCGGGACCGGGGCGGGCTCGGGGCGCAGCCAGCCGGCGAGGTGGGCCAGGGTGTGGTCGATCTCGCGGATCGTGAAGTCGATCTCGGTGCGATGCGCCTCGGCGGCGCTCTTGCCGAGGTCGGCGTGGAGGGCCGCGGCCAGGTCGGGCCCGTTCTCCGTGAGCAGCCGGCGCAGCAGGCCGAGCTGGGCGGTGCGCCACTCGACGGGCTTGGTGCGGCCGGTGCGGAAGGTGGCGCGCAGCCGCGCGACGATCTCGGCGGGCTGCTCGGGGGTGGGGTGGTTCACGGTGCCTCGCTGCTGGTGTACGGCCTTGCGGCCCGGTCAGGTGTATATGCCAACCTTTCATACACCAAAATAAATTCCGCCCGCGAGACGGCTCCCTCCCGTCACGTCCGCAGGAGTTCCCGCCGACGCCGTTCCAAGTAGGCACGCTCGGCGGGGCTCTCGGCCCGCTCGACGGCCGCCTCGTACGCCCGCACCGCCTCGGTGTCGCGGCCCAGCCGGCGCAGCAGGTCGGCGCGGACCGCGTGGAAGACGTGGTACGCGTCGAGGTCGAGGGCGTCGACCAGTTCCAGCGCCCGGCGCGGGCCCTCGGTCTCGGCCACCGCGACCGCCCGGTTCAGCGCCACGACCGGGCTCGGGGTGAAGGCCGTGAGCTGGTCGTACAGCCTGAGGATCTGCCCCCAGTCGGTGGCCTCCGCGGTGGCCGCGTCACTGTGCACGGCCTGGATGGCGGCCTGGATCTGGTAGGGGCCGGGCCGGTCGCGGCGCAGACAGCGTCGGACGAGGGACTGCCCCTCGGCGATCATCTCCCGGTTCCAGCGGGCGCGGTCCTGTTCGGGCAGCGGCACCAGCTCGCCGTGCTCGTCCTGGCGGGCGTCCCGGCGGGAGTCGACGAGGAGCATCAGCGCGAGCAGGCCGACGGCCTCCGGCTCGTCCGGCATCAGGTCGACGAGCAGCCGGCCGAGCCGCAGCGCCTCCGACGTCAGTTCGGGTGTGCCCTCGTACCCCTGGTTGAAGATCAGGTAGACGACGGCCAGGACGCCCTGCAGCCGGTCCGGGAGGTCGGCGTCCCGGGGCACGCGGTAGGGGATCCGCGCGTCGCGGATCTTGGCCTTGGCGCGGACGATCCGCTGGGCCATGGTCGGCTCGGGCACCAGGAAGGCACGGGCGATCTGGGGTGTGGTCAGGCCGCCGAGCAGGCGCAGGGTGAGGGCGACCCGGGCCTGCGGGGCGAGCGCGGGATGGCAGCAGGTGAAGATCAGACGGAGCCGGTCGTCGCGCACGGGGCCCTCCTCGGCCGGTGCGTCGGGCGTGTGCAGCAGGGCGGCCTCGGCGTGCCGTGCGTCGCGCTTCGCCTCCCGGCGCAGCCGGTCGAGTGCGCGGTTTCTGGCGGTGGTGATGATCCAGCCGGCCGGGCTCGGCGGCACGCCGGTCCGCGGCCAGGTGCCGAGCGCCGTGGCGAACGCGTCCTGCACCGCTTCCTCGGCGAGGTCGATGTCGCCGAGGAAGCGGACGAGGACGGAGACCGCGCGCCCGTACTCGGCGCGGAAGACGGCCTCGACGTCGGCGGGCTGTGGCATCAGCCGTCGGCCTGGTGCAGGAACGGCCGCACCTCGATGGGCAGGGTGGTGGCGCGGGTCGCCTTCCTGCCCCACTCCAGGGCCGCGTCCAGGTCGGGCGCCTTGATGAGGCAGATGCCGCCCAGGTACTCCTTGCCCTCGGCGTACGGCCCGTCGGTGATCAGCACCTCGCCGTCCTTGGGGCGCAGCACGGTCGCCGTCTCGGGCCCGTGCAGCCCGCCCGCGAACACCCAGGCGCCGGCCTCGCGCAGCTCGGTGTGGAAGGTGTCGAGGTTGCGGCGGATCTCCGCCATGGCCTCGGGCCCGGGCGGCGTGCCGTCGGCCGGCGTGATCACGCTGAGCAGGTAGTACTGCATGACGTCCTCCTCGGGGTCGTGTCCTTCTCTCACCTCCTACACGAACGCCACTCCCCCGGATCGACACCGCGCACGACGAGATCGGGAGAATCTTTTCCATGACCACGGCACCGCACCCGGCCACCGCACCCCACCCGCTCGTCACCACCGCCCGCACCCTCGCCGGCACCCTCCTCGCCCCGCGGGCGGCGCGGGTCGACCAGGAGGGCGTGCCGGCGGGGCACATCGAGGCGATCAAGCGCTCGGGCCTGCTGGGCGTGAGCGCGCCGCGGGAGTACGGCGGTGCGGGAGCCCCCGACGCGGTGGCGCGGGAGATCATGGAGATCCTCGCCGGGGCCTGCTGCTCGACCTGGTTCGTCCAGACCCAGCACCACACACCGGTGAAACTGCTGACGCAGTCCGAACTGCCGGTCAGGGAGCGGCTGTTGCGGCCACTGGCCACCGGGGAGCTGCTGGCGGGCATCGCCTTCGCGCACGTGCGTGCCTTTCCTCGCGTCCCGGTCCGCGCGAGCGCCGAGCGCGGCGGCTGGCGCTTCGAGGGGACGGTGCCCTGGTACACGGGCTGGGGCCTGAACGACGTGATGCTGCTCGCCGGGGTGACCGGCACGGACGAGGTCGTGTTCGCCTTCACCGAGGCGCGCGAGCAGCCGGGGCTGCGCCCGTCACCGCCCATGCGGCTGGCGGCGCTCACCGCCGCCCGTACCGTCTCCCTGGAGCTGGACGGGCTGTGGCTGCCCGAGGAGTCGGTGGTACTGCGCACCCCGCAGGAGAAGTTCGCCCTGGTGGACCGGCCGCGCAACACCAACGCCTCCCCCGCCGTCTTCGGTGTGGCGTACGCCGCGCTGCGGGTACTGGAGGAGGCCGGGGAAGCGGAGACGGCACGACCTCTGCGCGGGCGCCTCGATGAGGTGCGACGACAGGTGTACGCCCTGGCCGAACACCCGGTCCCGCACGAGCGCGTCGAGGAACGCCTGGCACTCAAGACACGGTCGTACGACCTGATGCGCGCGGCGACGACCGCGGCGATCGTGGCGGGCGGCGGGCGCGCCATGGATCTGGCCGGGACCGCCCAACGCCTCGCCCGTGAGGGGATGTTCCTCCTCGTGCAGGGGCAGACGGCCGAGGTGCGCCGGGCCCATCTCGACGCCCTGGCCGCGCCGTGGGCCGACTGAGCTGTTCACTGGACATTCAGTCGGCGGCCACTTTCTCCGGCGCCGGATGAGCAGACTCGTTTCATGGCGATCGCACAGTCAATCGACAAGAACCCCGCCGAGCTCAAAGACGTCCCCGGCTGGTTCCCTCCGCTGGACCAGCTCCTGTTCACCTGGTTCCTGGAGCGGCAGGAAAAGGGCGGCTTCCGGGGCGATCTGGTGGAACTCGGCGTGTACATGGGCAAGAGCGCGATCCTGCTCGGCCAACACCGGCAGGACGGCGAGGAGTTCACGGTCTGCGACCTCTTCGGGGGTGAGGCGCCGGACGGCGCCAACCAGGCGGAGACGGCGAAGTCGTACTCCTCCCTCACCCGGCAGGCCTTCGAGCGCAACTACCTCTCGTTCCACGACACCCTGCCCCGGGTGCTGGAGGCCCCGTCCTCCGTGATTTCGGCGGAGGTGAAACCGGGCACCTGCCGCTTCGTCCACATCGACGCCTCCCACCTGTACGAGCACGTACGCGACGACATCGGGGCCGCCCGCGAGCTGCTGCTGCCGGAGGGCATCGTCGTCCTCGACGACTTCCGCTCCGAGCACACCCCCGGCGTCTCGGTCGCCACCTGGGAGGCCGTGCTCAACCGCGGGCTGCGCCCGATATGCCTCAGCACCCAGAAGCTGTACGGCACGTGGGGCGATCCTGAGCCGGTTCAGGAGGAGCTGCTGGCGATGCTGGAGGAGCGGACGGACATCGGTCTGAGCGTGCAGGACGCGGCCGGGCACCGGCTGGTGCGCACCCGCGCCAACAAGGGCATGCAGGCACCGCCCTTCCCGCACTCGCGGCACTACACGCCGCCGGAGCCGCAGCAGCCGGCGCCTCCCGCCCCGTCCTCGGTGCCCGCTCCCCGGCGCCCGCGCTCCCGTGCCCGGCGCATAGGCGTGGACCTGATGCCCCCGATCCTCACGAGGACGGTGCGCCGGGCCCTGGCCAACCGCTCCCGGTAGGGCGCCTCAGCTCGCGAACGGCACCTGGGCCGACGCTGCCGTCGGGCCGCCGAACGGGTGCCGCCACAGTCCCTGGGCGGCGAGGCGGGGCAGGACCCCCTCGCCGAACCAGTACGCCTCCTCCAGGTGCGGGTAACCGGAGAGGACGAACTCGTCGATGCCCAGGGCGTGGTACTCCTTGATCCGCTCGGCGACCTCGTCATGGCTGCCGACCAGGGCGGTGCCCGCGCCGCCGCGTACCAGGCCGATGCCGGCCCAGAGGTTGGGGTGGATCTCCAGGCCGTCCCTGCTGCCGCCGTCGTGCAGGGCGAGCATCCGCTGCTGCCCCTCGGACTCGCTGCGGGCGAGTCCGGCCTGGACGCTCCTCACCGTCTCGGGGTCGAATCCGTCCAGCAGGCGGTTGGCCTCCGCCCACGCCTGCTCGGCGGTGTCGCGGGTGATGACATGCAGCCGGATCCCGAAACGCAGGGTGCGCCCCTCCTGCGCCGCGAGCCCCCGGATCCAGGCGATCTTCTCGGCGACCTGCGCGGGCGGCTCGCCCCAGGTGAGGTAGGCGTCGGCATACTGCGCGGCGACCTGTCCGGCGATCGGCGAGGAGCCGCCGAAGTACACCTCGGGGACGGGATCGGGCAGCCGGGCCAGCCTGGCGTCCTCGACCCGAAGGTGCTCACCGTGCAGGTCGACGGTCTTGCCCTCCCACAACTCCCGTACGATCTGGAGGAATTCGCCGGTACGTCGGTACCGGGCGTCCTTGTCGAGGAAGTCCCCGTAGGCCCGCTGCTCGTGGCTCTCGCCGCCGGTGACGACGTTCAGCAGCAGCCGTCCGCCGGAGAGCCGCTGGAAGGTGGACGCCATCTGCGCGGCCAGTGTCGGCGAGACGAAGCCGGGCCGGAAGGCGACCAGGAACTTCAGACGGTCACTCGCCTGGGCGACCATCGCGGTGGTCAGCCACGCGTCCTCGCACCAGGCACCGGTCGGCGTGAGCGCACCGACGAAGCCCAAGTCCTCGGCGGCACGGGCGATCTGACTCAGATAGGCGACCGTCGGCGGCCGGTCCCGACCGGAGGCGGTCGCCGGCGTGCCGTGGCCGCCACCGACCACATGGCGGCTGTCGCCGTTGGTGGGCAGGAACCAGTGGAAGGTGAGGGACACGGGATCTCCGATCAGGCTGCGTGAGGAACGGCGGCCGATGGCGGGGGTCAGCTCGCCGCGGCCAGCACGCGGGGGCTGCCCAGGGCCGTCGAGAACTGGTCGACCACTTGGGTGAGCGCCTCGGTAGCGGGGGGTGCGACCGTCAGTGAGCCGTCCTCGTGCACGGTGATGTCCTTGTCGAGGGTGAACCAGCCCTGCACGATGTGGGCTGCGCCCATGGAGGACAGAACCGGCCGGAGCGCGTAGTCGATGGCCAGGACATGGGCGGTGGAGCCGCCGGTGGCCAGCGGCAGCACGGTCTTGCCGGCCAGCGCGTACTGCGGGAGCAGGTCGAGGAGCGCCTTGAGCACGCCGGAGTACGACGCCTTGTAGACCGGGGTGGCGACGACGACCCCGTCGGCCCGCTCGAACAACTCGCTCGCCTCGACGATGGCGGGGTGCCGGAAGTCCGCGCCCAGCAGAGCCTCGGCCGGCACGGTGCGCACGTCGAGCGGGATCACCTCGTGGCCCTGGGCGGTCAGCCGCTGGTCCAGGTGGCGCAGCAGTCGGTTGGTTCGGGAGGAGGCGGAGGGGCTGCCGGAGACGGACAGGACGGTGGCCATGGGTCCTCTTTCGGGGATGCGCGGGGGGCGCAGGGATGTGCACTCTCGGGAGCGGAGGCCGAATGTTTCCGGGCACGCCGAATTCGAGAAGGCCGCCTTTTCGGCGCAGGCGCGAGCGCGGTGAATTCAGACGTGGGAAGACAGAAAAACGCGGCGGATCAAGAAATCGATCAGGCCGCGAAGCAACAGGAGGCGCTGGAGACGCGTGCGAGGTCGACGTGGCGTCGCCGCGTGAGGTCCAGTCGCATCTTCATGTCGACGATCGTGGCAGCCGGTGCCGAGAAGCGTCAAGGAAAGCCGTGGTGATCTCGCATCGCGGACCCGAGACCTTTCCGGTTTCCGGTACGGCCACGTCGTAGGCCCCGTGGGCCTTTCGTTGGGCCGTTCGACCCTGCGATGAGGTCATTGGGCCGGGTGTGCCAGGCGCATCTGCGAGGAAAATGGGATGCTGAGCGATGGGGAGCGCTGCCCATGACCTGACTCGCAGTGGTGGTGAGCGCCGTGGCTGCTACCGAGGACCAACCGGTTTCGACCGGCCAGTGCGTCGATCCGCTCGGGGACCCATTCCTGCGTACACGTTTCGCCCTGCCCGCGAGACCTGGCACCTTCCTGCCGCGACACCGGCTCAACCAGCACCTGGACCGGGCACTGCGCACGCCGCTGGCCATGGTCAACGGTCCGGCCGGTGCCGGCAAGACGCTCCTGGTCGCGGACTGGGCGGCCGGTCTGGAGCAGCCGGTCGCCTGGCTCACGGTCGAGGCGGAGGGCAAACGGCCGGGCATGTTCTGGGCGTACTTCCTCCAGGCCGTGCGCGCCAGCGGCAGACACCTGCCCGACGGGCTCGGCGGTCCCACCGACGCGGACCACGTGGACCAGCGGGTGCTGTCGGCGATCGCCGAGGACCTGGACGCCGCCGGTCCGGCCCTGACCGTCGTGCTGGACGAGTACGAGCGCGTGACCGCGCCGGAGATCGCGGACCAGCTGGAGTTCGTCCTCCGGCATGCCGGGCAGGGGCTGCATCTGATCCTCGTCACCCGCACCGAGCCCATGCTCTCGCTGCACCGGTACCGGGCGGCGGGCGAGCTGACGGAGATCCGCGACGCCGAGCTGGCCTTCACCCCCGAGGAGACCGTCGCGCTCCTGGACCGGCACGGTCTGACACTGTCGGTCGCCGCCGCCCGGGCCCTGGTGGAGCGCACGCGCGGCTGGGCCGCCGGGCTGCGCCTGTGTGCCCTGGCCGCGCGCGAGTGCCCGGACCCGGCGGCCTACCTGAAGGAGTTCGAGGCGGACCGCAGCACCATCGCCGACTACCTGCTCGGCGAGGTGCTCAAACGGCAGCCGGAACAGACGCAGGACCTGCTGCTGCGCGTCAGCGTGCTGGACCGCTTCTGTCCCGATCTGGTGAACTCTCTGACCGGCCGCAACGACGCCGAACGCATCCTGACCGACCTGCACCGGGACAACGCGTTCGTGGAGCAGCTCGGGCACTCCTGGTTCCGTCTGCACCCGCTGTTCGGGGAGATCCTGCGGACCTATCTGCGCGTACACCGTCCCGGTCTGGAATCCGAGCTCCACCTGAGAGCCGCGCGGTGGCTGCGCCGGGCGGGCTCGCTTCCGGAGACCCTCGCGCACGGGGCCGCCGCCGGTGACTGGGACTTCACCGCCGGCGCCCTCGTCGACGACCTGGCCATCGGGCAGTTCTTCACCGGCCTGGGCTCCGACGACCTGACGGGGCTCTTCTCCGACATGGGGCCCGAGGCCACCAGCCCCGCCACCGACCTCGTACGGGCCGCCCGTGACCTGTCCCGCAGCGACTTCCGGCACGGCCTGGCCCATCTGCGCGACGCGGAGGCCAAGCCGGCGACCGGCGCCGGCGATCCTGCGGCCGTCCAGCTCAGCCGCGCACTGCTGGAGGCGCTCGCGGCCCGGCTGACCGGCTCGCCCGAGCTGGCGGAGCGGGCCGCCGAGACGGCCGAGGAAGCGCGGCCGGAACTTCCCCCGCACCTCTTGGACAAGCACCCCGAGCTTCCCGCCCTGCTGCTGACCCACCTCGGTTCGGCACGTCTGTGGGCGGGGAGGTTCGAGGACGCCCGAGCCGCGCTGTCCCAGGTGGTGGGCTCTCCCGGCAAGGCCTCCACCGTGCTGGCACGGGAGGAGTCGATGGGGCACCTGGCGCTGATCGACTATCTCAACGGCTGGCCGGCCCGGGCCGAGCACAAGGCCCTGGAGGCGGTGAGCGAGACGGAGCGCTACGGCCTCTCCCCGCCGTCCGGCTCCGGGATCGGGCAGGTGGTTCTGGCCGCCGTGGCCATCGACCGCAACGAACTGGGCCGGGCCAGGGCCCTCCTCGAGGAGGCCGCCGAGCTCTCCGTCGCGCCGCACGACCCGGTGACGGCCGCCGGACGGGCCATCGTGACGGCCCGGCTCCAGCTCGCCCAGGGCAATGCCCCGGCCGCCGTCGAGGCGGCGGACCCGGACGTCGCCGCCGCCGTGGCCTCGCCGTGGGCGGACAGCCACGAGACGCTGGTGACGTCGGCCGCCTACCTGGCCGAAGGCCGGCCCGAGCAGGCCGCCGACGTCCTGCGGCAGCTCACCGACGACCAGCCGTCGTGCGCCGTGGAAGCCGCTCGTATCCAGCTGGCCGTGGGCAACGAGGAGGCGGCCGTCGACCTTCTCGACTGTGTCCCCGCGGCCGGCCGGCCCGGCCCGGCGGTGACCGTCCGGGCGACTCTGGTCAGAGCCCAGGCCGCGGATGCCGCCGGGGACGCCGACGCCGCCCATCGGCTCGTCGCCCAGGCCCTCCTCGACGCCCGGCGCGAGCAGTTGCGGCGCCCCTTCCTGGACGCCGGGCGGTGGATCCGCCCGCTCCTGGTCACGGCACCGCTGAGCGAGCTGGCGGCGGGGTGGCTCACCCCCGGTGCCTCGACGCACCTGGGGTCGGCCGGGACTCAGCCGCTCCCCCTGCCGATCGTCGTGGAGGAGCTCACCACACGGGAACTCGAAGTCCTTCAGCGACTGGCCCAGATGATGTCGACCCAGGAGATCGCCGCGGACCTGTTCGTGTCGGTGAACACGGTCAAGACCCACCTCAAGAGCCTGTACCGGAAGCTGGCGGTCAACCGCCGCAGCGTCGCGGTACGCCGTGGCCGGGAGATGGGACTGCTGTGACCGGGCCTTCCTCGGACGAGCGGCGATCGGGACGACGGTTCACCTGTGCAGGGTGAGGCCGGGTGGGCCGAACGGCCGGACGATCTCAGTACGGGGCGCAGACCGCCGCACCAGGTCGCTCGCGGGAGCAAAGCCCATGCGCTACGAGATCCGGGTCGAGGGAAACATGTCGGAGACGCTGGCCAAGGCCTTTCCGGAGCTGGACCACGTCCTCATGTCGGGCCAGACGGTCCTGTTCGGTTCCGTCGTCGACGAGGCCCAGCTGTACGGGCTGCTGGCCCGCTGCCAGTCGCTGGGCCTGCGCGTCCTGGAGATGCGGCAGACGCCCGAGTGAGCGAGCCCGGCTCACAGCTCCGACGCGGTGATCCGGCCGGAGCGAGCCGCGGCCCGCAGCGCCTCGAAGTCCCGCTCGTTCCGGTCGGCGTAGGACTGCGCGAACTCGGCAAGCGCCCGGTCGAAGCGGTCGCTGCCGCCGAGGTACGCGGCGATGGCGACGGGGTCGCCGGACCGGGCGTGGGCCCGTGCCAGACTGGCGCCGCACAGTCGGCCGAAGAGGTTCAGCAGATCCGGGTCCATGGTCTGGGGCCTGGGGATGCCCTTCCACTCGTGCAGCTGTCGCACATGGAAGTCCCGGCCCTTGCCGTCCAGATCCACCGCGTGCGTCCAGCCCAGGAGGATGTCGCTCGTCGCCTGGATCAGCCGCTGCCCGTTGACCACCCGGCGGCCCTGGTTGTCGTAGCGGTCGCCGCCCATCTGAGCGGCCAGCACCGACTCCCGCGCCTCCTTGGCCTGCAGCAGCAGGGGATCGTCGTCGTTCCCGCCGAGCAGGAGCAGCATCCAGCAGCGGGTGCCGACGCCGGCGACGCCCGCCGTCTTCCGGGCGATGTCGACCAGGTGGTAGCGGCGCAACAGATGCCGGCGCTCGGGAGGCAGGGTGCGGGCGTATCCCTCCACCACGAGCCGCAGCATCTTCTCCTCCTCGTCACCCGACGAAGCGGACGCCAGGTCCCTCAGCGGAGTGATCAGCGGTGGGTCCGGAGTGATGCGACGGCCCTCGACCGTCGTGCGGGTGAGCTTCTCGAACGCCTGCAGGTGCGTGCGGGTGCGGGCCGGCGCCACGGCCCGGGCGGTCTGGCGCCCGGTGTCCTTGTCCGTCGCGGAGGCGAGCAGCCTGCGCAGCCGGTCCACGTCGTCCCGGGCGTACCAGACGTCGAGGGTGCGCATGTCGGCGAAGTCGCGCACCCGCTCCCGGTAGGCCCGCACGCAGGACCGTACGACCCGGTTCTGCTGCCTGAGGGAGAAGCCGTTCTCCCGGCCCGCGATCACCAGGCCGGCGGTCAGACGTTTGACGTCCCACTCGAACGGTCCGGGGAAGGTCTCGTCGAAGTCCTCTATGTCGAAGACCGGATGGCGTTCCGGTGAGACGAACAGCCGGAAGTTCAGGGGGTGCGCGTCACCGCAGAGCTGCACTCCCAGACCCGTGTTGGGGGTGGGCCCGAGGTCCGCGGCCATCACCGCCGCTGCGCCGCGGTAGAAGCACAACGGCGACTGAAGCATGCGGCCGTGGCGAACCGGCACCAACTCCGGCACCCAGGAAGCCGACTGACGTTCCATCATATCGACGGGATCGAACCGGTCGGGGTCGGCCTCGAACCACCCGTGGCACGAACGCGACGCGCGGACGCGGGCGTGCCGACCGATCGCGGCCCGCTCGGCGGTCGACAGGGCTGCGCTGAAGTTCGGTACGGTCATGGCCCGGCCTCCCTGAGATCGCTCGTTCCGCTGCGCGGCGTCGCGGCCTCCAGCCCACCGGCACGGCGACGCCGCCCGGATCACCCGGAACGGGTGACCCGGCCGCCGGTGCGGCGCAGGACCCTTGCCCTGAGGTCCCCGCACACCGCCCCGTCGGCGGTCCGGTGCCGACCCGCCCGACCCACGCGAGGAGGAGCCATGACCGTTCCGCGTGGTACGGCACCGCGTACCGGACCGCAGCTGAGTCCCGACGGGGCGGTCCGCGGGCAGGCGGACGGCACCGAGCGGGCCCTGGAGCAGCTCGGCCGCTCCTGGACCTGGATCCTGGGGTCCGCGGTCGCGACGCTCGTACCGGGCCTGCTGGTGCTGGTCTGGCCGGACGAGACCCTGCATGTCCTGGCCGTCCTCGTCGGCCTGTACCTGCTGGTGAACGGGGCGTTCCGATTCGTGGCGCTGTTCGCCGGGCAGGGGATCGGCGAGCGGATCGCCGGACTGCTCATCGCCGTGCTGTACGTGCTGGCCGGAGTGCTGTGCCTGCGCAACCCGCTGCAGACCGTGACCGCGCTCTCGCTGGTCGTCGGGGTCCTCTGGCTCGTGTCCGGGATCCTCACCCTCTACACGGCGATCACCGCCGAGGACCTGCCGCACCGCGGCTTCGTCCTGGGCGCGGCGGTGCTCGGCATCCTCGCCGGGGTCGTGGTCCTCGCCCTGCCGACCGAGTCGGCCCGCGCGCTGACCCGGCTGCTGGGTCTGTGGCTCGTCCTGCTGGGCCTGATGGAGCTGGTGCTCGCCCTCGCCTGGCGGGCGGCTCTGCGCAGGTCGGGCGTCATGGGCGGCCCGGGCCCCTCGTCGGCGACCTGACGCCCCCTGTTCACCCGCACCGGGTGAGGCCGTCCGCTTCTTGCCGTGGGCACGCTGAGAAGGCAGAGAAAGGCGGCCGTGCGGCCGCCCGGGACGGAGGAGAGCCATGAGCACGCCGACGTACCTCGCGTACGACTATCCGCTGCTGAGCGTCTTCTGGTCCATGCTGGTGTTCTTCCTGTGGATCATGTGGTTCGTCCTGCTCTTCCGGATCGTCGTCGACATCTTCCGCGACGACGACATGGGCGGCTGGGCGAAGGCCGGCTGGCTGGCGCTCGTCATCCTCCTGCCCTTCCTCGGGGTGTTCGTCTATGTGATCGCCCGCGGCAAGAGCATGGGCCGCCGTGAGGTGGCACAGGCACAGGCGCAGCAACGGGAGTTCGACTCCTACATCCGCAGGACCGCCGGAAGCGGCGGCGGGTCGAGCAGCGTGGACGAACTCGCCAGGCTGTCGGAGATCCGCGCCCGCGGCGACATCACCGACCAGGAGTACGCCAGGGCCAAGGACCTGGTGCTCAGTGGAACGAGGTACTCAGGATGACCGCCACGCACACCGCACACGCTCCCTCGACGAAGCAGAACTGGGCCGCCGGCCTGACGGCCTTCGCCGCCGTCATGCTGACGATCGCCGGCCTCCTCGCCATCTTCCGTGGGATCATGGCGATCGCCGAGGACGACGTCTTCGTCAACACCCGTAACTACGTCTTCCAGTTCGACCTCACAGGCTGGGGCTGGGTCCACCTCGCCCTCGGCGTGGTCGCCGTGATCGTCAGCATGGGACTGTTCGTGACGTCCACCTGGGCGCGTGTCGCAGGCGTGGGCGTCGCGGCCCTCGTCATCATCGCCAACTTCCTCTCGCTGCCGTACTACCCGGTGTGGTCGGTCGTGATGATCGCGATATCGGGGTTCATCATCTGGGCCCTGTGCGTGGTCCGGCGGGACGACACCTCCGCGATGTGACGGACGGGTGCGGACATGGGTCGGCACCGCGGCTCGGGCGCGAGCACGAGGCCTGCGGCGGACCCGCCCTCGGGCAGTGTCCTCAGGGCACGGGTCGCGCTGCTCGCCCTGCTGGGCAGCGTGCTCGTGCCGCTGATCGTCGCCGGTCTGCGCAGCGTGCTGTGGGTGCTGGTCGGCCTCGCCGGCCTGGCGCTCGCCGCCGTCGGCGTGTGGTGGACGCTGGCCCACACCGGTGTGCTGCGTGTCCTCGGGGTCGTGCTGTCGGTGACCGCGCCCCTGGCCGTGCTCGCGCTGTACGCGTCCTCCGGCATGCTGGGTCCCGCCCTGCTGTCGCTGGCCCTGTGGGCCCTGGCCGTCGCCGCGGCGCACACCGCGCTGGCACCCTCGCACACCGCCCGGCAGCCCAGGACGGCCGAGACCCCGCACAGCCCCTGGATCCTGATGAACCCGCGTTCCGGCGGGGGCAAGGTGGACCGGTTCCATCTCGCCGAGAAGGCGCGGGCGGCGGGCGCCCGGGTGGTGCTGCTCGAGCCGGGGCAGGACGTCGTGGAGCTCGCGCGCCGGGCCGTGGCCGAGGGGGCCGATCTGCTGGCCGTGGCGGGCGGGGACGGCACCCAGGCGCTGGTGGCCGAGGTGGCGGCGCATCACGACGTGCCGTTCGCCGTGATCCCCGCCGGCACCCGCAACCACTTCGCCCTCGACCTCGGTCTGGACCGGGAGGATCCCGCCGCGAGCCTGGAGGCACTCACCGACGGCGTGGAGCTCCGCGTCGACCTCGGGTTCGCCGCCGACCGGGTGTTCGTCAACAACGCCTCCTTCGGGACCTACGCGTCCGTGGTCGCCGACCCCGCCTACCGGGACGCCAAGGTGCACACCGCCCTGCAGACCCTTCCCGAACTCCTCACCGGCAAGGACGCGCCCGCGCTGCGCATGCGGGCCGGGGGCTCCGAGGCGGAGGGCCTGCAGGCGCTCCTGGTCAGCAACAACCCCTACCGGCGCGCGGTCGACTCGGCCCATCCGGGACGCCGGGAACGGCTTGACTCGGGACGGCTCGGCGTACTGTGCGTCCGCGTCGGCAACACCGCTCAGGCGGCCCGTCTGGTGCGCGGCCCGCGGTCCGGGTCGGTCCTGCGGCTGAACGCCGAGGAAGTCGTGGTCGATGCGGACTCGGACGCCGTGGCGGTCGGCATCGACGGGGAGTACGTCACGCTGCCGGCACCGGTGGTGTGCCGGTCCGCCCCCGCGGCACTGCGGGTGGTCGTGCCGCGTCACCGGCCCGGAGTGCCGGCGTCCGGCGGCCCCGCGGACTGGCCACGGGTGGCGAGGCTCGGGTTGGGCCGCCTCGCCCCGCACCGCCGACAGGGCGCACCCGCCACCTGACCCGAATCGGCCCGAGCGGCACGCCGGTTCGGTGTACGACTCGGGCCAACCCCCCTGACAACACGGGGAGCCGCGCCACAAGGGCCGACCGTACGGTCGCCCGACGGCCCCGCACACTCACCCCACGCGCCAAGGCCCGAACCGGGCCGCCCCGCACCGCACCACCGACGCGGCGCACCCGCCACCTCACCCGAATCGACCCAAGCGGCACGCCGGTTCGACGCCCCCCGGGCCAAACCCCCTGACAACACAGGGAGCCGCGCCACAAAGGCCGACCGTACGATCCCCGACGGCCCCGCACACTAACCCCGCCTGCCCCAGGCCCCGGGCCGCCCCGCCCCGCACCGCCGACGGGGCGCCCCGCCACCTGACCCGAATCGGCCCGAGCGGTACGCCGGTTCGGCGTACGGCTCGGGCCAAGCTCCCTGACAGCGCGGGGAGTTGTGTCACAGAGGCCGGTCGTGCGGTCGCCCGGCGGGCTCCTGCGCGGCGGTCAGGTCGTCGACGGTCTGGGTCGTCGCGAGGAGTTCGGCCGCCACCGGGGCGAGGGCTTCGGGCGTGAGGAACCCTTCCGCGAGGGGGAGGCCGCCCGCTTCACGGACGGCTTCGCGCAGGTGCTTGGCCCACAGGTGTTCCAGCAGGACGAACCCGGCCGAGGTGCCCGGAAGCAGTTCCCGGGTGAGAGACCTGAGGTCGTCCGGGGTGAACCCGACGTCCTTCGGTGCGGGGCCGTCCGCCTCCTGCCCCGCGCCGGCCTCCGCCCACGTCGCCTCCTCGAAGTGCGGGGCCAGCCCCAGCAGCGCCTCGATCATCTCGCCCATGCCCTCGGCCCGGTAGTCGAGTCCGACGGTGTCCCCTTCGCCGTCCTTCTGCAGGAACAGCACGTCGAGGACACGGATCTGCCCGCTGCTCTCCAGCGCTCCGAGCTCTTCGAGGACACGGCCCTCGAACTGCGCGTCCGGACCGAACCCGAGGGTCACCAGTTGCACGGGCCCGAGTGTCGTCATGGCGTCTCTCCTCTCCCCCGCCCGGGACTCATCAAGCCCGATCGGCCCCGCCCGCGCCTCACCCTCCGGAGGTGAGCCCGCCCGGGCCGCCGAGGCGGGGGCCGGTGCTGCCGTACCAGTCGTGTACGACGGTGGTGCCGACGACGAGGTCCTGGAGGGAGGCGCCGCGTCGGCTGACCGGGATCCACAGCAGCCCCAGGGGCACGAGCGCGCACAGCACGGCACGCAGGAGGGCCCTGCCCGGAGACATCCGTCGCCCCGAACGGCCGGTCACCCGCAGGCCCATCATCTGGTCCCCGACCGTGCGACCGCCGAGGAACCAACTGCCCGCGAGATAGGCGACGAAGAGGACGTAACCGAGGACGGCGGTGACCACGGGATCGGGGTCGGGGAACGAGAACGGAGGTCCCGTCAGCAGGAACCGCGCCGTCGCATAGCCGAGTTCGAGCAGGAGCAGGAGCGCGAGCAGGACGAGGACGTCCACGGCGGCGGCCACCGTACGCGACACGATCCCGGCCGGCAGTCCCTGGACGACCGGCAGGCCCCGCGGGCGCGTCGCCGCTGTCACAGCGCCTCCGCCCGGGGAACGGGCCCGGCGGCGGGCCGGTCGGTGGAATCCGTGTCCGCTCTGCGCAGCAGCCGGTCCGCGATGCGCTGCACGAGCCGGTCGGCGCGCGCGTTCTGTTCCCGGAACGCGTCCAGCGTCTCCGCCGTGATGCTTCCGCCCGTGTCCCGCACCACCCGGCCGATGTCCATTTCCTCCAGGACCAGTTCGGTGTACGTGACCAGGTCGACCCGGGCGAGCACCGCGTCGATGTCGATCCGGGAGGCGACACGATCGACGTCGAGCCGGGAGGCGACACGGTCGACGTCGAGCCGGGAGGCGACACGGTCGACATCGAGCCGGGACGCGACACGGTCGACATCCAGCCGGTCGGCCACCGCGTCGAGGTCGATCTCGTCGAGGACGGCCGCCGCCAGCACCTGTACGAGGCTCCGGGCCGCCGACAGCGCCTCGTTCCGCGCCCGCAGGCGTTCGGCAGCGCCACGCGCGCTCCAGTGGGCCACACGACGGCCGACGGCATCGGTGGCACCGGACGGCACGAGACCGCGCACGGCCGCCCGGGTACGGGGCGCGGTCCGTTCCGCGGCACCCAACAGGGCCGTGGACAGCCGGTGTTGGGCTTCCAGGGCAAGGCCGAGAGCCGCGTCGGAAGCGGCCGCGGCGGTCGGGTGCCGTTCGCGTACCCGGACGCCTCCTGCCCTCGCCGCGGTCCGTACGGCCAGGTCCGTCAGGCCCAGCGCCAGCCGGGTGGCGTGCAGGAAGGCGCCGTCGGGCGACGGCTCGGACGGGGTCGGGCTGTCGGGAACGCTCATCGCGCTCACCCCTCACCGAGTGCTGGCGTGGAGGCCCCGGCGGCCCACTCGGCTCCGGTGTGCCGGCGGAAGGCGGCCACGGCGGTCTCCACGGTGGGGTAGAAGTGGGCCGGATCGATGGTGCGGGTGAGCCCGTAGCGCTCGATCTTCCGCCGCACCGGGTCCTTGAGTTCGGCGAACACGAGATGCACGTGCCGGGCGTTGAGCGCCACGTCGAGATCGACCAGGACATCGGCGGCGGTCGTGTCCACGTCCGTCATGGGCTCCGCCGCGATCACGATCCAGCGCGGCGGCGGGCTGCTGGCGGACAGCCGGCGCACCTCGTCGCGGAAGGTCTTGGCGTTGGCGAAGAACAGCGGCGCGTCGAACCGGTAGATCACCAGCCCGGGCAGCCGCTCGGCCTCGGGATAGGAACGGATGTCGTGGTAGCCCTCGATGCCCGGGACCCTGCCCAGCACGGTGTCGTACGGCCACCAGGCGCGCCGGAAGACGTTGAGGACGGAGAGCGTGACGGCGATCGCGATGCCGGGCAGCACCCCGAGCAGGGCCACACCGAGGAAGGCCGCGACCGACAGCAGGAACTCCACCCGCCGTTGCCGCCACAGCCGTACGGTCCCGGGAAGGTCGGCCAGCGAGAGCGACGCGGCGATGACCACGGCGGCGAGGGCGGGTTGGGGGAGGTTGCGGAAGAGGCCCGGTACCAGGACCAGCATGAGCACGATCAGGGTCGCTCCGACGACCCCGGTCAGCTGGCTCCTGGCGCCCGCGCGCTCGGCGACGGCCGTACGGGAGCCGCTCGCGCTAACGGGGAAGCCCTGGAAGAGGCCCGCCGCCAGGTTCGCGACCCCGACCGCCGCCATCTCCTGGTTGCCGCGGACCTCCTGACCGGTGCGGGCCGCGAACGCCGAGGAGTTGGAGATGGTGTCGGCGAGCGACACCACGGCGATGCCCAGCGCACCGCCGAACAGCGGCGCGAGGTCATCGACCCTCACATGCGGCACCGTGAACGGCGGGAAGCCCTCCGGCAGCGGTCCGACGAGTCGGACGCCGTGCTCACCGAGGCTGAGAACCGAGGACGCGAGGATCGCCAGCGTGACCATCACGAGCACCGCGGGGACCTTCGGGAGGAACCGCTGCAGCACGAGGATGAGCGCCAGTCCGCCGATTCCGACGGCGGCAGCGGCCGGCACGGTCGCCCCGTCGGCGAGTTTGCGGACGAGGCCGGCGCATTCCCCGATGAGGCTGTCCGACTCGACCTTGAAGCCCAGCAGCTTGGGCAGCTGACCGACGAGGATCGTCAGGGCCAGACCGTTCATGTAGCCGATCATCGTCGGCTTGGAGATCAGGTCGGCGATGAAACCGAGCCGCGCCACGGAGGCGAGGATCATGATGCCGGCGACCATGACGGCGAGCATCGACGCGAGCGCCACCGCCCGGTCCGGATCGCCGCCCGCCGTGACCAGGGGCAGGACTGCGGCGGCGATCATCGGTCCGAGCGAGGAGTCGGGGCCCAGCACCAGGATCCGGGAGGGACCGCACACCGCGTAGCCGAGCAGGCAGAGGATCGTCGTGTACAGACCCGTGATGGGCGGCAGACCCGCGAGTTCGGCGTACGCCATGCCCTGCGGCACCAGCAGCGTCGTCAGGGCGGCCCCGGCGACCACGTCCTTGACCAGCCAGGGCCGCCGGTAGTCCGACAGCGTGCGCACCCCGGGGACCGCCCGCAACCGGTCCACCGCCCAGTGGGTGTCGCTGCCGGTGGTCACGGGCACTCCTTCCGGCGGGAGGCGTCATGCCCCGGTCGGCCGTACCCTCGCAGAATCGACCGTCCCGACGCCCACGGCCTCACCCCCAGCGGGTGACCGGAGCCGCAGAGGCCCGCTCAGTCCTCGTCGCCGCTCGGGATCACCACGAGGAACGCGTCGGACTTCAGGTCCATGACGACCGTCGCCGGTTCGCCCTCGGCACGGCGCCTCGCCGCGTACTCCTCTGCCGGCCACGATCCGCGCGGAGCTCCCGCAGGAAACCGCTCCAACACCTTCGCGCCCATAGCAGCAGCACCTCCAGTTTCAACCTCGACTTCCGACAACGGCTGCGTAGTGTTCGCGTGCCCCCTATCGGCGCGGACATGTCCACTGTTGACGGTTGGACCTGTCGGCAGGGGTGAGCGCGGGCGGCTGCGGAGGCGCTGCATCCGCGACGGCGGCGACAGTGGAAGTGATCTCGGGGAGGGCAACTTCCGCGGAGGGACTGGAGCCGATGAACGCTGACGAGGACGCACCGGGTCTGAGGTGCCTGGTCACGGGGGCGACGGGGTACATCGGCGGCAGGCTGGTGCCCGAGCTTCTCGCCGCCGGTCATCGCGTGCGCTGCCTGGCCCGGTCGCCGGGCAAGCTGCGCGACCACCCCTGGGCCGGCCGGGTGGAGGTGGTGCGGGGCGACGTCACGGACGCCGGCTCCGTCGCCGTGGCCCTGCGCGGAGTCGACGTGGCCTACTACCTGGTGCACGCCCTGGGCACGGGCGAGGGTTTCGAGGAGACCGACCGCCGGGCCGCCCGCCTGTTCGGCGAGGCCGCCCGGGCCGCGGGCGTGCGGCGCATCGTCTATCTGGGCGGTCTGACACCCTCGGGCGTCCCGGAGCGGGAGTTGTCGCCGCATCTGCGCTCCCGGGCCGAAGTGGGCCGGATCCTGCTGGACTCGGGGGTGCCCACCACCGTGCTGCGGGCGGCCGTCGTCATCGGCTCGGGCTCGGCGTCCTTCGAGATGCTGCGCTACCTCACCGAACGCCTGCCGGTGATGATCACTCCCAGCTGGGTGCGCACCCGTATCCAGCCGGTGGCCGTGCGCGACGTGCTGCGCCAGCTCGTGGGCAGCGCCCGGATGCCGGCCGACGTCAACCGCGCCTTCGACATCGGCGGTCCGGACGTGCTGACCTACCGGGAGATGATGCTGCGCTACGCGGCCGTGGCCGGCCTGCCCCGGCGGATCATCGTGCCGCTGCCCGTCCTCACCCCGGGTCTGTCCAGTCACTGGGTCGGGCTGGTCACGCCGGTCCCGGCGGGGATCGCGCGACCGCTGACCGAGTCGCTGCGCCACGAGGTCGTCTGCCACGAGCGGGACATCGTCCGGTACGTGCCCGACCCTCCCGGGCATCCCATCGGTTTCGACGAGGCCGTACGGCTGGCCCTGCAGCGGGTCCGTGAGGCCCGGGTCGCCACCCGCTGGTCCTCGGCGTCCGTGCCCGGTGCGCCCAGCGACCCGCTGCCCACCGACCCCGACTGGGCGGGCGGCAGCCTGTACAGCGACGAGCGGGAGGTGTTCGTCGACGGCTCCCCGGAGGCCCTGTGGCGGGTGATCGAGGGCATCGGCGGCGACAACGGCTGGTACTCCTTCCCGCTCGCCTGGGCGGTGCGGGGCCGTCTCGACCGGCTCGTGGGCGGTGTGGGACTGCGCCGGGGGCGCCGTGACGGGGCCCGGCTGCGGGCCGGCGACTCGCTGGACTTCTGGCGCGTGGAGGAGATCGAGCCGGGCCGTCTGCTGCGGCTGCGCGCCGAGATGCGCCTGCCGGGACTCGCCTGGCTGGAGATGCGCGTCGGGACATGTCCCGACGGCCGCACCCGCTACGTACAGCGGGCCCTGTTCCATCCGCACGGGCTGCTCGGGCACGCCTACTGGTGGAGCGTCTCCCCCTTCCACGCCGTCGTCTTCGGCGGCATGGCCCGCAACATCGCCCTCGCGGCGGCCCGCGAGCCGGTCACCCCAGCGAGGGAACACGCACCCAGCGGTTGACGGCCGCATCCGCCGTGTCCACAGCGTCGGAAGCATGTCACCGAAACGCCGTACACCCGCCCCCGGAGCACCACCATGAACGTCTCGATCGTCCTGTTCACCGCCGATCTCCGCCTGCACGACCACCCGCCTCTGCGGGCGGCGAACTCGTCCCGCGAGGTCGTACCGCTCTTCGTCCGGGACAGGGGCGTGACCGGCGCGGGGTTCGCCGCGTCCAACCGGCTCGCGTTCCTCGCCGACTGTCTGCGGGATCTCGACGGCGGGCTGCGCGAGCGCGGCGGCCGGCTGATCGTGCGCTCCGGTGACGTCGTCGAGGAGGTGTGCAAGGTGGCCGCCGAGACGGACGCCGACGAGGTGCACATGGCCGCCGACGTCAGCGCGTACGCGCACCGGCGCGAGTTGCGGCTGCGCCGCGCGCTGGAGGCGGAGGGGCGGCGGCTGCACGTCCACGACACCGTGACCACGGCCGTGCCGCCCGGGGCGCTGACCCCGGCTTCCTCGGACCACTTCGCCGTCTTCACCCCGTACTACCGGCAGTGGACCGGGGTGCACCTGCGTGAGGCGCTGGCGGCGCCGCGCGGCCTCCGCGTCCCGGACGGCGTCGGCTCCGAGGAGCTTCCCTCGCGCACGGGCCTTCAGGGGCTCTCGGCGGGGCTGGCCGAGGGCGGGGAGACGGCGGGCCGCAGGCTCCTGGCCTCGTGGCTGGGTGCCGGGATCGCGTCGTACGAGGACCGGCACGACGACCTGGCCGGCGACGGCACGTCCCGTCTCTCGCCGCACCTGCACTTCGGCACGCTCTCCCCCGTCGAGCTCGTCCACCGGGCGCGCGCGGCGGGCGGCCCGGGCGCGGAGGCGTTCGTACGGCAGCTCGCCTGGCGGGACTTCCACCGGCAGGTGCTGGCCGCGCGCCCCGCCGCCGCCGGCGCCGACTACCGCACCAAGCGCGACCGCTGGCGCTCCGAGCGCACCGCCCGCGAGGACGTGCGGGCCTGGAAGGAGGGCCGCACGGGCTACCCGGTGATCGACGCGGCGATGCGGCAGCTGCGCCACGAGGGCTGGATGCACAACCGCGGACGGCTGCTGACCGCGAGCTTCCTCACCAAGACCCTCTACGTCGACTGGCGGGTGGGCGCCCGGCACTTCCTGGAGCTCCTGGTCGACGGCGATGTGGCCAACAACCAGCTCAACTGGCAGTGGATGGCGGGCACCGGCACCGACAGCCGCCCCAACCGTGTCCTCAACCCCGTCACCCAGGCCAGGCGCTACGACCCCGACGGGGCGTACGTCCGCCGCTGGGTCCCCGAGCTCGCCGCCGTCGAGGGCCCCGCGGTGCATGAGCCGTGGAAGCTCCAGGGCCTGGACCGCGCCGCCATCGACGACTACCCGGATCCCGTGGTGGAGTTCTCCGCCGGTCTCGCCCGCTTCAGGCAGGGGCGCGGCGGCGACTGAGCGCTGTCTACCGCGGTGATTCGGTGCGGTGTGTGCCGGAGAGGACGGCGAGGGCGTCCTCGAGACTGGAGGGCCTGAGCATGCCGCGGGCCGACCGGCCGGACCAGCCGGGTCCGCCGAGTACCACCACGGGCCGACGGCGTGCGCCCTTCATCCCCCACTGGGTGCCGGCCAGATGACCGGCCAACGGCGCACTCGCGGTGGAGCGCGCCTGCGCCCACAGCACCACGGCCGACGGTCCCAGGCGCTGCACCGCCGCCGCGAGCGCCTCCGCCGGTACGGCGGCGCCGAACATCCGGGTGGGCACGTCGAGTTCGCCCAGCGCGGCGTTGAGCGCCTCGATCGGCAGGGTGTGCTGTTCGCCGGGTACGCAGGCCAGCAGCACGGGCCCGGTGACCGCTGCCTCGGCACTTGGTGCGGGGGGCCGGGTACTGCGCCGCAGGACGGTGGAGACATGCCAGGAGAGCAGGTGCTCGACCTCCACGTAGCGGTCGCCGGACGACGCCCACTTGCGGCCCACGGCGTGCAGGGTCGGCACCATCACCTCCTGCCACGCGACGACGACTCCGTACCGCGCCACCGCCCCGGTCAGCTGCTCCTCGACGGCCGGGGCGTCCAGGCGTACGGCGGCGCGGGCCAGCCCCCGGCACTCCAGACGCACGTCTCCGAGGGGCAGCGAGCCGGCGGCCTTCGAGCGTTCCGGTGCCGCCGGCTCCACGGGCTGCGCGGGTGTGTCCGAGGGCGCGCCGGCCGTCTTCTTGGCGGCGCGCGCGGCCTCGGCGGGCGGTACCCCCGACGAGGTCAGACGGCACATCGCCTCGAGCACCGCGACGTCCCGGGGGCTCCACCGCCGGTGCCGCCCGTCCGCCCGGACCTCGGGGCCGATGCCGTAGCGCCGGTCCCAGGAGCGCAGCGTGGTGGGCGACACGCCCAGCCGACGGGCCAGTGAACCGGTCGTCAGGGAAACGGGAGCCTGGCTCATGACAGGACTATACGAGGCAGAAACGACGCAAGTTCCCGGCCTCGTGGCATCTCAGGTCACCGGGCCGGTGTCCGGCCGGGCCGTGTGGTGCGGGTGGCCGCCGGTGCGTCGCTTCTCCTTCAGCTCGGCCTCGAAGAGATGGTCCTTGCCGTCGGCCAGCTCATCGCGCGCCTGGGACTCGATGGCCTTGAAGGGCTCGTAATAGGTCGAGTTGTAGGCCTCGACGACCTGGAACGTCCAGTGGCCCGGGATCACGTTGCGGCCCAGGACCTCCTGCCGCACGCGCTCCGCCCACTCACCGTGTCCCGCCTCGCGCAGCAGCTTCACGGCTCGGTCCAGTTCGAAGTCGGCACCACCGGTCAGCTGGTGGAAGGCGTACAGGTGGCCGCGTGCTCGCTCGGTGGTCTCCAGTGCTTTCGACAGGGCGCCCAGGGCGTCCACCGTGGTGTCGGAGACTCCGTCGGGGCGCCGGTGGGCCTGGTCAGGGCCGTCGGTGTGCTGGTTCATAGGCCTATGTGTGTCCCGGTCCGCGGCTTTTCCACCCATGCCCGGAATGTTCTAGACGCGAGCGCCCGCGTCGAAGGAGATCCACACGTCCGGCGGCAGGTCGGGGCGGTCCGGGACCGGGCGGGTCTCCTCGGTCCAGGCGTCCGGGGCGAGGGCGGCGGCGACGCGGCGCCAGAAGGTGACGGCGGGCTCGTTCTCGTATTGGAAGGCGATCTCCCACGGGCCGGGGTGGCGCCGCACCACCTCACGAACCGCGCGTGTCCCGATGCCCTCGCGGCGCGCGCCCCGCACGACGAAGAAGCTGTTCAGCATGCGTGTCGGGCCGTTCAGCCCGCGGACGAACGCGAACCCCACGGGCCGTTCGTCACGAAGGAAGAGGTACGGTGCCCACCCTTCCTCGGTGAAGGCGGCATCGACCCAGTCGCTGCGGAAGGTCCCGTCGGGGTTGGGCAGGACACCCATGAATCCGGACAGGTCATGACGGAACAGCAGCCATAACCGCTCGACGGTGGGGCGGTCCTCGGCGGTGGCGGGGCGGACGATCACGTCGGGCACGGGGCTCCTGCCTTTCAGGGGGCACGGGAAAAGCCTCCCCGGGCGGATGGTGGTCCGCCCGAGGAGGCTTCACGGATGACGAGACTCTAGCTCAGGCGCCGCACGGGCGCCGCGCCTTTTTCAGGTGGCCGCCGGCTCCGGTTCCGGCGGGGTCAGGTACTCCTCGGAGATCTCCTTCGGGCCGAACGGCCACACCTTCTCGAAGCGCGCCCACAGCACGTACGCGAGACAGCCGAGGGCCAGCCAGGCCAGCGACCACTCGATGGGATGGCGACCGGGCGAGTTCTTGTCGGCGTATCCGTAGATCACGCACCAGCCGACGAAGGCGACGATGCTCGGCACCGGGTAGAGCCACATGCGGTACGGCCGTTTCAGCGTCGGCTGCCGCTTGCGCAGCACCGTCAGGGCGATGATCTGGGCCAGCGCCTGGACGATGACCATCACCGTGGTCAGCAGCTGGATCAGGGTCGCGAGGTCGGTGTGCCGGCCGATGAGGAAGCCGATCGCCGTGAACACGCCCATGGTCGCAAGCCCCAGCATCGGGAAGCGGTGCTTGGGGTGCAGCTTGGCGTAGGGGCGGAAGAAGACCCGCTCACGGGCCGCGTCGTAGGGAACCCGCGAGCCGCCGAGCAGGCCGGTGAAGACGGAGGCGAAGGCCGTGATCAGGATGAGCACGGTGACCGTGTCGGCGGCCGCCTTGCCCCAGGTCTTCTCCAGCACCGCCGAGGCCACCGAGGTGGAGGCGATGTCCTTGGCGTCCGTCATCCGGTGCCAGTCGATCACACCCAGCGTGCCGATCTGCAGCAGCAGGTAGATCGTCATGATGCCGAGGATGGCGTAGATGATCGAGCGGGGCAGGACCCGGCCGGGGTCCTTGATCTCGGCACCCATGTAGGCCGTGGTGTTGTAGCCGAGGTAGTCGTAGATGCCGATGGTCAGACCGGCCGCGAAGCCGATCCAGAAGGTGTTGCTGCCCAGGTCGAAGGCGTGGGCGGGGTAGGTGAAGGCGAGGTGCGCGCTGAAGTCGGTCGCCGCGGCGAGGATCACCAGCACCACGGAGGCGATCATGACCGCCCACATCACCGCGGTGATCCGGGCGATGTTCTCGATGCCCCGCCACAGCAGGACGACCACGAGGACGATGACGCCGAGGCCGATCAGATCGCCCTGGGTCTTGGTCAGGTCCGGGGCCAGGTAGCCCAGGTACTGGACGAAGCCGACCACGCCGGTCGACATGATCAGCGGGATGAAGAGCATCGCCGTCCAGACGAACAGGAACGGCATCAGCCGGCCCGTGCGGTACTGGAATGCCTGGCGCAGATAGACGTAACTGCCGCCGGAACCGGGCATCGCGGCGCCCAGTTCGGCCCACACCAGTCCGTCGGCGAGGGCGAGGACCGCTCCCGCGACGAACCCGATCACCGCCTGCGGACCGCCGAAGGCGGCGACCATCAGCGGGATCGTGACGAACGGGCCGATGCCGCACATCTGGCTCATGTTGATGGCGGTGGCCTGGAACAGGCCTACGCGACGGACGAAACCACCATTGGGTGGCGGACTACCGGACATGGGGACTCCCGAGGCACCGGGCGCTGGGCAGCCCAAGGCTGGCCCGGCGAGGCTGACTGGCGGATAAAGTTAAGGAGCCTTACTTGATGCGTCAAGAGGGCCCAACGGATAAGTGAGAATGGTGCGATGCCCGCCAGTGACGCCGTAGACCAGCAGGAACAGCCCTGGAACCGCCGGCGGCTGCGCAGCACCAACGAGCGCCTGCTGCTCGACCGGCTGCGGGCCGCGGGGGCGGCCTCTCGTGCCCAGCTCGCGCGGGAGACGGGTCTGTCCAAGCCGACGGTGTCCAGCGCCCTCGCCTCCCTGGCAGCGGCGGGACTCGTGCACGAGGTGGGTACCCACGCACCGGAAAGAGGCCGCATCGCCGTTCTGTACGCACCCGACCCGGCGGCCGGCTACGCGCTCGGCATCGACGTCGGCCGCAGCTGGCTGCGGGTCGCGGTCGCCGACCTGGACGGCTCGGTGGTCGCCCGTTCCGAGGTGCGCAACCGGGCCCGCAGCTCCCGGGCCATGGCCGACCTGGTGGTGGCGACGGCCCGCCAGGTGGTCGCCGGTTCCGGGGTGGCGCCGGACGAGGTGGTGCACGCGGTGGTGGGCACGCCGGGGGTGTACGACGAGAAGCAGCACCGGGTGCGGTACGCGATGCATCTGCCGGGCTGGGGGCGGGCCGGGCTCTTCGACCGGATGCGGGAGGAGCTGGGCGTGCCGCTGGAGGTGCACAACGACGCCAATCTGGCCGCGCTCGGCGAGTACACCTACGGCGTCGGCGCGGGCAGCAGGCTGTTCTTGTACATCCTGATCGGCACCGGGCTCGGCATGGGCGTGGTCAGCGAGGGGCGGCTGTTCACGGGGGCGCACGGGCTGGCCGGGGAGATCGGGTTCCTGCCGTGGCCGGGACAGCAGAAGCCGGAGCGGCTGGAGGACGCGGTGTCGGGGGTGGCCGTGGTGGAGGCGGCGCGCCGGTTCGGGATGAGCGGGCAGCTCACCGCGAAGGCCGTGTTCGACGCGGCCCGGCGGGGGGACGAGGCGGCGGTAAGGGCGGTGCGGCTGGAGGGCGAGCGGATCGCGCACACCGTCGCGGCCGCGGCGGCCGTGCTCGACCCCGATCTCGTGGTGCTCGGCGGCGGAGTCGGCCACAGCGTGGACCTGCTGCTCAAGCCGGTGCGGGATCATCTGCGGACGCTGACCCCGCTGCGGCCGCGGATCGCGCCCAGCCGGCTCGGCGAGGACGCGGTGCTGCTGGGCGCGGTGGCGACGGCGCTCGGGACGGCCCGGGACGTGGTGTTCGAGCGCCGTTCGGCCGCGTCCTGAGCAACTCGCGCGGGCGCCACGGTGATTGACACGGCCCACGAGGCGCCTTAGCGTGACCCGCGTTAGTAAAGTTTCCTAACTTTACGAAAGGGCTGGAGACTCCGTGAACAGACACCGTCTCGCCACGGCCGCCGTAGTCCTGGGTCTGCTGGGTCCCCTGACGACCAGCGCCTGGGCCGACCCCCACCACCGGGCCGCCCCACCGGGCCGGCTCACCCGGGTCCCGTCCGCCGCGGGCAGTACGACCGCGTTATCCGGCTACGCGATCCAGTCGACGGCGAAGGTCTCCGACCCGGCGGCCGACGTCTCCTCGCCCGGCTATCCGGCGACCGGCTGGTATCCGGCCGGCCCCCGCTCCACGGTCCTCGCGGCCCTGCTCGCCGACGGCGTCCACGCCGACCCCTTCTACTCGACCAACCAGCAGAAGATCCCCAAGGCCGACTTCCAGGTCCCCTGGTGGTACCGCTCCGACTTCACGGTCGCCGACACCGCCGAGCGCACCTACCTCGACTTCAGCGGGGTGATCTCGGCGGCCGACGTCTACGTCAACGGCAAGCAGGTCGCCACCACGAAGGACGTCACCGGCGCCTACACCGACCACGAACTGGACGTCACGTCACTGGTCCGTCAGGGCACGAACACCGTGGCGTTCCGGATCCAGCCCAACGACCCGAACAAGAACCTCACCATGGGCTGGATCGACTGGCTGCAGCCGCCGCCCGACGAGAACATGGGCATCGTCCGTGACGTCGTCGTCCGGCGCGGCGGCCCGGTCGCCCTGCGGGACGCCCACGTGGTGACGAAGCTGGACGTCCCCTCGCTCGCCTCGGCCGACCTCACCGTCAAGGCGCAGGCCCGCAACGACTCCGACGCGCCGGTGACGGCCACGGTCTCCGGCAGCATCGGTCCGACGACGTTCACCCGGTCCGTCTCCCTCGCCGCGCACGAGACGAAGACCGTCACCTTCACCCCGTCCGACGTGCCCGGCCTCCACCTCACCTCCCCGAAGGTCTGGTGGCCGGCCGGCATGGGCGGCCAGCCCCTGTACGACCTGAACCTCACCGCGTCCGTCTCCGGCGCCCCCTCCGACACCGCGCACCAGAGCTTCGGCATCCGTGACGTCCAGGCGCCGCTGAACTCCGACGGCGCCCGCCAGTACCGCGTCAACGGCCGCAAGCTGCTGATCAAGGGCGGCGGCTGGTCGCCGGACGAGTTCCTGCGCTGGGACCGGACGTACGTCGAGGACCGACTGAAGTACGCCCTCGACCTGGGCCTCAACACCATCCGCCTCGAGGGCCACCTCGAACCCGACGAGTTCTTCGACCTCGCCGACCGCTACGGCATCCTCACGCTGCCCGGCTGGGAGTGCTGCGACAAGTGGGAGGGCCAGGTCAACGGGGGCGAGTCCGGCGACAAGTGGACGGCCGCCGACTACCCGGTCGCCCAGGCGTCGATGGCCGCCGAGGCCGCCCGGCTGCGCGACCACCCGAGCGTGATCTCCTTCCTCATCGGCAGCGACTTCGCCCCCGACGCGACGATCGAGAAGAACTACCTCGACGCCCTGAAGGCCGCCGACTGGAGCGCCCCCGTCGTGGCCGCCGCCTCCGACAACTCCTCACCGCAGCTGGGCAGTTCGGGCATGAAGATGACCGGCCCCTACGACTGGATCCCGCCCAACTACTGGTACGCCAAGCGCGAGGGCGGTGCGACCGGCTTCAACTCCGAGACCAGCGCGGGCCCCGACATCCCCACCCTCGACACGCTGCGCCGCATGATGAGCCCGGCCGAACTCGACACCCTGTGGAAGGACCCGGGCGCCAAGCAGTACCACCGCTCGCCGTCCTCCACCTTCGGCACCCTCAAGCTCTACGACAACGCCCTCACCGGCCGCTACGGCGCCCCGACCAGCCTCACCGACTACGTCAGCAAGGCCCAGCTCGCGCAGTACGAGAACGTCCGGGCGCAGTTCGAGGCGTACGGGCGCAACGCCACCGACGCCGCCAAGCCCTCGACGGGCGTCGTCTACTGGATGTTCAACAGCGGCTGGACCTCGCTGCACTGGCAGCTGATGGACCGTTACCTCGACCAGGGCGGCGCCTACTTCGGGGCCAAGAAGGCGAACGAGCCACTGCACGTCCAGTACAGCTACGACGACCGCTCGGTGGTCGTCGTCGACAACCGGCACGCATCGGCCTCCGGGCTCACGGTCCGGGCGACGCTGTTCAACCCCGACGGCACGCAGAAGTACGACAAGACGGTCACCGGGGTGAAGGTCAACGGCGACGGCGCGCACGCCTCTCCCCTCACCCTGCCCTCGTCGGTGAGCGGACTGGCGACGACGTATCTGCTGCGGCTGACCCTGACCGACGGCTCCGGCAAGGAGGTCGGCCGGAACGTCTACTGGCTGTCCAGCAAGCCCGACACGCTCGACTGGGCCAACACCGACTGGTACTACACGCCGACGACCAGCTACGCCGACCTCAAGGGGCTGACCTCGATGGCGCAGGTGCCGGTGTCGGCCACGGCGTCGACGGCGTCCTCGGGCGGTACGTCCACCACGACCGTGACCCTGCGCAACACCGGGAGCGGGAAGACGCCGTCGCTGCTCACCGACGTCCATCTCGTGGACGCGAAGGGGCAGCCGGTGCTGCCGGTCCAGTGGTCGGACAACGAGGTGAGTCTGTGGCCGGGTGAGTCGGCGACGCTGACCGTCACCTACCGGACGGCGGATCTGCGCGGTTCCGCGCCGGCCGTCAGGGTCTCCGGCTGGAACACGGCGGAGCGGACGGTTCCGGCCGGGGCGCCGGAACCGTCCGGTCGGCTCAGCTCACGTTGAGCGCGGTGTCGTCGATGACGAAGGACGTCTGGAGGGTCGACCCCTCGACGCCGGTGAACTTGATGGTGGCGGTCGTGCCGGCCAGCGAGGAGACGTCGAAGGACTTCAGGACGTATCCGGAGGTGGCGTTGAGGTTCGAGTACGTGGCCAGGGTGGTGGATCCGGCGGTGACCGTCAGTTTGTCGTAGGCGGTGCCGGTGGTGGTCTCCGCGGTGTCCACGTGCAGGTAGAAGCTGAGGGTCGCGGAGCAGCCGGACGGGATGGTCACCGACTGCGACAGGGTGTCGGTGTGGGCCGATCCGTAGCCGTCGAGCCAGGCCTTGTAGGAGCCAGTGCGGGCGGCCTCGCTGCTGGAGTTGGTGATGACGCCGCTGCTGGCGGCCCAGGTGGTGTTGCCCGACTCGAAGCCGTTGTTGCCGAGCAGCTGGGCGGCGGTGCAGGTGCCGGTGCCCCCGCCGCCTCCGCCGCCACTGCTGCTGCCGTCCCCGGCCAGCCACGCGGTGGCGTTCAGGGCGAGGGCGGCGTTGGTGGCGCCGGAGTCGTTCCAGCCGTCGTAGAGGGTGTTGCCGGACTGGCCGGTGCCGTCGTCGATCGGCGAGCTGTCGCCCCAGAAGGCGACGCGGCCGCTGCCGAAGGTGGACGTCAGGAAGAAGGCGCCGGTGTTGCCGGAGTAGCCGGAGCGGTAGACCAGGCCCTTGACGGAGGAGTTGTCGGACGGCTTGAGGGTGGCCGTCGTGCCGTCGGCGATGAGGCTCTTGGTGACCGTGCCGAAGGAGCCGTGCAGCACCGGGTCACTGCTGTCGCTGATCGCGGCCGGGTAGCCGGAGCTGATGTCCAGCGAGTCGATGGAGAAGCCGAACGGGTCGGTGGAGTCGACGCTGTTGTTGGTCATCAGGTCGTTGAGGATCTCGACCGCGTCCTCGCCGTCGTTGTTGCGGTCGGCGCCGGTGTGGTCGGAGATCATGAACAGGCCGCCGCCGTTCTTCACGAAGTTCATGATCGCCGTCTTCTCGGCGGACGTGAACAGCGTGTTCGGCTCCGGCAGGACCAGGGTGTCGAAGTTCGACAGGTCCGTGGACGACGAGCCGCCGTAGGTGAGGGCGCTGGTGGCGGTCTTCAGGCTGTAGCTGCCGGTCCTCTGCAGGGCGACGCCCCACGACGACAACGCGCCGGTCCAGTCCGTCTCGGCGGACGGGGAGGAGTCCTGGGCGAGCGGGTCGGGCTTGCTGGTGGAGATGATCCAGTCGGCGTTGCCGGCTTCCTCGGCGTGGCCGTCGTCGAACAGGACGCGGTGCGTGGTGGCCGCGTGGGCGGGCGTGGCCGGGGTGGCGACCTGGAGGGCGGCCCCGGTGACGAGCAGGCCGAGGCCGGCCAGGGCGGTGGTGAGTCCGCGGCGGGATCTTCTGGATCGGAGCATCCGTCGAACCTCCGTGAGGGGGTGGGGTAGAGGCGGTGCGGGCGCCAATCTGCGCGCGTAGATGGGGGGTTCGGACTTCTACACGCGTTGAACGCTTGAAAGGTACATGGCATGGCGGCCGTGTGAACAGAAAGTCCCGGCAATAACCGGCGTGGACTGCTTCCGCATTCTGGGGGCAGAGAGAAGGTGCGGGGGTACGGACGAAGAGGGGCAGAAATGGAGATCGCTGGCATCGTCAGTGCCATTCTCATCGGCATCGTCATCGGCGTGCTGGGTCGCCTCGTGGTTCCCGGGCGTCAGCGCATCGGCATTCTGTGGACCATCCTCGTCGGCATCGTGGCCGCGCTGATCGGCTCGGCGATCGCCGCCGGACTCGGGGTCCAGGACACCAAGGGCGTCGACTGGATCGAGTGGCTCATCCAGATCGGTCTGGCGGCGGTCGGCGTGGCCGCGCTGGACCGGGCGAAGGCACACCGCTGACGGCGGCCGGAAGACCGTAGGACGAGTGCGCGGGTCCGGACGGCCGTTGCTGCGCGACACCGAGCCGGGCCCGCCGATGCGGCTCCCCTCGACGATCGGCGGGCCCGCCGCCTCGACCGTGCGCCCCGAGCGGGAGAGTCGGGCGCCGGGAGGCTCTCCCCCGTAAGTCAGGTTCCCAGCTGCGGCCTTGCGTGGCGGGGGGCCGTTCGGCCTCCGGCTCCGGTCCGAACGGCCCTCGTCCGAACGGCCCTCGTCCGAACGGCCCCGGTCGACCGGTCAACGGTGCGCGGCCAGCGCTGCCAGACCGTCCCGGCAGGACGGGTGCACGGGCGTCCAGCCGAGCTCCCGCTCCGCCTTCGCCGAGGACACGCGCATGTTCGTCGCGAACATGGTGTGCGCGTAGGACATCGGGCGGGTCAGCCACCGTGGCACGGTCATCGGCCTGGGCAGGCCGAACTCCTCGGCCACGCACTGGACATGAGCGCGGAAACCGAACGGGGTGCGGTCGGTGATGTTGTACGCCTGGCCGGCCCGGCCGTGTTCGACGGCGGCGACGACCGCGCGGGCCGCGTCGGTCAGCTCGATCCACGGCAGCAGCCGGCCGTGGTCGGCGGGAACGGGCAACTGCCGCTTGCGCAGCATGGGCAGGATCGCGTCGGTGCCGCCGGGACCGTAGAACAGGCCGAAGCGCAGCGAGATGCCCGCCATCCCGGCGGCCTCGAAGGTGAGTTGTTCCTTGACGCGCATGCCCTCGACATGCCGCTCCAGCTGAGGGGTGGTGCCGCGCGGACCGAACACGTCGTCCTCGGTGATGACGTGGTCGCCGAAGTCCCCGTAGCCGTAGCCGAAGACCATCGACTCGCTGATCAGGCGCCGGGCGCCGGTGGCCTGTGCGGCCTCGACGAGATGGGCGGTTCCCTCGGTCCGCAGGGCGTCGGTGGCGTACATGTCGCGGTGGCGCATGGGCGCCTTGCGCAGGGCGGTGACGGCGTGGATGACGGTGTCGAAGTGCTGCCCGTCGACGGCGCGCAGCAGCGCGTCGCGGTCCATCAGGTCCGCCCGTACGCCGTTCGCCGGGCCGCGCCCGAGGCCGGTGACCTTGTGGCCCGCCTCGGTCAGCGCGCGCGTGATGTGACCGCCGAGGACGCCGCTGGCGCCCGCGAGGAGGATGCTCTGGCTCTTCTGGTTCGTCGTCATGCCCCTGCGACGGATCGAACCGCCGCGGATGTGACATCCGGTCCCTGGGCCGCGCCAGGGCCCTTCTGATGGATCTCCGCGGGGGAAGGAGCGGCGTCCGGTGCGTGCGATCGGCGTGCGGTGTGAAGGGTCATGTGGCGGAGCCACCTGTCCCTTCGCGCCGTGCGGCGAGCGTGCATGCCGGGCGCCGTGACGCCGCGGAGATCCATCAGAAGGGCCCTAAGGCACGTACGTGTACGGCGTCGTCGTGGTCAGGGGTGCGAAGCCGAGGCGTTCCAGGATGGGGCGGCTCTGGCTGGAGGCGTCGACCTGGAGGTAGCGGTAGCCGCGCTCCACGGCGGCGCGGGCGCGGTGGGCGACCAGGGCCCGGTAGACACCCCGGCCGCGCCAGCCCTCCACGGTGCCGCCGCCCCACAGCCCGGCGAACCGGGTGCCGGGCACCAGCTCCATCCGGGCCGCGCTCACCGGTTCGTCCCCGGCCAGCGCGACGACGGCGACGATCGTGTCCGGCTCCTCCGTCAGCCGGGCCAGCAGCTGGTGCCGCAGCCGGGAGCCGTCGGTGCCGAAGGCCTTCTCGTGTACGTCCGCCACCAGGTCGACGCCGGCCGCGTCGGTGACCGGCAGCAGGCGCACGCCCTCGGGCGGCCGGGCGTCGAGGTCGAGGGCGGCGACCTCGGCGATCATCAGCGTCTCCTCGGGCTCGGCCGTGAACCCCGCGCTCCGCAGCCGCTCCCCCAGGTCCACCGGCAGGTCGTGCCCGTACAGCTTCCACTCGAACTCGCGGCCCAGCCCGGAGAAGTAGGCGATCTGCGCGGCGATCACCTCGTCGGCGTTCGTCTCGTCCAGGTCGGACCACACGACGCCGTTCCAGCCGCGCGCCGAGGACACCTGGCGCACCACGCCGCCCACCCGCTCCACCCGCGCGTCGGGGCCGTCCGGCTGCGCCCCCTCGCGCATGTCCCGGTCGAAGAGGGCGAGCACCGCTGCGTGAACCATGTGATCACTCCAGCACCGGGGCGCGCACCCGGCAACCGCTTTACGCGCCCCGGTATGCCGCCGCCGCACCGGGCGGACTTTCCGGGCGCGCCGCGGCGCCCAGGGCCTGCCGCCAAAGTCCCGCCGTCAGCCCGGAGGGCGGGCCCTGCCGCGCCATGGGGGTCCCCCGCGCGAGGCTGTTCGAGCGTGGGGGCGTGCCGGGCGTCACGGGGCAGGCGGGACCTTCGCACCAGGCTCTAGGCTGCCCGCGAAGATCGCCACGCGAGGAGGGCCGTACGTCATGGTCGTGAGGGACGCCGAACTGCCGTATCTGCGCCGGTGTGTCGAGCTGGCGGAAGAGGCACTGGAGGCCGGGGACGAGCCGTTCGGGTCGGTGCTGGTGGGAGCGGACGGCACCGTGCTCGCCGAGGACCGCAACCGGGTGGCCTCCGGCGACCGCACCCGGCACCCCGAGTTCGCACTGGCCCGCTGGTCGACGGCCCGGCTCTCCCCCGAGGAGCGGGCGGCCGCCACGTTGTACACCTCCGGCGAGCACTGCCCGATGTGCGCGGCCGCGCACGCCTGGGTGGGCCTCGGCCGCATCGTGTACGTCGCCTCCTCGGAGCAACTCGCCGGCTGGCTCACGGAGTTGGGCGTGCCCGCGCCGCCGGTGCGCACACTGCCGGTCAACGACGTGGCACCGGGTGTAACGGTGGACGGCCCGGTACCGGAGTTGGCCGGGCAGGTGCGCGCCCTGCACCGGCGCTTTCACCACCGGGACGTCTGAGGCACGAAGCCGTCCGAGATGCAGCCCCGCGTCAGGGGTGCCTACGATCTGGGGTACCAGACCAGACGGACCGCCAGGTCTCCTCCCGTAGGGGAGGCGTTTTCCTTTGCTGCCGGCACAACGGCTGATGGCCGCTCATGGCACGCTGGTCGCTGTCGCCACGGTCGTGTACATGGCAGTACCGGCGGCACGCGCGCCTCTGTGGGCGCTCATCGGGCTTTCCAGCGCCGCAGCCGTGGTGGCCGGAAGCCTGGTCAACCGACCCGCCCACCGCTGGCCCTGGTGGGTGCTGGCCGCCGGGTTGCTCACCTTCGTCGCGGGGGACACGTACTACAACGTGCTGGAGCAGTACTTCCACGCCTCCAACCCCTTCCCCTCTCCCTCGGACGCCAGTTACCTGGCCACCTATCCCCTGTTCGCCATCGGCCTGTCCGGGCTGGTGCACTACCGCTGGGCGGGCCACGATCTGCCGAGCCTGCTGGACGCGATGATCTTCACCGCCGCCCTGGCCCTTCCGGTATGGGTCTACCTGGTGCAGCCGCTCACCCAGCTGGACGGGCTGACCTGGCAGCAGCGGGCCATCAGCATCGCCTACCCCCTCGGTGACGTACTCGTCCTCGCCCTGCTCGCCCGCCTGCTCACCCTGAGTTCGGTCGACGGCCACAACCGGTCGGTGCAGCTCCTGGTCATCGGGACCGTCACCCTGCTCGGCTTCGACATCGCCTACGGCATCCTGCAGCTCAACTCCCTGTGGCAGACCGGCACGGCACTCGACGCCGGCTGGATCATCTTCTACACCGCGTGGGCCCAGGCCGCGCTGCACCCGGACATGGCCCAGCTGACCGCGGCCGAACCGCAGCGGCGGGCGCTGCCGGCGCCCCGCCGACGCCTGCTGCTCCTGGCCGTGGCGACACTGATCGCGCCGGGCATCCTGCTGTACGAAGGGTTGACGCACACGGCCCACGACGCGTCCGTGATCGCCGCGTTCTCCGGCCTGCTCTTCCTCCTCGTGATCCTGCGGCTGTCGGCTCTGGTCGTCGCCCACCGCAGCGCCGTCACCCGGGAGCTGACCCTCCGCCGGGCGGCCGCCTCGCTGGTCTCGGCGGTACGGCCGGGGCAGGTCGCCCAGTCCTGCGAGGCGGCCGTCGACCGGCTGCTGGGCACGGCCGTCGGCCACCGGACGATGCTGCTGCCGGCCGAGCGGGCGGCGGAGCTGGCGCAGTACCACGGGCGGATCGTGGCCGCCCGCGAGCTCGACATCGACACCGGACCCGACGCCGCGGACACCGTCCTGGTGTGCCTGATGATCCCGCCCGACCGTCCCTACGGCGACGTCCCGGGCGTGCTGCTGGTCGCCGGACCGGTCGGCCCGCTGAGTGAGACCCGCAGCTCCCTGGAGATCCTGGCCTCGCACGCGGGCCTGGCCATGGAGCGGGTCTCCCTGCGCCAGGAGATCGTCCGCAGGGAGAGCGAGGCGTACTTCCGCACCCTCGTGCGCAACACCTCGGACGTCATCCTCATCGTCGAGGACGACGACACCATCCGCTACGCGAGCCCCTCGGCCGCCGGTGTGTTCGGCACCGCGGACGTGGTCGGCGCCTGTCTGCCGGACCTGGTCGACCCCCGCGACCGCAACCGGGCGGTACGCGAGCTGCGGGCCGTGCGGGAGTCCGGGCCGCGGGCCACCCACGACCACTGGTGGGTTCGGCGCCGCAACGGCCGGGTCGAGGTGGAGGTGCGGTGCAGCGACTTCCGGGACGAGCGGACCGTGAACGGCCTGGTGGTCACCCTGCGCGACGTGACCGAGCAGCGCCGGCTGGCGCACGAGCTGACCCAGCGCGCCTTCCACGACTCGCTGACCGGTCTGCCCAACCGGACCCTGCTGCTGGAGCGGATCGAACGCGCCCTGCTGCGCGGACGCCGCGAGTCCTCCCTGACCTGTCTGCTCTTCATCGACCTCGACGACTTCAAGCTGGTCAACGACACGCTCGGGCACTCGGCCGGCGACCATCTGCTCGTCTCCGTCGGCAACCGCCTCTCCAAGACCCTCAGGCGCACCGACACCGCGGCCCGGCTGGGCGGCGACGAGTTCGCCGTGCTGATGGAGGACGCCCGTGAACCCCTGGACGCGGAGCTGCTGGCCGCCCAGGTGATCCAGACCCTCACCCGGCCCTTCCACGTCGCCTCCGAGTCGGTGACCGTCTCGGCCAGCGTGGGCGTGGCCACGGCCCGCGACAGCACCGACGCGGAGGAACTGCTCGGCCACGCCGACCTCGCGCTGTACGCGGCGAAGGCGGCCGGAAAACGCCAGTGGCGCCGGTTCCAGCCCCTGCTGCACACCCGCATGGTCGAACGGCACGATCTGCAGAGCCGGCTGGCCCGCGCGGTCGAGGGCAACGAGTTCGCCCTGCGCTACCAGCCCGTCGTGGACATCACCGCAGGCGAGGTCGTCGGATTCGAGGCGCTGATCCGCTGGCCGCAGGCCCTGCCCCGGCCGGTGCCGCCGGAGCAGTTCATCTCGATGGCCGAGGAGACCGGGCACATCGCGGTGCTCGGGGCGTGGGTGCTGGAGAACGCGGTCAACGACATCGCCGGACTGCAGAGACTGCCCGGGCCCGCCGTCCCGCCGTACGTCAGTGTGAACGTCTCCGCACGCCAGTTCCGTGACGTGGGCTTCCTGGACCAGGTCGACCAGGCGCTGCGCACACCCGGCCTGGCGCCCGGGTCCCTGCAGCTGGAACTGACCGAGACCGTGCTGCTGCGCCGCGACACCCAGGTCCAGGCCGTGCTGCGCTCCCTGAAGGAACTCGGGGTGCACATCGCGGTCGACGACTTCGGGACCGGCTTCTCCTCGCTGCGGTATCTGCGGGACTTTCCCCTGGACGCGCTGAAGATAGACAAGACCTTCATCGACGACATCACCCGCGACGCCCAGCAGGTGGCGCTCGTCGAGGGCATCGTGCGGATCGCCGACACCCTGGGCCTGCAGGTGATCGCCGAGGGCATCGAGGACCAGGCCCAGCGCGATCTGCTGGCGAGCATGGGCTGCCGGTTCGGGCAGGGCTTCCTGTTCGCCCGGCCGATGACGGTGCAGCAGAGCGAGCGCGTGCTGCGGCAGCACCAGGGAAGGTGCCCCGCACCACCCGCCGCCGCGGGGCCGGCGCGCGTCCCGGCCGCACGGACCGAGGACGGGGAGCGGCGGGCGGCGCGGTGGGCGGACCTCGAACATCTGCGGCGGACCAGCCCGATGAGCGACGCGGTCCTCGACGAGGTGCGCGGCCGGCACATCCGCAGCCGCGGCCACTGGCTGATCGACTTCGCGTCCTGCAACTACCTGGGCTTCGACTGGGACCCGGAGATCATCGACGCCGTGGAACCGACGGTACGGCGCTGGGGCACCCATCCCAGCTGGTCCCGCCTGCTGGGCAGCCCGCGGCTGTACCCGGACATCGAGGAGCGGCTCGCCGAACTGCTGGGCGCCCCCGACACGCTGCTGCTGCCGACGCTCACCCTGATCCACTCGTCCGTGATCCCGATCCTGGCCGAGAGCGGCCATGTCTTCGTGGAGGCGATGGCGCACCGAACGGTGTACGACGGCTGCCTCGTGGCCCGCGGCCAGGGCGCCACCCTGCACCGCTTCCACGCCGAACGACCCGACGAACTGGAGGCCCTGCTGGCCTCGGTGCCGGCGGGCCTGCCGCGGCTGGTGTGCCTCGACGGCGTCAACAGCATGAGCGGCAACATCCCCGACCTGCCCGCGCTGGCCTCGGTGTGCCGGGCCGGGGGCGCGACGCTGTACGTCGACGACGCGCACGGTTTCGGGGTGATCGGGGAGCGCGGGCCTCTCGAGCCCTGTCCCTACGGCTCGCGCGGCAACAGCATCGTGCGGCACACCGGTGAGTCGTACGACGGGATCGTACTGTGCTCCGGGTTCTCCAAGGCGTACTCGTCGCTGCTCGCCTTCCTGGCGCTGCCGACCGAGCTGAAGAACCGGCTCAAGACGGCCGCAGGGCCGTATCTGTACTCCGGCCCCTCGCCGACCGCTTCCCTGGCGACCGCGCTGGCCGGGCTCGACGTCAACGAGCGCCGCGGCGACGCGCTGCGCGCCGATCTGTACCGCCGCACCGCCCGGGTCCTGGAACACCTCGGCGACCTGAACGTCGGCACGCTCAACCGGGACCGGCTGCCGATCATCGAGATCCCACTGGCGAACGCGGACGACCTGGACGCGGTGGCGGACTTCCTGTGGGAGGAGGGCATCTATGTGACGCTGGCCTCGTATCCCCTCGTACCGCGTGACCGGGTGGGGTTCCGGGTGCAGATCACGGCCCTGAACTCGGACGAGGACATCGACGTGCTGACCGGCGCGCTCAGTCGGCTGGCCGCGCGCTTCCCGCTGAAGGCGAAGGGCTGAGCCGGCCGTGACCACGCACAACGACGACGTGGACTGGGACCGGTGGCCGATCGCGGACTACCTCGCGGAGAACTACCGGGACCTGCATCCGTCGGACGCCGCGGTCATCGCCCACCACTCGGAGTTCTACCGGCGGCTGGCACCGGGCTGCGTCGAGCGGTCGGTCGAGTTCGGCGCGGGGCCCAATCTCTACCCGCTGATCCTCGCGTCCGCCGCGAGCCGCCGTATCGAGGCGGTGGAGGCGGGGGCGGGCAACGTCGCCTATCTGGAGCGTCAACTGCGGCACGGGCCCGACGCGAGCTGGCTGCCGTTCCACGCGCTGTGCCGCCGGCTCAATCCGGACATCCCCGCCACGCTGGCGGGAGCGCTGGCCTACGTCGACGTCGTCCACGCCGACGCGCGCGGGCTGGAACCCGGGGCGTACGGCCTGGCGTCCATGCACTTCGTCGCGGAGGGCGCCACGGAGGACCTCGCGGAGTTCGCCGACTTCTGCCGCGCCTTCGTGCGCTGCGTCGCACCGGGGGGCTATCTCGTGGCGGCCTTCATGGAGAACATGCCGACGTACCGCATCGGCCCGGCCTCCATCTGGCCCGGCTGCCCGGTGAGCCCGAAAACGGTCACCAAGGTCTTCACCCCTCTGACCCAAACCCTTTCCGTCACCCGAATCGACACGGACCCAACACTCCCGAACTACGGCGACTCGGGAATGGTCCTGCTGACGGCCAGGGCTCGCTGAGCCGGCTCCTCCGGCGGGCGACCGGCTCCGACACCGGAAAGCCCGCCCGCCCCGGTCGCCACGTCGGCCGGGCTTCCGCCCGTGGATTCCTCGGTTCAGCGGTCCGTGCGGGAGCGAGAGCGGCGGTAGACGGCTGCTCCCGTCAGGATCAGCGCGGCGCTCGTCGCTGCCGCCGGCAGGGTCGCGTCCGTGCCCGTGTGGGCGAGGGACGCGGCGGCGTGCTCGGGGGCGGCCGGCGGAGCCGGGTGGGGCTTGGGCGGGGTGCGGTGGGTGGGGTGGTCGGGCCCGTTGTGGGAGGGCGGCGCGGAGTGGTTGTTCACGGCCGCGTTGCCGACGCCGCCCACATTCACCGTGTTGCCGCTGACGTTCAGGGGGAGGTGCACGGGGAGCTGCAAGCCGTTGCCGGACAGGACGCCCGGTGAATCCTTTCCTCCGCCGTGTGCCCGGCTGCCGTGGGCCACGGGCGCGCCCGGCGCCCGGTGACCGCCCTCGTCGACGCAGCGGTTGCCGGACGCGGGGTTGAGGAGCCCCACGACGTTCACGGTGTTCCCGCAGACCTCGACCGGCACCTGCACCGGCAACTGCACGGTGTTGCCGGAGATCAGCCCGGGCGAGCCGGCCGCGGCGCCGTCCGCCGAGGAGCCGGCATGGGCGGGAGCCGTCAGCGCCATCGCGCCGGAGGCGGCGGCGACGGCGATCACACCGTTTCGGGTAACCCTTCTCATGGCTTCGCTGCCTTCCAGACGGGGTCGCGGGCCACCGCCCGCGCCGGGGAGACGGGCAGGTGCCCGCACCGCGTAAAACGCCGGGCGAAGGATCCGAGTTATGGCTTAGCGGCCTTTCACCCCATCGAGCGGCACGGTTGTCGAACTGGCTGTAAAGCCGTCCGATCACTGCCGGCGCGGCGGGAGCGTACGGCACCCCGGTCACTCCCGCCCGTCCGGAGGCGCGCGTTCCGGGGTCCGCTTATCGTGAGCGAGGGCGCCGTTCTCCCGCTCCGCGACGGGCGCCCATGGAGGCATCGATGCTGGCCAAGATGTCGACGCGGCCCGCGGTGCGGCGCTGCGCGGTGACCGCGACCGCCGCCGCGACCCTGCTCGCCGCGGGGCTGCCGACGGCCGCCGCCGAACGCGCCGGCCCCGACCTGTCCCGCTTCTACGGGCAGAAGATCCACTGGACCCGGTGCAAGGGCGCGGACGTGCCGGCGGATCTGCAGTGCGGCAAGGTCACCGTCCCGCTCGACTACGCCCGCCCCCGCGCCGGCAGGCTCGACCTCGCGCTGGCCCGCTACCGTGCGACGGGCCCGAAGCGCGGCTCGGTCCTGCTGAACTTCGGTGGACCCGGCGGGTCGGGCGTGAGCGAACTCGCGGGCGGCGGCAAGGACTTCATGGGCCTGACGAACGCCTACGACGTGGTCACGTTCGACCCGCGCGGCGTCGGCCGGTCCTCCCCGGTCAGCTGCGGCAACGGTGTCGACGAGGCGTCGGTCGCGGAGGCGGGCGATCCGAACCTGGTCCATCCGCAGGACGTGCTGCGGCAGTTGCGCAAGGCCGCCGCCGAGTGCGCCAGGCACTCCGGGCCCGTTCTGCCGTACATAGGCACGATGTACGCCGCCCACGACCTGGACGTGATGCGTCAGGCCCTGGGCGACAAGAAGCTCAACTACCTTGGTTTCTCCTACGGAACCCGGCTCGGCGCCGTGTACGCGGCCCAGTTCCCCAAGAAGGTCGGCCGGTTGGTGCTCGACGGTGTCGACACCCTCACCGAACCGATGTCCGAGCAGGGCATCGCGGGCGCCGAGGGGCAGCAGACGGCGCTGGACGACTTCGTCGACTGGTGTGTCAAGGACATCGCCTGCCCGCTGGGCCAGGACGCGCGGCGCGCCGGTGAGCAGGTCGTGCAGCTGGTCCACTCCCTCGACGAGGATCCCGTGTCGACCGACCTGGGCCAACAGTTCACCGGCCAGGACCTCGTGGGCGCCATCGGACAGGGCCTGTACAGCGAGGAGTTGTGGCCCTCGCTGGAGCGGGCCCTGGCCCAGCTCGTGGAGGACGGCGACACCCGCGGTGTCATGGCGTTCGCGCATGGCGGCTTCTCGCCCTCCGCACCCCACGCGGGAAACGGCGGCCTGGTCGACGAGGACGACGTCCCGCTCGACAATCTCCCCGCGGCGCTGATGGCGATCAACTGCGCCGACGATCCCGACCGCCCCAGCGCCGAGCAGCTCACCAAGGACCTGGTCCGGCTCCGGGCCCAGTACGAGGAGGCCTCCCCCGTCTTCGGCCGCTATCGGCTCACCCAACTGCTCATGTGCTACGGCCGCCCCAAGGGCACCGACTACATCCGCGACGAGGTGCGCGACCTCCACTCGGCCAGGATGCTCCTGGTCGGCACCCGCGGAGACCCGGCGACCCCCTACCGGTGGACCGTGGAGACCGCGAAACGGCTCGGCTCCTCGGCCGTGGTCCTCGACAACAGGGGCGAGGGTCACACCGGTTACGGCTCCTCCAAGTGCGTGCACCGGAAGGTCGACGACTTCCTGCTCTACGGCTCCCTGCCCCCGAGCGGCAGCTCGTGCGGGGCGGACGAGGACGACTGACGAGGACGTCACTCGTCCCAGTGGGCGAGCCGGTGCAGCGCGCCGGCCGTGCGGACGAAGCCCTCCTCGCCGAGGAGGGCTCGCAGTTCGGCGTTGAAGGCGTCGATCTCCGGTTGCGCGGCCCGCAGGGCGTCCGCGCCCATGTCGGTCAACTCCAGCACCACGGCCCGGTGTTGGCGTGGATGCGGTCGCTTGCTCAGCAGGCCCGCGGAGCTGAGCCGGGTGACCAGCGCGGTGATGGCGGACTCGCGCAGCCCGAGGGTGCGGGCGAGTTCCTGCTGGGTGGTGCCGGGCCGGTCCCGCACGGCGAACAGCGCCCCCAGCTGGGCCGTGGTGACTCCGGCCGCGGCCACGCAGCGCCGGTCCGCCGTGGTGCGCAGCCGGTGTGCGGCGCGTTGCAGCAGGAAGAACAGGCGCTGGTCGGGCTCGGACATGGGCCGATGTTGACAGAGGACACCGTCGCGCGCCACCCTCACTTCACTGGTGAACTGAGGCTGGAGGTGCGCGGCGATGGATCTTGAGCTCGCCCGGAAGACCCTCGCGGAGCAGCCCTTCAGCCGTCTGCTGGGCGCCCGCCTGACGGCCTTCGGGGACGGTGAGGCCACGCTGGAGCTGGACATCCGCGAGGACCTGCTCCAGCAGTACGGCTTCGTCCACGGCGGGGTCCTGTCCTACGCCGCCGACAACACGCTGACGATCGCCGCGGCCACGGTGGCCGGGCCCGGCCTGATCACCTCCGGTTTCACCATCGACTACCTGCGCCCCGCCACCGGCGAGACCCTGCGCGCCCATGCCCAGGTGATACGGGCGGGCCGGACCCGGATCGTGTGCCGCTGCGACCTGACGACCGTCGACGGCGCCGGGGCGCGGACCCTGTGCGCGGTGGCACAGGGCAACATCGCGGTGACCGCGCCCCGCTAGTGATCGCGCCGGTTCGGCATCAAGCGGCACCTCCGAGGGCGACAAGGTGCCGGGCCGTGCCGGCCGGGTCGACCAGCTGGTGGAGGTGGGCGCCGGGCAGGTGGACCACCCGCCAGCCACGTCCGCGTGCCTCGGCGGCGAGGTCGTCGTACGGAGGTCCGAACAGCAGGTAGGAACAGGGGTGGTCGTCCCAGCCGGCCGGGACCGGGATGCGCTGCTCGTAGTAGGACAGCGGCAGGGTGGGCTGCTCCTGGACGACCGCCCTGCGCACCTCGGGATCGGGGAGCATCGGCGCGACGTCCGCCTCCTCCCACCAGTCGGTCCAGCGGGGCAGTCTGCCGCCGACCGCCATCGGACGCAGGAAGCCGAGCAACTCCGGTGACGCGACCGGGGTTGCCCCGCTCCGGGCAGGCAGCGCGGCGTCGACGAAGACCGAGGCGGCGACCGGTCGCTCGAGGCCGGCGCGGATCATCGGAAGGAACAGGCCCGCGTTGCTGTGGGCGACCAGCGTGACGGGGCTGTCCGTGGGGACCTGCCGCAGGTCGTCGCGGACGGCGGCGGCGACGCGCGGCCAGAAGGGCGGGCCACCGGCGCCGACGTGCAGCAGGGACGGCACCCGTACCTCATGGCCCGCGGCCGTCAGGTGGTCGGCCACCGGACGCCAGGTCGAGGGGCCCACGGACGGACTGTGCACGAGAACGAAGATCGACGGCATGGGACGATCCTGTCCCTCGTGCCGGACGGGGCGCGAGCACCTTGGCCGACAGCAGAACGCGACCCGCCCTGCTGCCACCCCGTACATCCACCCCGTGCATCCTGTTCGCCCGCCTCCTTGCCCCTAATGCCCCATCCGCGAAACGGTCCTATGGTGCTTGTTATGGAGCACGACCTGAGTCCCGCAACCCTGTCCGAGCTCCGGCGCCCACGGCCCTATCCGGCCGTGTCCGTGCTGACGCCGACGCATCGTCGGGAGCCCGACAACGCCCAGGATCCGGTCCGGCTGCGCAATGTGGTGGCCGAGGCCAAGAAGCAGCTGGAGTCCGATCCCGCGGTCACCCGGGAGCGGCGCTCCGACGTCGTCCACCAGCTCGACCAGGCCCTCGCCGAGGTGGACCTGGCGCACGCCGAGGACGGTCTGGTGATCTTCGCCGCTCCCGGTGAGCACCAGGTGTGGTCGCTGGCCCGTGCGGTGCCGGAGCGTGTGGTGCTCTCCGACACCTTCCTGACCCGCAACCTGGTCTCCGCGCAGGCCGCCGAACGGCCGTTCTGGGTGCTGTCGGTCTCCGCCGACCGGGCCACCCTCTGGAGCGGCGGCACGGACCGGGTCGTGGAGGACCACTCCGGCGGCTTCCCGATGACCAGAAGCCTCGAGAACTTCGACGCCGAGCGCCAGGAACGCATCGGCGACATGCCGAGCACCTTCCGCGACGAGGGCACCCGGCACTTCCTGCGCGAGGCCGACGCGACGCTGGGCATGGTGCTGCGCGAACAGCCCCGTCTGCTGTACGTCACCGGCGAACAGGCCGCCCTGTCGCTGCTGGACGAGGTCGGCAGCGTGACCAAGGAGGCCGTGCACATCCCGCACGGCGGTCTCGCGCACGGCACACCCGAGGCGGTGTGGCAGGCGGTACGGCCGATGGTCGCCGCCCAGGCCCGCAAGGGCACCGACGCCGTGGCCCGCGAGCTGGAATCGGCCCGCAGCCGCAAGGCGTTCGCGGCCGGCGTCGACGAGGTCTGGCACAGCGCCCGCGAGGGCCGGCTGCGGCTGCTGGCCGTCGAGGAGAACTACCGCGTCACGGTGAGCGATGTCCTCGGCGACCACCTGGTCCCGGCCGCGGGCGGTGACCTCGACGCCCGTGAGGACATCGTGGACGAGATCGTCGAGCAGTGCCTGGAGACCGGCGCGGAGGTCCGCTTCGTCCCGGACGGCATGCTCGGCGACGCGCACGGGATCGCGGGCGTCCTGCGGTACTGAACGGCCCTACCGGCTGCCTCCCTTGACGACCAGGAAGACCATGAAAAACCCTGGCCGTCGAGGGAAGGGAGCCGACCGATCGTGTCTGAAGTGCTGGGAGTGGCCGTCCTGGGTGCGGGCCACATGGGTGCCGATCACATACGACGCCTCGACCGGGTGGTGAGCGGAGCCAGGGTCGTCGCGGTCGCGGATCCCGATGCCGGCCGGGCCGAGGATGCGGTGGCGGGCATCGACGGGGCCTGGGTGCACACGGATGTGGCGGGCGCTCGCGACGCCCCGGGTGTCGCGGCCGTACTGATCGCCTCGCCCGGTCCGGCGCACGAGGAGGCACTGCTCGCCTGCTTCGCCCGCGGGCTGCCGGTGCTGTGCGAGAAGCCCATGGTGCCCGACTCCACCGGCGCCCTGCGGGTCGTGGAGGCGGAGGCCCGCCTGGGGCGGCGGCTGGCGCAGATCGGCTTCATGCGGCGGTACGACGCCGGGTACCGCCGGCTCAAGTCCCTGCTGGACGACGGCCGGATGGGACGTCCGCTGATGCTGCACTGCACCCACCGCAATGTGGCGTCCCCGCCCGGGTTCACCTCGGCCATGCTGATCAACAGCTCGGTGTCGCACGAGATCGACGCGGCCCGCTGGCTGCTCGGCCAGGAACTCACGGCGGTGACCGTGCTGCGCCCCCGCTCCTGCGCCGGTGCGCCGGACGGCCTGCTGGACCCGCAGTTCGTCGTCTTCGAGACCGCGGAGGGAGCCCTCGTCGACGTCGAGGTCTTCGTCAACTGCGGTTTCGGCTATCAGGTGCGCTGCGAGGCCGTCTGCGAGGCGGGCAGCGCCCGGATCGGCGACGAGCAGGCGATGCGCGTCACCGCGCGGGGCACCGAGGCCCGGGAGGTGCCCCAGGACTACCTCGTCCGGTTCGCCGACGCCTACGACCGCGAGGTGCAGAGCTGGGTCGACGCCACCCGGCAGGGCAGGGTCACCGGTCCGAGCGCCTGGGACGGCTACGCGGCATCCGTCGTCGCCGAGGCGGGGGTGAGGGCGCTGGAGAGCGGCGCCCGCGTGGCCGTCGACCTCGCACCGCGCCCGGATCCGTACACCGGGCCCGGACACTGACGCGCGGGAGCGACCGGCTCAGACGTTGCCGAACAGGGAGCTCAGTCCGCGGTCGACGACCTCGCCGAGGTCCTCCTCGCCGACCCCGACCACGGCGTAGGTGCGCAGCAGGAACCGGCGCAGGGCCGAGGTGTCGAACTGCAGCAGGGCCAGGCCGTAGGGCGAGTGCAGCTCCAGGACCGTACGGGCCCGGCCGCACGGCCAGATGTGCACGTCACCGCCGCCGGCCGGGCCGCGCAGCCCGTCCTCCAGCAGCGCGCGGCCGAAGGTCCAGGTGACGCCGGTGCCGTCGAGGGAGACCTCCGGCGGGAAGTCCAGGTGCACGGCCAGCGGGTCCGTGGAGACGTACCGCAGGGTCGTCGGTACGGGCAGTTCCTGCTCGTCGGAGGTGATCAGGCGGCCGCGGGCGGGCTGCTCGAGGGTGATGTCCATGGTCGGTCTCCCCTGCGGTCGGAGGTCGGCCGGTGTGCCGATCTGTTGTTACGACTCCGCAGGAACCGATCGCATTACGTGGAAGCGCTTTCCAGTTTGTGTGACCTGCGTCACTACCGGTTGAGGCGTGGCGCACGCCGGGCATGCTCGAACAAGCACCCGTCGAACAAGCGGCTGAGCACCCGCTCGAGCTCGGCTACGATGCCCCAAGTCACGTACGTCACCTACGACTTGACCCACCCGGCGCGGTAGGCGATACGCGCAGCCGGACCGGTTCGTGGAGACGCTGGCATATGCCAGAAGCACCACCGTATCGTGTGTTGCCAAATCCCTTACAGCGCGTCGCGGGCTGTGCAACAGTCGTAACGGTCCCTCCATCCGCCTTGGTCGTACCGTCCCCGCATCGGAGTGCGTCATGCCGTCCCACCTCTCTGCGGATCACCCAGCCGCCCAGCCGCCGGGGCGCGGCTCGGTCGACGCGCTGATTACGCAGACGCGACGGCTGAAGGGCGACGTGGACGCCGTACGGCGGGACACCCACGGCGACGGTTCGGACCCCGAGGAGCGGTGGCAGCGCGCGCTCTGCGATCTGGCGCTGCATCAACTCGACGACCTGGGTGCCCACTTGGCACAACTGCGGGACGGCCCGGCCCCCCTCGCCCCCGTCCAGGAGACGGCCTCCCCCGCCGCAGCCGTGCCGTCCGCTCCCCGGCGCGGCTCGCTGCTCAGCAGGGTCGGCAGCGCCGAATGGAATCTGCTGACCGACGAGGCCAGTTGGTCCGGCGAGCTGTACCAGATCCTGGGCCGCCACCCCGCCGCTCCTCCACTCACCCTCGACGAACTGCCGTCCCTGGTGCTGGACGAGGACCGCACGAAGCTGACGGCGATGGTCACCGACTGTCTCGTGGACGCCAAGCCCATCGACGGGGAGTTCCGCGTCGTACGCCCGGACGGCGAGACGCGGACCGTGCACATGATGGGCGAGCCCGTGCTCGACGCCGACGGCAGCACCGCCTCCATGTGGGCCGTGCTGCGGGACGTCAGCGAACTGCGCCGCAGCCAGCGGGCGGTGAGCGAGACCCGTGACTCGCTGCACCGCCACCAGCAGCGCGCACAGACCGAGCACCGGCTCGCGGTGGAGCTGCAGGAGGCCGTGCTGCCGCCATGGCGTGGCTCCCTGCGGCTCCCGCACCAGGGCCCCGAGACCCTGGACCTCGCGGCCCACTATCTGCCGGCGTCCCGGAGCGCGCTCATCGGCGGCAACTGGTACGACGCCCTCGAACTGCCCGACGGCCAGACCCTGTTGAGCGTCGGCGACCTCACCGGTCACGGCGTCACCGTCACCTCCGGCATGGCGATGCTGCTCGGCGCCCTGCGGGGCATGGCGATGGCCGGCACCGATCCGGGCCATCTGCTGTCCCTGCTCAACCAGTTACTCGACGCCACCGTGCAACCCGCCCTCGGCAGCGCCGTCTGCTGCCGCTACCGGCCCGAGACCCGCACCCTGACCTGGGCGCAGGCCGGACACCCCGCCCCGCTGCTGTTCCGCGACGGGACGGGGCGCAGGCTGCGGGCACCGGGCGGTGTCCTGCTGGGCGCGACCGCCGGTGCCTCCTACGAGCAGACCGAACAGACCCTCCAACCAGGCGACCTGTTACTGCTGCACACGGACGGGCTGGTGCCCGCGGACAGCCGTGACGAGGCCGTGGGCCGTCTCCTCGACCTGGCCCCGCGCTTCGGCGAGGCGCGCACCGCACAGGACTGCGTGCGGACGGTCATGGAGGAGTTCGGTGGTGAGACCGAGCGCGAGGACGACGCGTGCGTGCTCGTCGCCCGAGCGATGTAGTACGAAGCGATCGTCCCGCTACACCCGTGCGCTGCCGCCGCCCTTCGCCGGCTTGGGCAGGGCCAGTTTGATCTCCTCACGCAGCTCGTGGATCTTCGGGTAGCTGGAGTACTCGGCGGTCAGCCGGTACATCTGGCGCAGCCGGTCCCAGGTGCGGTGGGAGGAGTTGGATCCCATCGACATCAGGGCCAGCCGTGCGTACCGGTCGGCCTGCTCGGGGTCGTCGGCGATGAAGCAGGCCGACGCCATGGACAGGAAGTCGAAGATCTTCGACCGCTGACGGCCGTCGACCCGGAGCGCCAGGGCCTTCTCCGCGTAGTGCTGGGCGTGCACGGCCGCGCCCGGCTCGTGCTCGGCCAGCGTGCGGTAGGCCAGGGCCTGCATGCCGTAGAGGTCCTCCTCGCGGAACATCTGCATCCAGCTCGGCGGCGGCACGTCCCCCTTGTCGGAGACAAAGAGGTCCTCCGCCTGGCCGAGAGTGCGCCGCATCGCCTGGCCCTTGCCCATGGAAGCCTGCGCCCAGGCCTCGATGGTGTAGAGCATGGCCCGGGTGCGCGGCAGCACCTCGTCGCCGGAGCCGGACCGGGCGAGCTTCATCAGGTCGAGCGCGTCGTCGGGCCGGCCCAGGTGCACCATCTGGCGCGCCGCCCGGGAGAGCGCCTCCCCCGCGCGGGGCCGGTCGCCGCCTTCTCTGGCCGCGTGGGCGGCGATGACGAAGTACTTCTGGGCCGTGGGCTCCAGGCCGACGTCGTGCGACATCCAGCCCGCGAGGACGGCGAGGTTGGCGGCGACGCCCCACAGGCGCCGCTGCAGATGGTCGGGGTGACGGTAGGCGAGCATGCCGCCCACCTCGTTGAGCTGCCCCACGACTGCCTTGCGCTGCAGCCCGCCGCCGCGGGCGGCGTCCCAGGCCCGGAACACCTCGACCGAGCGCTCCAGTTCCTCGATCTCCTGCGACCCGATGGGGGCGGCCTCATAGCGGTCGAACCCAGCGGGGTCGGCGTGCAGAGGGTCGTCGAACTGGGGGGCGTCGGCCTTGAGGGCCGGGTCGGTGTGCAGCCAGTCGTGCATGGCGCTGCTGAGTGCGGATCCCGCGGTGAGCGCGACACCCGCACCCACCAAGCCGCGTCGGTTGAGCATGAGGTCCATTCCCGTGAATTCGGTGAGGACCGCCGCTGTCCGCTCGGGCGCCCACGGCACACCGTCGGGATGCTCCACACTCCCGCCGTCCTGCCGTTTCCCCGTACGCCCGTGCCGGACCAGACCGAGGTCCTCGATGGTCACGACACGGCCGAGACGCTCGGTGAACAGAGCCGCCAGCACCCGCGGCACCGGATCGCGGGGGATCTCCCCCGTGTCGATCCAACGCCGCACCCGGGAGGTGTCGGTCGACAGCTGGGGGTGGCCCATGGCCGCCGCCTGCCGGTTGACCAGCCTCGCGAGTTCACCCTTGGACCAGCCGGCCAGGCCGAACAGGTCCGCAAGGCGGGTGTTGGGTTGTCCGCTCACGTCAAGCCCCCAGGTTCTCGGCTGAGTTGACAGTAGCCCGGGGAGAGTTGCCGGGCGACTATTCGCCAGGGTTCGCCAGGGTGCGCCAGATGGTGTGCCACTGGACGACGGGTGTCAGGTAGGAACGCGCCACCCCGACCCGGTCGCCCTTTCGCAAGAACGGCCGCATTCCCCAGGATGCGTCCGAGCGGCCGGGCCGGGCAGCGCACTTGAGCAGACAGGCACAGCAGGCACACGAAGGGATCTGTTTCGCCCATGTACGCAGCATCGTCCTCCGTGTCCGCCCCGCCCCGGTCGCTGTACCCCCGCCCGGCGGGCAGCGGCCCCTACCTCGACCCCGCCGCCCGGCAGGCGGCCCCCGTGCTCGGTGCGGGTCGGCCACGGCGTCCGGCGGGGCTCGGCACCCAACCGCTCAGCGGGAGACTCGACTTGTCCGGCCCCCAGGGCGCCCAGCTGCGTACGGCGATCGCGTCGGTGCACCGCATCTGCCCGGAGTTCGCTCCGGTGCAGGTGCTGCGGCGCAGCGGACGGTCCGTGCTCCTGGTCGGTACGACCGGGCGCAGCACGGCCGTCGCCAAGTGTTTACTCGATCACTCCCCCGCGTGGTCCGAGCGGATCCGGCACGAGATAGCGGCTTACCGCTCGTTCGTCCGGCACCGCCCCCCGGTGCGGGTGCCGAGACTGATCGCGGCGGACCCGGACAACTGCACCCTGGTCATCGAGCGGATGCCGGGACGGGTGGCGGCGCTGCAGCGGCACCCGGCCGAGGCCCCGCCGCGGGCGGACATCAGGGCGGCCCTCGGCGCGATCTGCCGGCTCAACGCCTGGCGACCGCCGGCGGGCACCTTCGACGCCCCGCTCGACTACGCGGCCCGCATCTCCCGGTATCACGAGCTGGGGCTGCTCACCGACCGGGACATGGGCGATCTGCAGAAGCTGCTGCACGGCATCGCGGCGACCGCGGGCCGGCAGGGCATGGGCCAGTTCTGCCACGGCGACGCACTCCTGTCGAACATCCTGTTGTCCCCGGCCGGTCCAGTGCTGGTGGACTGGGAGCACGCGGGCTGGTACCTGCCGGGCTACGACCTGGCGGTGCTGTGGTCGGTCCTCGGGGACGCGCCGGTGGCACGCCGTCAGATCAGCCAGATCGCCCAGTCGGCGGGCCCCGCCTCGAGGGACGCGTTCCTGGTGAACCTGATGCTCGTCCTGACCCGGGAGATCCGTACCTACGAGACGGCCGTGCAGCGTTCGATGCACGACGCGACCCCGGCGGCACCGGGAGCGGCCCACCCGGGTGCTGCGCCGTCCGGCGAGGAGCAACGGCTGCTGCTGCGGCGGCTGCACGACGACTGCCAGCTGGCCCGCAAGGCCGTGCGCGCGGCGGTCGGCACTCGCTGACGGGGACGGCGGTCCGCGGTGCGCCACCGACGGCGCACCGCGGATCTTCGTATGTCCGGGGCCGGTGCGGACACGGCCATTGGTGTGGGCCACTGACGCCCCGCAGGCCCGCACACCGCCCCCGCGAAACTCCGCCGCCCTCGTGTTGACATGGGAAATCTCCCGCCTCTGGGCATGATTGACGGATCGTCGGCCAGCGGGTACCACTGACCCACCGCTCGGCCCGGAGGGCACCGTGTGTCACAGCCCTGCACGCCCCGTCACGCTCGTCCGTCCCAGGAGGCTGCGTTGAGAGGATCCGTCACCGACCCCGCGTCCACCCCCGGCCACAGACGCGCCCGCACGGTCGCGGGCGCCCTCGCCTCGGCGGCCCTGCTGCTGCCGCTGCTCGGCGCGGCCCCGGCCGCCGGCACCCCCGCGTCGTCCGCGGGATCACTGCAGCGTGCGTTCGCCGCCGCGGCCGCCGAGTACCACGTCCCGCCGAGCGTGCTGCTCGGCGTCTCCTACCTCCAGTCCCGCTGGGACGCGCACGACGGCGCGCCGAGCGTGAGCGGCGGTTACGGCCCGATGCACCTCACCGACGCGCGCACCGCGCTCGCCGCCACCTCGCACCACAGCGAGGGCACGGAGGACGCCCGCGGCGACGGCGCCCGCCGCGCCCTGCACCCCACCGCCACCGTGCCGGCCGGGTCCCGGCTCCCCGCACGCCTGGAGACGCTGCCGAAGGCGGCCGCACTGACCGGCATCCCGGCCGGGCGGCTGCGTACCGACGAGGCGGCCAACGTCGCCGGCGGTGCCGCACTCCTCGCCGCGGCCCAGAAGGACCTCGGCGAGCCGCTGAGCGGCGACCCGGCGGACTGGTACGGAGCGGTCGCCCGCTTCTCCGGCGCGGACGACACCGCGACCGCGGCCGCCTATGCCAACGATGTCTTCGACGTGCTCCGCACCGGCGAGCAGCGCACCACGGACGCCGGTCAGCGGGTCGCCCTGGCCGCCGAGCCCGGCCTCGCCCCCGACACCGCGCAGATCGGAAGGACGGGCCTGCGCACCCTGTCCGGCGACGGCACCGAGTGCCCGAAGTCGGTGTCCTGCGAGTGGATCCCGGCGCCGTACCAGCAGTTCGGCGACAACGACTACGGAAACCACGACCTGGGCGACCGCCCCGCCTCGCAGAGCATCAAGTACATCGTCGTCCATGACACCGAGGGCGCCTGGGACGGTGTGCTCAACCTGGTCCAGGACCCCACCTATGTGTCGTGGAACTACACCATCCGCTCCACCGACGGTCTCATCGCCCAGCATGTGAAGGCCAAGGACGTGGCCTGGCACGCGGGCAACTGGTACATCAACGCCAAGTCGATCGGCATCGAGCACGAGGGCTTCCTGGCCGCGCCGGACGCCTGGTACACGGAGGCCATGTACCGCTCCTCGGCCCGGCTGGTGCGCTATCTGGCCGCGAAGCACCGCATTCCGCTGGACCGCCAGCACATCCTCGGCCACGAGAACGTGCCCGGCCCGACCACGTCGACCATCCCCGGCATGCACACCGACCCGGGCCCCTACTGGGACTGGCGGCACTACTTCGAGCTGCTGGGCCACCCCTTCAAGCGGACCGCGGGCAAGAGCGGCGCGCTGGTGACGATCCTGCCCGACTACGCCGCCAACCGGCCGGTGTACACCGGCTGCGTCGCCTCGGGCGGGGCGTGCGCGGCGCACGGTTCCGGCGAGGTGCGGCTGTACTCCGACCACGACGAGAACTCCGCCCTGATCAAGGACGTCGGGCTGCACAAGGGCGCGGACTCCACGATCGACGTCAACGACGTGGGCTCACGCGTCTCCACCGGCCAGCAGTACGCGGTCGCCGGGCACTACAAGGACTGGACGGCGATCTGGTACCTCGGGCAGAAGGCCTGGTTCAAGAACCCGAAGAAGCACCCGACGGCGGTGCCGGCCTCGGGTCTCGTCGTCACGCCGAAGGCCGGCCTGGACAGCGTCCCGGTGTACGGACGCGCCTACCCGGAGGCCGCCGCGTACCCGGCGCGAGTGCCGGTCCAGGCGGTGTCCCCGCTGCCGTACACCCTGCCGAAGGGGCAGAAGTACGTGGTCGGGGATCTGGTGCCGGGTGAGTACTACTACGCGGTCACCTTCACCACCGACACGCACCGGGTCGTCAGGGGCAAGGACCTGTACTACGAGATCCAGTTCGGCCACCGGGTGGAGTTCGTCCGGGCGGCGGACGTGCGGCTGCTGCCCGCGGGCAAGTAGGCGAGCCGCGTCAGCCCTGCTGGAAAAGCTCCGCCGGGAGCGGCTTCAGCAGGGCGTACAGGTCGTCGGTGATGGGCCGGTCCCAGGCGGCGATGGTCACCAGGACGTTGTCACTGCGGTCGAACTGGACGCAGGAGATCCGGCTCTCCGACAGCTTCAGGCGGCGCACGATCAGCAGGTTGTCGCCCTGCATGACGGGCATGTCCTCGACGCCGACGACGGTGACCTCCTCCTCGTTCTCCAGCGCGAGCAGCAGCTGGGCCACCTCGAAGGGGATCTCGCCCTCGCCGACCTCGCGGGCCGGGGAGCCCTCGGGGAGGTTGCCGATGATCATCGCGGGGCCGCGGCCGCCGAAGAGGTCGTAGCGCAGGAAGACGCCCTGGCAGGTGCCGTCGGGGGCGGGCAGCAGACCGGCGCCGAGGTTGCCGGGCCAGTCGCCCGGGTCCATGGCCAGGACGTCGAAGTCGGGGCCGGCGGGGGTGGCGTTGCGGCGGCGGAGGAACGACATGCGCCCATGGTAATGGGACGGGGGGCCGTACCGCGGGCGCGGGTGCGGGCGGGACCCAAGCCCCTCTCAGGTCGTCCTCAGCGCGGCCGGCAGTCCGGTGATCTCCGTGCCCATCTTGCGGCAGACCGCCGAGAGCAGGCGGACCGCCATCGGCTCGTCGATCTGCATCTCCCGGGCGATCTCCGCCTCGACGAGTCCCTCGGCCGCCAGGTTCGCGGCGGTGCGTTCGCGGGCCGTCAGGGTGTCCGTCTCCGTGCTGTGCAGACGGCGGGGACGCAGCCCGGCCGCGGTGAGTTCCTCGCGGGCCGACTCGACCAGTCCGTCGGCGCCGCACTGGACCGCCGCGTCGAGACCGCGGTAGAGGTGTTCGGCGGCTTCGCGGGGGCGGCCGGTGCGGCGGAGTTCGGTGCCGAGGGCGACCAGGGCGCAGGCGAGTTCGTAGGCGGCCGGGGAGCGCTCCAGATGGGTGACCGCCTCCTCCAGGTACTTGACGCGGGCCGATCCCGAGGAGACCTCCGCCGCGGTGCGCAGGGCCTGGCCCACGGCGGACGGGGTGCCGTACTGGCGGGCGCGGGCGAGCGCTTCGAGGGCGGTGGCGACGGCCCGCTCGGGGGTCTCGTGGGCCTCGGCGCGGGCGAGGTGGAGCTGCCAGGGGCACCAGGCCGGGTTGCGCATGCCGCGCGGTTCCAGGCGGCGGCCCGCGGCGGCCAGTTCCTCCGCCGCCTCCTTGGTCAGGCCGCGGGCGAGCAGGAGCTCGCCGTGGACGGTCTGGGCGTCGGGGAAGACGACGGCGGCCGGGAAGGGCGCGCAGAAGGAGTAGTCCTCGCCGACATGGGTGGCCTCGGTGAGCCGGCCGCGGGCGAGCAGGACCTCGATGAGGATGCCGACGGCGTACCAGTGGGCGGGGGTGCCGGGGCCGACGCGCTCGGCGAGGCGGAGGCCGGCGCGGACGAAGTCCTCCGCCTCGGCGAGCCGGCCGCGTCGGTAGCGGACGTAGGCGAGGAGGGTGTAGGCGAAGGAGAGGTGGGCGCCGCGCCAGCCCTGGCGTTCGAAGTCGGCGATGCCGGCCGCGAAGAGTTCCTCGGTGCGGCCGGGCCGGTCGGCGTACATGAAGGCGAGGGCGACCAGGACGGGCACCTCGAAGCCGCGGTCGGGCTCGGCCCAGCCGAGGCCGCCGTCGAGGGCGCGTTCGGCGTGCTGGAGGGCGATGTGGGCGGGCTCGCCGCGCAGGGTGGCGTCCCAGGCGCGCAGGCCGATGATGTACCGCTCGGTGAGGTCACGGCCCTTGAGCCGGTCGGCGAGCTTGGTGAGGCGGCGGGAGCGCGAGGGGTGGTCGGGTTCGTCGGCGCGGAAGGCGTCCCACATGAACTCCTCCGACACCATGCGCAGCTTGACCCGGGCGTCGTCGGTCACCCGGATCTCGCGGGCCAGGGTGTCGGAGGCCTCGGCGAGGCGGTCGCTGTGGGCGAGGACCTGGGAGAGCCGGTAGACGATGCGGTGGCGCAGGCCGGCGTCGGCGATGGGCTCCTCGAGGGCGGCGCGCAGATGGTTGACGGTGGTGGCGGGCTCGGTGAGCAGCGAGGCGGAGCCCAGTTCGTACAGGACGGCGGCGCGGTCCTCGGCGTTCGGGGGTTCGCGCAGGGCGCGGGCGAGGTAGCTGCGCGCGGCGTCGGGGGCGCCGGCGCGCAAGGTCTGCTCGGCGGCGGCGCGCAGCTGCTGCACGACCCAGGTGTCGCCCTCGGGGTGGGTCTCCAGGAGGTGCCGGGCGGCCGCGGCGGGGCCCAGTCCCGCGTCGATCACGCACCAGGCGGCCTGGCCGTGCAGGGCGACGCGAACGCCGGGCGGGATGGCCCGGTAGACGGCGGTGGCGATCAGGGGGTGGACGAACTCCAGGGTCTCGCCGCCGGTGAGGATGCGGGCTCCGCGCAGGGCGTCGGCGGCGTCGGCGGCCTCCTCGTGGCCGAGGCCGGCGACGGCGGCGGCGAGCAGCGGATGGATCTCGGTGCCCAGAACGGCGCAGGCCCAGGCGAAGCGGACGGTCGAGGCGCCCAGACGTTCGAGGCGGGCGACGAGGCCGCTGCCCTTGACGGCGGCGGCCAGATCGCGCAGCAGATGAGCGCTGTTCTCGGTGGGGGTGAGACCGCGGTCGCGCACCTTGGCGATCAACTCGACCGTCTCGAAGGGACTTCCGGCGGTGACGGCCCAGCACTCGCGGCAGAAGGCGTCGTCGGCGTGCGGCCCGAAGGTCTCGCGCACCAGGCGGGCGACCGCGGCGGAGCTGAGCGGCTCCAGGTCCAGGGGGCGTCCGCCCGCACGGCCTGGCAGTCCTCGTAACGGCTCGGCGTGGTCGGGGAGTTCGTCGGGCCGGTAGGCGACGACGACCAGCAGCGGCAGCTGTTCGGCGCGTGGGGCGAACGCGGCGAGCCAGCGCAGGGATTCGGGGTCGGCCCAGTGGGCGTCGTCCAGCACCAGCACCATCGGGGCGCGCAGCACGGCGAGATGGGTCAGCACCCAGTCCATGCCGTCGCGCAGGCCCTGCGGGTCGGGCGGGGCGGCGGCGGTCGGCGCGCACAGTCCGAGGGCGGGGCCGACGATGTCGTACCAACTGCCCAGCGAGGTCCGCAGATCGCTCTCGCCGGAGCCGGCGAACTCGGGCTGCAGCAACTGGCGTGCCACGTGGAAGGCGACCCGCTGCTCCTGGTCGCCACCGCGCGCGGAGAGCACGGTGCAGCCCCGCGCGGTGGCGCGCCGACGGATCTCGGCAAGGAGGGTGGTCTTGCCGATGCCGGCGCGTCCGGCGACGGCCAGCAGCGCGCCCCGGGGACGCTCGGCCGCCTCGGCGCCGTCCGTGCGCAGTCCGGCCAGCTCGTCCAACGCCTCGTCGACAGCGGCGAGTTCGCTCTCGCGCTCGAAGAGGGTGCGCTTGCTCCGTACGATGCGCTGCACCATGTGTACCCCCCGCCCCGGTGGTGCGCCCGCGCGGGGAGCGAGCGCGCACCGTGGCCTACAGGCTGCTCAGAGTACGCCTCACGGGGACACCGCGCCCCGGTCTGACCGTTACTGCCGGACCCGGAAACACTTCCTTCATGCGGGAAGTATTTAGGGGTAACGCCCTCTGCCTAGCCTCCCTTGCGCCCCCCACGGCATCCCCCCAACCCCCGGCAAGGAGGCCCGGCGTGAGCACCGAGCCACGACTGGCAGACGTCACCGATCCGCAGGCCCCACAGGCGGCACCGAGCGACGACCAGGCCGTCAAGGAGACGCTGGAGGACTACACCCTCCGTTTCGCGCCCCGCAGTTACCGCCGCTGGACCCCGATGGTCGTGGCGACGACCGCGCTCGGCGGGATCGCCTACATGGCCCACTTCTCCATCGGCGCCGGCATCGGGCTCGCCCACGGCACCGGCAACGCGCTGCTCGCGATCCTCGTCGCGGCCGCCGTCATCTTCGTCACCGGATTCCCGCTGGCGTACTACGGAGCCCGCTACAACATCGACCTGGACCTCATCACCCGTGGTTCCGGCTTCGGTTACTTCGGATCGGTCCTCACCAGCGTCATCTTCGCCAGCTTCACCTTCATCTTCTTCGCCCTCGAGGGCTCGATCATGGCGCAGGGCCTGAAGCTGGGACTCGGACTGCCGCTGTGGCTGGGCTACTTGGTCTCCACGTTCATGGTGATCCCGCTGGTGATCTACGGCATGAAGGCGCTGAGCAAGCTCCAGGTGTGGACGACGCCGGTCTGGCTGCTGCTGATGGTCGGCCCGCTCGTCTACCTGATCGCCGAGGACCCCGGCACCGTCGACCGCTTCCTCGCCTACGCGGGCACCGACGGCGACGGCGGCGTGAACACGGCCTCGGTGCTGCTGGGCGCCGGCGTGTGTCTGTCCCTCATCGCGCAGATCGGCGAGCAGATCGACTACCTGCGCTTCATGCCGCCCAGGACCGAGGCGAACAAGCGCACCTGGTGGACCGCGGTCGTGATGGCGGGGCCGGGCTGGGTGGTGCTGGGCGCGCTGAAGCAGACCATCGGGGTCTTCCTCGCGGTCTACATCATCGGCGAGGTCGGCGCCAGCGCGGCGCCCGAGCCGATCCAGCAGTTCAAGGGCGCGTTCGACGCGATGATGCCGTCCTGGCTGGTCGTCCCGCTCGCTGTGGTCCTCGTGGTGATCAGCCAGATCAAGATCAACGTGACCAACGCCTACTCCGGCTCCCTGGCCTGGACGAACTCCTTCACCCGGGTCACCCGACACTACCCCGGACGCATGGTCTTCGTGCTGGTCAACCTCGGCTTCGCGCTCGCCCTGATGGAGGCCGACATGTTCAGCTTCCTCAACAGCATCCTGGGCTTCTACTCGAACTGCGCGATCGCCTGGGTGGTCACCGTCGCCACCGACATCGGGATCAACAAGTACGTCCTCGAACTCTCCCCGCGTCGGCCCGAGTTCCGCCGCGGCATGCTGTACGCCGTCAACCCGGTCGGCGTCGTCGCCTTCGTCGCCGCGTCCGGGCTGTCGATCGCGATGTACTTCCACGCGCTGGGCGACACCCTGCAGCCGTACTCGCCCGTCGCCGCCGCGGTCATCGCCTTCGCGCTCACGCCGCTGATGGCGGTCCTCACCAAGGGCCGGTACTACCTGCGCCGCACCGACGACGGCATCGCCGAGCCGGTCCTCGACGCGGACGGCAACCCGAGCGCCGTCGGGTTCGAGTGCCATGTGTGCCGTCAGCAGTTCGAGCGCCCGGACGTGGCGGCCTGCCGGACGCACGACGCCGTCGTCTGCTCGCTGTGCCTGAGCACCGACAACCTCGGCGACCACGTCTTGCCCGCCGCGCCGGCCGTGCGGCCGGATCAGAGGGTGAGCAGCTCCTCGTAGAACCCGCCGAACTCCCGCTCCCGGTCGACCAGATGGATCTCCAGGATCCAGTGGCAGCGGCGCCCGGCCTTGTCGGTGCGCCGCAGCGGGGTGTCGTTGGCGGGGGTGATGTACGACTCGGTGTGCGCGCCCTCGATCGTCTCGTGGGGGAACTCCCCGACCAGATGCCCGGCGTGCCAGCCGCCCAGCTCCCAGCCGGCGTCCTTCGCGAGCCGCTCGACCTCGGCGTACAGCCCGGCGCCGGTGATGTCCGGGTCGGCCGCGAAGAACCGCTTGCCGGCGTCGAAGATCTCCGCCAGGTCGTCGCGCAGGCGGTGCTTGACCGGGTCGTCGCCGAGGACGAAGGTCCGGCCGAAGTCGGACTCGTACTCCTCGAAGATCGGGCCGAAGTCGGCGAACACGATGTCGTCCGCGCCGATCGTCCGGTCCGGCGGATTCTCCCGGTACGGCATCAGGGTGTTCGGCCCGGAACGCACGATCCGTTTGTGCCAGTGCCGGGTCGTGCCGAACAGGTCGTTCGCCAGATCCCGGATCCGGTCACTGACGGCCCGCTCCCCCTCGCCGGGCGCCACGAGTCCGCGCACCTCGATCTGTGCGAAGAGCCGCTCGGCCTTCGCCTGGGCGTCCAGCAGCCTCGCCGCGCGCGTGATCTCGTCATCCGCCATGCGGCCGACCGTAATCACCGCGATCGTGTACGGCAACGCGATTCTGGGGGCCTCGGGTGCGCCCCCCCTGGGCTGATCCTCATCGAGGGCGGGGTCACGGGTGTCACGTCCACCTGGGGTAGTCGCCGTCCACCCGGATCGCGTCGATGCCGCTGATGTGCCGGGCGCCGCAGCGGTCCTGCGGCAGGACGAGTTGGGGTCCCGTGCGGTCGAGCGGGGTGCGGTCGATGGTCACCGCGAGCAGGACGGGTGCCTGGCCGAATTCCGGGTCGATCTCCGCCCGGGACAGCAGGGCGTGGTGGCCGTCCGTACCGGACGCGGCGATCAGGAAGCGCAGGCGGTCCTTGCGGCGGGCGGGGTCGAAGACGGGTCCGGCCGCTGTCAGTACGTCGTGCAGCAGCGCCCCGGTGAAGCGGTGGTGCTGGACGCCGCTGGTGGCGCACTCGAAGCTCACCTCGGCCGTGTGCTGCGGCCAGGCCGGCAGGTCGGGCACCGTCAGCCGGGCCGGACGGGTCAGATCGCCGGTGAGGGCGAGTTCCGCCACCGGTGCGGCGGCTGGGAGGGACTGGCTCACGGGCTACCACCTCCTGGATGACCGTACCCGGCCGCACTCCCCGTACAAACGCACATGCCAACCTGGCAGATCACAATTCCGGCTCATGCGATGTGACAGGATACTTTTCCCTCGCATCTGCGGCACTATCCTCTGTGTATGCACACCTACCGGATCGGAGACGCCGCCGTGTTGCTCGGCGTCAGCACCGACACCGTGAGGCGTCTGGTCGACGGTGGCAGACTCACCGCCGACCGGGACGAGATGGGCCACCGGATCATCCCCGGGCCCGCTCTCGCGGCCTACGCCCGGCGGTTGCACGGCACGGAGCGGGAGACCACCGGCTCCTCGGCCCGCAACCGCTTCTCCGGGATCGTCACGGACGTGATCCTCGGGGACGTGTCGGCGCAGGTGGAGATCCAGGCCGGGCCGTTCCGGGTGGTGGCGACGGTCAGCCGGGAGTCGGCCGAGGAGCTGACGCTGGAGCCGGGGGTTCCGGCGGTGGCCGTGATCAAGTCGACCAACGTGGTCGTCGAGAGGCCGTGACTGGTCCGCCCGGACCAGACGTGATGTTGTGTCCGTGAGGACCAGAGGGAGTGGACCCGTGATGACCCGTACCGCGCGCCGGAACCGCCGGACCCTGCAGGTGGCCGGCGTGGGCGCCGCAGCGCTGCTGGCCCTGAGTGCCTGCTCGTCGTCCGACTCGGACTCCTCCTCGGGGAAGTCGGACTCCTCCGCGTCCGCCTCCGGCTCCGCCGCGACGAAGATGTCCGGCACGGTGACCGTCTTCGCGGCCGCCTCGCTCCAGGAGAGCTTCACGGCCCTGGGCAAGGAGTTCGAGAAGGAGCACCCGGGCACCAAGGTCAATTTCAGCTTCGGCGGCAGCGACACCCTCGCCGCGCAGATCACCGGCGGCGCGCCCGCCGACGTGTTCGCCGCGGCCAGCCCTAAGACGATGAAGATCGTGACGGACAAGGGGGACGCGGTCGGCACCCCGGCCACCTTCGTCCGCAACCAGCTGGAGATCGCCACCCTGCCGGGCAACCCCGACAAGATCTCCTCCCTGAAGGACCTCACCAAGTCCTCGCTGAAGGTGGTGCTGTGCGACAAGACGGTGCCGTGCGGCGCCGCCGCCCAGAAGGCGCTGACGGCGAGCAAGCTCACGCTCACCCCCGCCTCCTACGAGCAGGACGTCAAGTCCGCGCTCAACAAGGTGGTGCTGAAGGAGGCCGACGCCGCCGTCGTCTACAAGACGGACGTGAAGGCGGCCGGCAGCAAGGTGCAGGGCGTGGAGTTCCCCGAGTCGGCGAACGCCATCAACGACTACCCGATCACCCTGGTCAAGAACGCCCCCGACTCCGTGGCGGCCAAGGCGTTCATCGCGCTCGTGCAGTCCGCCGAGGGCCAGAAGGTCCTGACCGGGGCCGGGTTCCTCAAGCCGTGACCAAGGTGGACGCCTCCGACGCCGCGCCCGAATCCCTGGTGGCCGGGGCGCGGCGGCGGCGCGCGCGGTGGTGGGGCCGCGGGGTGCCGCTGCCGCTGCTGGTGCCGGCGCTGATCGGCCTGGCCTTTCTGCTCGTACCGCTCGTCGCGCTGCTCGTGCGGACCGAATGGCACGACCTGCCGGACCAGTTGAGCAGTCCCGCCGTGTGGCAGGCGCTCAAGCTGTCCCTGCTGTGCGCCACCGCCGCGACCGCTGTGAGCCTGGTGCTCGGCGTCCCGCTGGCCTGGCTGCTGGCCCGCGTGGAGTTCCCCGGCCGTGGCCTGGTCCGGGCCCTGGTCACCCTGCCGCTGGTGCTGCCGCCGGTGGTCGGCGGAGTGGCGCTGCTGATGGCGCTGGGCCGCAATGGGGTCGTCGGGCGGTTGCTGGACTCCTGGTTCGGCGTCACCCTTCCCTTCACCACGGCGGGCGTGGTGGTGGCCGAGGCGTTCGTCGCGATGCCGTTCCTCGTCATCAGCGTCGAGGGCACGCTCCGGGCCGCAGACCCGCGCTACGAGGAGGCCGCGACCACCCTGGGCGCCTCCCGCTTCACCGCGTTCCGCCGGGTCACGCTGCCGCTTATCGCGCCGGGCATCGGGGCCGGCGCGGTCCTCGCGTGGGCCCGCGCCCTCGGCGAGTTCGGCGCGACCATCACCTTCGCCGGGAACTTCCCCGGCCGTACCCAGACCATGCCGCTGGCCGTCTATCTCGCCCTGCAGAACGACCCCGAGGCGGCCATCGCCCTCAGTCTGGTGCTGCTCGCGGTGTCCATCGCGGTGCTGGCCGGGCTGCGAGACCGTTGGATGAGCGCCGGATGACCGGGACCTACGACGTGCGCGCCGACAGCGCCCTGGACGGGCTGGACGCCCGCCTGGTCGTCGAGCGGGGCGCCTTCCGCCTGGACGTGACCCTGCGCGTCGCGCCCGGCGAGGTGGTCGCGCTGCTCGGTCCGAACGGGGCGGGCAAGACGACCGCGCTGCGCGCCCTCGCCGGTCTGACCCCTTTGACGGGCGGGCATCTGCGGCTGGACGGCGAGGAGCTGGACCGTACTCCGCCGGAGTCCCGCCCGATCGGCGTGGTCTTCCAGGACTATCTGCTCTTCCCCCACCTCACGGCCCTGGACAACGTGGCCTTCGGCCCGCGCTGCCAGGGTGCCGGCAAGGCGGAGGCGCGGGCGCGGGCCGCCGAGTGGCTCGACCGCATGGGGCTGGCGGACCACGCGGCCGTGAAGCCGCGCCGGCTCTCCGGCGGCCAGGCCCAGCGCGTGGCCCTCGCCCGGGCCCTGGCCACCCGTCCCCGCCTGCTGCTCCTGGACGAGCCCCTCGCCGCCCTGGACGCCCGCACCCGTCTCGATGTACGGGCCCAACTCCGCCGTCATCTGGTCGGGTTCGAGGCCGTCGCCGTGCTCGTCACGCACGATCCGCTGGACGCGATGGTCCTGGCCGACCGTCTGGTCGTCGTCGAGCACGGCTCGGTCGTCCAGGAGGGCACCCCGTCCGGTATCGCCCGGCACCCGCGCACGGAGTACGTCGCGCAGCTCGTCGGCCTGAACCTCTACCGCGGGCAGGCCCGCGGCCACACCGTCCGCCTCGACACCGGCCCCGCCATCACCACCACCGAGGACCTCACCGGCCCGGTGTTCGTGGCCTTCCCGCCCAGCGCCGTCACCCTCTACCGGGACCGCCCCACCGGCTCCAGCGCCCGCAACCTCTGGCGCTGCGAGGTCGCCGGACTGGAGACGCACGGCGACCAGATCCGCGCCGACCTCACCGGCGAACTCCCGCTGGCCGCCGACCTCACCACGGTCGCCGCCGCCGAACTCGACCTGCACCAGGGCGCGTCGGTGTGGGCGACGGTGAAGGCGACACAGACACACGCCTATCCGGTCTGAACACACCTTTGACAGCGGCGGAGCCGCCGTGCCGACAGGTCACGGGCTTTTCGGACAGGCCGACCGGTCACAGGGCTTCCGAAGGGGCCGACCGGCACCCGGAGCGGGTCGACCGGGTCCTCCCGTCGGCGCGGGGCCCGTTCCAGTCTGGAGGCAGGAGATCCTCGGGGGACTCTCGGGGAGGGGAAGGTCATGGCGTCCGTCATCTTCGACAAGGCGACCCGTCACTTCGCGGGGATGGACCGACCGGCCGTGTGCGAGCTCGATCTCGACATAGCCGACGGTGAGTTCATGGTCCTGGTGGGTCCTTCCGGCTGCGGCAAGTCGACCAGCCTGCGGATGCTCGCCGGGCTCGAGGAGGTCGACTCCGGGACCATCCGCATCGGCGACCGGGACGTGACACACCTGCCGCCCAAGGATCGCGACATCGCGATGGTGTTCCAGAACTACGCGCTGTACCCGCACATGACCACGGCCGACAACATGGGCTTTGCCCTGAAGATCGCGCGGATGTCGAAGCCGCGCATCCGGCAGCGGGTGGAGGAGGCGGCCGCCGTCCTCGATCTGCGGGACTACCTGGACCGCAAGCCCAAGTCCCTCTCGGGCGGCCAGCGGCAGCGCGTCGCGATGGGCCGCGCCATCGTGCGCGAACCGCGGGTGTTCCTGATGGACGAGCCGCTGTCCAATCTGGACGCCAAGCTGCGGGTGCAGACCCGGACACAGATCGCCGTGCTGCAGCGGCGACTGGGCACCACCACCGTGTACGTCACCCACGACCAGGTGGAGGCCATGACCATGGGAGACCGGCTGGCCGTGCTCAAGGACGGCGTGCTGCAGCAGGTGGGCACACCCAAGGACGTGTTCGAGCGGCCCGCCAACACGTTCGTCGGCTCCTTCATCGGCTCTCCGGCGATGAACCTCTTCCGGCTCCCACTCGCTGCGGACGGCGTCGAACTGGGCGGATTGGTGGTTCCGTTGACGCGCGACACAGTGCGGGCCGCCGGTGCCGCCGGTGCCACGGAGATCATGCTCGGCGTCCGTCCGGAGCAGTTCGCCGTCCTCGCCCCCGAGGATCTGGAGACGCCCGCGCTGGACCTCGTGGTGGACGCTGTGGAGGACACGGGTGCCGTCGCCTACCTCCACACGACCGCCAAGATCGGCCCTGAGCTCGTCCCGGTGGTCGTCCGTCTCCCCGGACGGCCGACCCAGGACAAGGGCGCCCAACTACGCGTCACCGTACGCCCGGACGCGGTGCACTGCTTCTCGGCCGGGACCGGCCTGCGGATCGACACGACGGACGGATCGACGCCGATCCACGTGCGCTTTCCGGAGGACTCCGGCTCTCGGCCCCGGTAGGGCCGTGCCATGGTCGTCGTCGCCGTGATGCTCCAACTGCTCATCTTGGTGGGCATGTTGTACGACACCGCCCAACTGTCGGCGCGGGACGCGGGGCACCCTTCCCGGCGGCGCCGCGAGCACACGGAACGGCGGCTCGTCCGGCGCCGGTTGGCGGGCCGGATCGACGCCGCCACCTATCGGGCGCGCATGCACGCCCTCGCCGACGACGAGGACGTGCCGCGCCCCGGCCACCCCACGTAGGGCCGCGATACAGGGAAGCACCCGCGGCGCAAGGGTCTCAATGGCCTTCATGTCGGGTCCCCCGTCCCTACAGGAGCGCAGTTCTCGGAGTGATCATCGAAGTAGGCGCAGGCGTCGGCCACGGCACCGTCTGGGGCTCCCCCGTCCCCAGCCGTACCGGCGTCTGCGCCACGGTGCGGCTGGTCGCGAAGGTGTCCGCGCCGAGAGGGACGAACGGCCCCTGCCGTGACGATCGCGTCCACCGCACGCTGGAGAAGTGGCGGCCGAGCGGTCCCCCGATGGAGGCGGTTGCCGGCATGAACGCGGACGGCAATGGTGCGGACAGGGAAACGCGGGTGCTGGTCGTCGAGGACGACCGCGGCATCGCGGAGTCCCTGGTGCGCGGACTGCGCCAGGCCGGTTACGTCGTCGACGGCGTCGGTACGGGCCGCGCCGCCCTGTCGTCGCCCACACCCGACGTCGTCCTGCTCGATCTGGGGCTGCCCGACATCGACGGCGTCGAGGTGTGCCGGATGCTGCGTGCCCGCTCCGACGCCGTGATCATCGCGGTGACCGCGCGCGGGGAGGAGGCGGACCGGGTGGTGGCCCTGGACGAGGGGGCCGACGACTACCTGGTCAAGCCGTTCGGGCTGGCCGAGCTGCTGGCCCGGATCCGGGCCGTGCTGCGCCGCAGGCGTCCGGCCGGCCCCGAGGTCGTACGGCACGGTCCGCTCGCGCTGGACCTGCGCACCCGGCAGGTCTCGGTGGACGGCCGCGCGATCGCTCTGACGCCGAAGGAGTTCGGCATCCTGGAGTGTCTGGCCGCCGACCCCGGACGGGTGGTGAGCCGGCAGCAGATCCTCGAGCGGGCCTGGGACGCCCACTGGTACGGCCCGACGAAGGTGCTGGACGTGCACATCGCCGCGCTGCGCAGGAAGCTCGGCGTGCCGGGCCTGGTCGAAACGGTCTACGGACACGGTTTCCGGCTCGGCGCTCCCGGGGACCCGCCATGACCCGCCGTATCGCCTGGACGCTGCTGATCCTGACCTCCGTGCTGCTGGTCCTCGCGGTCGTCCCCCTGGGGGTGCTGCTGACGGCACGCGAACGGGTCGCCTTCCGGGACGACCAGCGGGCGGCCACGCGGGTGATCGCGGCGGCTGCCGAGGAGCATCTCTCCGACCACAAGCCGGCAACCGCCATGCGCCGGGAGCTTCGCGCCGCGGCCCGGGCGGGTGACTGCGCCGCCGTGTACGACTCCGCCGCTCGCCTGGTGGCCGCAACCCCGTGTTCGGCGGCCCGGGGCGGGGAGGCCTCGGAGCTGGTCGCCCGGGTGCTGGGCGGGCACGAGCCGGAGCCTCCGGAGGACGAGGGACGGCTGCTGACGGCGGAACCGGTCGGCGAGGTGCGCCGGCCGGTCGGCGCGGTCGTCCTGGCCCGGTCCGCCGCGCCGCTCGACTCCAGGATCACGGCCGTGTGGGGCTGGTCGGCGGCGATCGGCGCCGCGGGCCTGGGCGCTTCCGTGCTGCTGTCCGTCCATCTGGCGCGCTGGGTGGGCCGTCCCCTGTCGAGGCTGGACGACAGCGCGCGGCGGCTGGGCGAGGGCGCTCTCGACGAACGGGCCGACGTCGGCGGCGGTCCGCCGGAGGTACGACGACTGGCCGCCACCTTCAACACCATGGCGGCCCGTACCGAGGCGCTGGTGCACGGTCACCGGGCCGTGATCGCGGACGTCTCCCATCAGCTGCGGACCCCACTGGCCGCCCTGCGGCTGCGGCTCGATGTCCTCGCCGCCGGAGCCCGGGGCGACACCGCCGAGGAACTGGCCGGAGCGCAGGAGGAGATCGCCCGGCTGTCGCGGCTGGTCGACGGACTGCTGGCGGTGGCGCGCGCCGAGCAGGCCACGCCCCGTCCGAGCGCCGTGCGGGTCGTGGAGACGCTGACCGAGCGGGTCGCCGCCTGGTCGCCGGTGGCCGAGGAACGCGGTGTGCGTCTGACCAGCGTCTCCGGGCCCGCTCTCACCGCCGCGCTGGGCGCCGGTCACCTGGAGCAGGTCCTGGACAATCTGATCGCGAACGCGGTGGAGGCCGTGTCCGAGGGCGGGAGTGTGACGCTCGACCACGCTGCGGTCGGCGGCTCGGTCCGGGTCCGGGTGCGGGACGACGGACCGGGAATGCCGGCGGAGGCGAAGGCGGTCGCGTTCCGCCGGTTCGGCAACCCGGAGGCCCGGGGCACCGGGCTGGGGCTGGCCATCGTCCACCGGCTCGTCACCGCCAACGGCGGAACGGCGGCGCTGGAGGACACCCCTGGCGGCGGGCTGACCGTCGTACTGGAATTGCCGCTGTGGTCCGAGCGGGGCCATGGGCGGCCGGGGCCGAGATCTTTACCGGTTCTGAAGAAGACGTGAGCGAGTTCCCGGGAGCCGGGACCGGAGCCTGGAGGTGAACGCGGCCGCTCAGGGCCGCCGATGCCCCAGGAGCCGCCGCCATGGTCTCCCCGCCCGACGACTTCCGGCACAGCGAAACTCCTGCCGGATCGCCACGAGCACGTGATCACGGTCTGCGCCGGACCAATCGGTTGACCCGCTGGATCGCCGTCGGCGCCGTGGCCGCGACGGCGGCTCTCGGCGGCGTCTACAGCCATCTGCTGCCGGGCCATTCCGCGGCCTCCGCGCCCCCGACCTCGCCCGCGCGCCAGAACCAGACCCCCTCCGCCACCACGAACAAAACCCCCTCCGCCACCACGAGCACGCAGCACGGCGAGGCGGACGACGAAGGCGGCGACGACGGCGCCGCCGCCCCCGCGCCGCAGCCTCCCGCCCACCCGCCGGCCGCCACCCACCAGCAGCCGCAGACCACCACGGGGGCGTCATGACCACGAGCGCCCCCGCACCGTCTCCCGCCGAGGTCTCCTTCCCGGCCCTCGGCACCACGGCCGCCCTGCTCGTCACCGACCCGCGCGCCCTGCCCGCGGCCGAAGCGGTCCTGCGCGAGGAACTGACCGCTGTCGACCTCACATGCAGCCGCTTCCGGCCCGACTCCGAACTCACCCGCGTCAACCTGTCCGCCGGCACGCCCACGACGGTCGGCGAACGCTTCGCCGAGGCCCTGGGCACCGCTCTGCGCGCCGCCCGTCTCACCGACGGTGCAGTGGACCCGACCGTGGGGAACGCTGTGATCGCCCTCGGTTACGACCGTACGTTCGTCTCCCTGCGTCCCGACGACGCTCGCCCACTGCCCGTCGCCCGCCCCGCCACCGGCTGGCGGAGCATCGCCTGGAACCCGCGCACGCGCCGACTGCTCCTGCCCCCGCACACACGCCTGGACCTCGGTGCCACCGCCAAGGCCCTGACCTCCGACCGCGCGGCCCGGCGCGCCGCCGCGGCCACCGGCTGCGGAGTCCTGGTCAACCTGGGCGGCGACCTCGCGACGGCCGGCCCCGCGCCCGAAGGCGGCTGGCGGATCGCCCTGGCCGACGATCACGCCCGGCCCTCCGTCGACGGACCCGCCGTCACGATGAGCAGCGGCGCGCTGGCGACCTCCGGCATCCGTGTGCGCACCTGGCGGCGCGCAGGACGCACCCTGCACCACATCGTGGATCCGGCCACCGGCGAACCGGCCGCCCCCGTCTGGCGCACCGCCACCGTCGCGGCCGCCGGCTGCGTGGACGCCAACACCGCCGCCACCGCGGCGATCGTGCTGGGGGAATGTGCCGTCGACTGGCTGCGGGGCGCCGGCCTCCCCGCGCGTCTGGTGCGCCTCGACGGCACGGTCGTACGGCTCGGCGGCTGGCCCCTCGACGGAGGTGCGCGATGACGGCCCTGGCCCTGGCCGGCAGCCCATTGTGGTATGCGAGCCGTGCGGGCGGCACCCTGGCGCTGGTCCTGCTCACGGCGACCGTCGTGCTCGGCATCGCCTCCGGTGGGCGTGCGGCGCCCCGGCGCGTCGGCCGGTTCGAGATCGGTCTGCTGCACCGCAATCTGTCCCTGCTCACCCTGGTTTTCCTCGTCGTGCACGTGGTTACCGCGGTGCTCGATCCGTTCGTCCACCTCGGCTGGGCCGTCGCCGTGCTGCCGTTCACCGCCTCCTACCGCCCGCTCTGGCTCGGGCTCGGCACGGTCGCGCTCGATCTGCTGCTGGCCGTGCTCGTCACCAGTGCCGTGCGCAGTCGCCTGGGGGTGCGCCGCTGGAAGGCCGTGCACTGGCTGGCGTACGCGGCTTGGCCCTTCGCCCTTTTCCACGGTGCGGGGACGGGCACCGACACCCGTCTCTCACTCCAACTGTGGCTGTACGCCGGGTGTCTTGCCGTCGTGATGGCGTCCGTGTGGTGGCGCCTGGCGAAGGCGGGGCCCGGCCGGGTCGTCGGACGGCTGGTGGCAGCCCTGACCGCGACCGCCGTTCCGCTGGTGCTCGGCGCGTTCCTCGCCACCGGCCCGCTGCAGCCAGGCTGGTCCCAGCGCGCCGCCGCCACCGCGATGCTTCTCGGAGGTGGCCGGTGACCTCCGCGACCATGACGGGCTTCCGTCTGCCGCCCGCGCCCGACGCGCCGCGACTGCTGGCGGGCTGGTACGCGACCGGGCGGCCGGCGTCCCTGTCCGATCACCTCCGGCACTACGGACCCTCGCCCGTCACCCGGACCATCGGCACGCGCGCGGCGATGCCGTTGCTGCACGCCGTGGAGGCGGCCGGGCTCACCGGGCGCGGCGGAGCCGGCTTCCCCACCGCCCGCAAGCTGCGGACCGTGGCCGGCGGTCGCCGTCGCGCCGTGGTCGTCGTCAACGCGATGGAGAGCGAACCGGCCAGCCGCAAGGACGAGTTCCTGCTCGCCGTGGCTCCCCACCTCGTCCTCGACGGCGCGGTACTGGCAGCGCTGGCCGTCGGCGCCGACAGCGTCCATGTGTGCCTGCCCCGTACTCGTCGCGCGCAGTACCAGCAGCTGGATGCGGCCCTGGCGGAGCGTCGCGGTGCGCGCGTCGACGCCGTACGACTGCGTCTGCACGATCTTCCGCACACCTACGTCTCCAGCGAGTCGACGTCGTTGGTGCGCTGGCTCGACGGAGGGCCCGCCCGGCCCCGGGGCGGGCCGCCGCGCATCGAGGAACGCGGGGTGGGCCGGCGCCCCACCCTTCTGCACAACGCCGAGACCCTCGCCCATGTCGCGCTCGTCGCACGCTACGGGCCGGCCTGGTTCCGGCAGGCCGGAACCGCCGAGGAACCCGGCACGGCACTCCTGACCGTCTCCGGGGCCGTCTCGGTCCCCGGCGTCATGGAGGTCCCGCTCGGCACGCCGCTCACCACGGTCCTCGACCTCGCCGGCGGACCCACCGAGCCTCTGCGGGCTGTACTCGTGGGCGGCTTCGCCGGGGCCTGGCTAGGGGCGGCCCATCTGAACGCGCCCCTCTCCCGGCGCGGCCTGGCTCCGCTGGGTGCCGCGCCGGGCGCGGGCGTGCTTATAGCGCTCCCTCACTCCGCCTGCGGGCTGGCCGAAACCGCTCGGATCCTGGGCTACCTGGCCGCCCACAGCGCCCGCCAGTGCGGCCCCTGCCACTTCGGACTGCCCGCCGTCGCCGCGGACTTCGCCGCCCTGGCCGCCGGCCGAGCGGACGCCGTTCTCCTCGACCGGCTGCGCCGTCGAACGGCCCTCCTGCCGGACCGTGGCGCCTGCCGTCACCCCGACGGTGCCGCCCGTCTCGCCACCTCGGCCCTGGACACGTTCGCCGACGACGTCGACCGGCACCTCGAGGACGGGGCCTGCCCCGCCGCGCACCGGCCGCCCCGCCTGCCCGTACCGCCCGCCACACCACCGGAGACCTGGCGATGAACCGCACCCGGACCCTGCGCGTGGACCGTATCGCCTGCACCGGCGAGGGCCTGTGCGCCGAACTGCTCCCCGAACTCATCGGCCTCGACGAGTGGAGCTATCCGATCGTCAGGGACCGCATCGTCCCCGCGCACCTGCGGGGCCACGCCCGCCGGGCCGTCGCGGCCTGCCCACGCCTGGCCCTGCACACCGATGCCTGAAGGGTGTCGACCTCCGATCGTCCGGGCCGCACGTCACCACCGGGACGGGCCACTTGGCCCTGCTGCCGCGTCCGTCCCCGGTGGCACGGTGACATCAGGCCGCTTCCGGCCACTGCCGCTCTCCCGAGGAGGTCCTCGCCATGCCCCGTTCCGTGACCGTCGGAGTGGACGGCTCCCCCGAAAGCCTGGCCGCGGCGCGGTGGGCCGCCCGTGAGGCGGAGCGGCGGGACCTGCCCCTGCGCCTGGTGCACGCCTGGGACTGGCAGCCGTACGCCGGGCCGGTGCCCGAAGACGCCACGCACCGGCACTGGGGCGGGCGCGTGCTGAGCGAGGCGACCGAGGAACTGCGCGCCACTCACCCGCAGTTGGAGATCATCGCGGAGCAGGTGCGGCAGCCGCCCGTCACGGCTCTGCTGGCGGCCTCCGCCGAGGCCGACCCGCTGGTCGTCGGCTCCCGGGGTCTCGGCGGTGTGGTCGGCTTCCTGGTCGGTTCGGTCGGGCTCGCACTCGCGGCGCAGGCCGACCGTCCCGTCGTCCTCGTCCGTTCCGGCACGGGTCCCGAGGACGAGCGCCGGCCGGATGCGGACGGCCGCCCCTCGACCCGCACGCCATACCGGGACGTCGTCCTGGGCCTCAACCCCGAGCAGCCCGACGACACGGTCATCGCGTACGCGTTCGAGGCCGCGACCCGTCGCGCCGCTCGGCTGCGGGTCGTCCACGGCTGGAGCCTGCCGCCGTACCTCGGCTACGGCCTTCCGCTGGATCCGGCGCTCGGCGAGGAACTCGCCGACCAGGAGACCAACGCCGTCGAGAAGGTCCTGGCGCCCTGGCGGGAGCGGTTTCCCGGCGTGGAGGTCGTCGAGCAGACCGCGGTGGGCAGCGCGGGGGCCCATCTCGTGGACGCGGCGGCCGACGCCTCACTGGTGGTCGTCGGTCACCGCGTCCGGCACACCCCACAGGCCTTCCACCTCGGCCCCGTCATCCACGCCGTACTGCACCACGCCACGGCACCGGTCGCGGTCGTGCCGCACGGCTAGAGACGGCCACCTGGAACGCCGTCATGTCACGTCCCGGATCTCCATACCGCCCGGCTCCGGGCCGCCCAGGTCGAGGCGGAAGGGGGGATAGGCGTCCGTCATGAGGGCGACGTAGGCGGCGACCCGCAGGATCCAGCGGTTGAGGCCGAGGATGAAGTCGAACAGGCCCTTGGGGTACTTCTCGGTGAAGGTCAGGATCACCGCGGCGATCAGGGCGAGTACGGCGACGAGCCCGCCCTCCCACCAGCCGACGCGCCAGCCGCCGAGGAAGAACCCGATGACGATGTAGTGGGGTATGGCCAGCAGCCACCACTTCACCAGCACCAGTCCCCGGGAGAGCCGCTCGGGATAGGCGATCTCCAGCCGCGCCGGATAGCCGGGCTCCTCGCCCAGGCTGAACGGCGGATACCGGTCGGTGCCCAGAGCGCCGTACGAGTAGTACCCGACCCGCCAGGACCAGCGCAGCACTCCCAGGTTGAAGTCGAACAGGGCGCGTGGGTAGCGCTCGGTGAACAGGATGCTGAAGAACGCGATCACGCTGACGACGGTGAAGGCGATCCACAGGAAGAACAGCGCCACGTAGTGCGGAATGATCAGGATCCACTTCACCAGCCACAGCCACCGTGACAGTGGCGCGTCGAGCACGGCGTCCACCCGGACCGGTCGGTCGGGTACTCCGGCGAGCGTTGTCATGGCAATCAACTCCTTCGGCCCCCGGCGCCGAAGGCCGTCAGGGCCCTCACTACCAGACTGAACCCCATGCGCGTCCCGGGCATGAGGGGCTGTTCGGGCCGCCCATGGGGCCCACCGGCCCCGAAGAGGCGAGGGGACCGAAGGTCGGGCCCTTCGGCCCTGCCGGCCGCGGTGCGGGCCGAGGTTGTATGGGGGTGGCGGAAAGGACCGGAAAAGGCGCGAGAGACGAGCGGCCGACACCGCGCACCGCGCGATCAGGATCCGCGAGAAGCGGGTGGTCCTCTCCGCCGCTCTCTTCCCTGCCAGGCGCCGGCTGGGCTCAGGTCCCCCCGGTCGCCCGTACCGTGCGGGGTGAGGCGCCCAGTTCCCGGTGGCAGGTCTTGTTGAAGGCCTGCAGGTCGGGGATGCCGACCGTGGCCGCGATCGCCGGGATCGCGAGGGTCGAGGCGATCAGCAGGTGCCGGGCGCGCTCCATGCGGCGGCGCCGGATGTAGGCGACGACCGTGTGCCCGGTGCCGTCGCGGAACAGCCGGGTCAGATGGGTGTGCGAGACGCCGGCGGCCCGGGCGATGTCCGGGATGGTCAGGGGGCCGGCCAGCTGCTCCTCGATGTACGCCATGGCGGTGCGCAACGCGGGGTGCCGGACGCCTGGGCGGTGCTCGGCCGCGTCGGCCAGGGCCGTCGTACGCCACAGCACCGTCCACAGTTCCGCCGAGGCCCGCGCCGGGGACTGGGTGCCCGCGGCGACCGTCTGCCGCAGCAGCCCGCTGAGCACGGCCGCCTCCGCGCCCGCGTCCTGCATCGCCGGCACCCGGCGCCGCTCGCCCTCGCCGGGGAGACGAAAGTGTGCGTACAGGTGTTCGCAGCGGGGAGCGTCGTAGTGGAAGTGGACCTCCGTGTCGGGCGGTACGAGGCTGATGTGGCCCGGGCGGATGGGATGCCGGGTGCCGCCGAACTCCAGGACGCCCGAGTAGCCGTACAGATGCACCTGCCACAGGCGCGGGAGGCGGAAGACCTCGTGCGGGCCGGCCGATCCGTGGACGCCGACGCCCGCGTTGACGACCTGCGGCGGCAGGTCGAGGGCCAGGTCCACGTGCTGAAGCATGGTGGAAATTTACCAGTGCTCGCCGAATACAGCCCACGACAGGCGGACCAGGGCTTTCTACGGTTGCCGTATGCCAACCACACGACAGCTGCTGAACTCCGTCCAGGTGGCGCGGTTCGTGGCCCACGGTTTCCTGCGTCTCGACGCGGTCGTGCCCCCGGAGATGAACGAGGAGGCCCTCGGCGTCTTCGACACCGGGCTCGACCCGGTGCCGTACGGCTCCGAGGTGCCGAAGGCGTTCCCCGAGGGCTCCTTCGCCCGCCGGCTCGTCGAACTGCCCGCCGTCGCGGGCGCGCTGGAGAGCCTCGTGGGGCCGGACCCGGCCGTGGACCACCACTTCGTGCACACCCGCGAGCCGCACCAGGGCAGCGCCCAGCCGCTGCACGCGGATGCCCTGATCGACCTGCGCACCGACGCGTTCGACGTGCAGCTCATGTACTACCCGCAGGAGGTCACCGCGGACATGGGCGGCACGCTCATCGTCCCGGGCAGCCACCTGCGCCGCACCAACGAGAGCGACACCGGCCGCTACCAGAACCTCCTCGGCCAGACCCGCCTGACCTGCCCGGCCGGCACGGTCGCCCTGCTGCACCACGGCATCTGGCACGGCGGCCGGCGCAACGACAGCGACACCGTCCGCCACATGTACAAGATCCGCTTCAACCCGACCGTGCCGCAGGTGCGGCTGTGGGACACGGCCGACCTGGACGACCCGGCCGTCCGGGAGGAGCTGCGGCGGGTCTTTCCCTGGTACGAGACCGCCACCGGCCGCCTGGAGCTCCACAACCGCGTCCTGCTGTGGCGCTCGCTGACCGGCGACATCGGCTTCGACATCGACCACTGGGCCACCCGGATCTCCAACCGGCCCGCCTCGCGAAGGAGCACGGTGTGACCACCCGACAGCAGGTCCTCGTCCTGTACCTGGGCACCTCCGCCCTCGACTCCGACGTCGTCGGCTGGGCCCGCTACGACGGCACGGGCGGCAGCCGGCCCACGACGGGCGACAGCGACGAGCCGCCGTACAAGACGGGCGTGGCCGCCCTGGAGGACGGCTGGCGGCTGTTCCAGGCGGCCCAGCTCGTCCCGCCGTACCCGGGGGCGGAGCACGAGACGTCGTTCCTCAAGCACGAGTTCTTCTTCGAGAAGCTCGTCGAGGTGTGAGCACCCGGGAGGGTGCTGAGAGGTGACCACCGGGAGGGTGTCACTCCTCCGCCGGCGTCGGCGGCACCACCGCGACCGGGCTGACCGCGTGCAGCAGGACCGCGTGGGTGACCGAGCCCAGCATGCGGGCCGGGGCCAGCAGTCGCCGGCGGTGGCGGCCGACCACGACCAGGTCGGCGTCGCGGGAGGCGGCGACCAGCAGGCCCGCCGCGTCGCCCGGCATGGCGTACGCCTCGGCGCGGACGTCGGGGTGGTTCTTGCGATGGGGGGCGAGGAAGCCCTCGGCGAGGGTCCAGGTGTCGCGCTCGACGGCCTCCTGGTCGACCATCAGCGGCATGAGCTCCGAGGGGGCGGCCCAGGACTGCACCGGCCAGGCGTAGGCGGCGATCACCTGCAGGCGGGCGCCGCGCAGCGCGGCCTCGGTGAAGGCGAAGTCCAGGGTGGTCTCGTCGGGGCTGTCGACCTGCAGCCCGACGACGACACGGGGGCCGGGCTCGGCGGGCGCTTCGCCGTGCACCTCGCGGCCGGGCCGCGGGATCACCACCACGGGGCACTCGGCGTCCCGTGCGGCGGCCATGCCGTTGGAGCCGAGCAGCAGACTGGCGAAGCCGCCGCGCCCCCGCGAACCCAGCACCAACAGCTGTGCGGTGGACCCCAGTTCGGGCAGCAGAGCGGTGGGCGCGCCCTCCAGACCCACGTACTCGATGTCCGGCCGGTCCGGGACTCCCGCGACATACGCGTGGACCTGGTCCAGCACCGAATCGGCATCCGGGTCCGGTGGCCCCGCGACCAGGACATCGGGCTGCGCCCAGACGGCGTACTGCCGCACATGGACCACCCGCAGCGGCGCCCCGCGTCTGCGGGAGGTGTCGAGGGCCCAGTCCAGGGCGCGCAGGCTGTCGTCCGAACCGTCGACCGCCGCGATGACCGGCAGGGTGCTCATGGGTTCCTCACCTCCGGAGTACGACCGTCCCCCGGGGCCAGCCTCGCTCAGGCGGCGGTCCCGGGGACGTGCTCACGGTCGCGTGTCCGGAAAAACCGGCGAAACGCACCTCCGACGGTTCACCCGGGCCGCCCCGCCGTTCGGCTTGACGGGGTTCGGGCCCCCGCGGTTCAGGTGAGGTCGAACTCGCCCTCCCTGGCACCCGACACGAACGCACCCCACTCCGCCGGGGTGAAGATCAGGGAAGGGCTCTCCGGGCGGCCGCTGTTGCGCATCGCGATGAATCCCTCGACAAAGGCGATCTGGACATCCCCCAGACCACGGCTGCTCGAGTGCCAGTCGGCGTTGCTGAGGTCCAGCTCCGGCTTGTCCCAGCCCGCGAACGGGTGCTGCTGGATGGTGCTCTCGGCCACGTCCGTGCTCCTCCCGATTTCGTCGTCCGCGGTCAGCCTAGCGATCGGGTCCGACCGCCGACAGGCCACGTGAGGAGGACCTTTCGGGAACCTTTCAGGACTCGGGGGGTTCGGAGCCCACCAGCCACATCGAGAAGAACTGCGATCCGCCGCCGTAGGCGTGCCCGAGCACCCGCCGGGCCCCGTCCACCTGGTGCTCTCCGGCCTGCCCGCGCGCCTGGAGCGCCGCCTCGGCGAAGCGGATCATGCCCGACGCCCCGATCGGATTGGTCGACAGGACCCCGCCCGACATGTTGACGGGAAGATCGCCGTCCAGCTCGGTGACCCCGGACTCGGTGAGTTTCCACCCCTCGCCCTCGTCGGCGAAGCCGAGGTTCTCCAGCCACATCGGCTCGTACCAGGAGAACGGCACGTACATCTCGACGGCGTCGATGTCCCGGCGCGGATCGGCGATGCCGGCCTGCCGGTAGACGTCGGCGGCGCAGTCCTTGCCGGCCTGGGGCGAGACGAAGTCCTTGCCGGCGAAGAGGGTCGGTTCGCTGCGCATGGCGCCGCCCAGCATCCAGGCGGGCGGCCGGGGCGCCCGCGCGGCGCCCGCCCGGTCGGTCAGCACCATCGCGCAGGCGCCGTCGGAGGACGGACAGGTCTCCGAGTACCGGATCGGGTCCCACAGCATGGGTGAGGCCTGGACCTTCTCCAGGGTGATGTCGTGCTCGTGAAGATGGGCGTAGGGGTTCTTCAGCGCGTTGCGCCGGTCCTTGTACGCCACCAGGGAGCCGACCGTGTCCGGGGCGCCGCTGCGCCGCATGTACGCGCGCACGTGCGGGGCGAAGAAGCCGCCCGCCCCGGCCAGCAGCGGCTGCTGGAAGGGGATCGGCAGGGACAGGCCCCACATGGCGTTCGACTCGGACTGCTTCTCGAAGGCCAGCGTCAGCACCGTGCCGTGGACGCGGGCCGCGACCAGGTTGGCGGCGACGAGGGCCGTCGATCCGCCGACGCTGCCCGCGGTGTGCACCCGCAGCATCGGCTTGCCGACCGCGCCGAGGGCGTCGGCGAGGTACAGCTCGGGCATCATGACGCCCTCGAAGAAGTCGGGCGCCTTGCCGATGACGACGGCGTCGACGTCGGCCCAGGTCAGCTCGGCGTCCTCGAGCGCCCGCGCGGCGGCCTCGCGGACGAGGCCCGCGATCGACACGTCCCGGCGCGCCGCCACGTGCTTGGTCTGGCCGATCCCTACGACGGCCACGGGCTCCTTGCTCATCGCGGATCCCCTTCGAGTACGGCGACCAGGTTCTGTTGCAGACAGGGGCCCGAGGTGGCGTGGGCCAGTGCCCGGTCGGACTCCCCCCGGTGGATGCCGGCCGCGGCCTCACCGATGCGGATCAGGCCGGCGGCCATCATCGGGTTGGCGGCGAGGGCGCCCCCGGAGGGGTTGACGCGCACGCTGTCGCCGAGCCGCAGCGCCTTGCGCAGCACGACCTCCTGGGAAGTGAACGGCGCGTGCAACTCGGCGGTGTCGACGGGCCGTTCGAAGGCGCCCGCCCTCTCGGCGGCCAGCCGCGTGGACGGCGAGTCGGTCAGGTCCCGCACGCCCAGGCTGTGCGCCTCGATGCGGTGGTCGATGCCCCGGATCCACGCGGGGCGCTCGCACAGTTCCCGGGCCCGCTCCCCCGCCGCGAGGACGACGGCGGCGGCGCCGTCGCCGATCGGCGGGCAGTCGCCGGTGCGCAGGGGCCGTACCAGATACTCGCCCTGCGGCACCGAACCCCTCAGCTGTGCGTGGGAGTTGGCGGTGGCGTCCGCGCGGCTGCGGGCGGCGACGGCCGCGAGGGCCGGCTCGTCGGTCTCACCCGCGTCGATGAGGGCCTGCGCCTGCAGGGCGGCCAGGGCGACCGAGTCCGGCCACAGGGGCGCCACGTAGTACGGGTCCAGCTGCCGGGTCAGGACGTCACGGACGGAGCCGGGCGAGGACTTGCCGTACGAGTAGACGAGCGCGGTGTCCGCGTCGCCCGTGAGCAGCTTGGTCCACGCCTCGTACAGCGCCCAGGCGCCGTCCATCTCGACGTGCGACTCGGAGATCGGCGGCCAGGCGCCGACCCCGTCGAGGGCGAGGGTGAAGGAGAAGGCGCGGCCGGCGAGGTAGTCGCTGGAGCCGGAGCAGGTGAAGCCGATGTCGGCGGTCTTCAGGCCGGTCCGGTCCAGCACCTCGTGCAGCACGGGCATGAGCATCTCCACCTCGGAGAGCTCGTCGGTGGTGCGCCGGTGGTCGGTCTGGGCGAAGGCGACGACCGCGATGTCCCGGGTCACAGCAGCTCCTTGTAGGTGTCGTACTCCGCGTCGGGCTCGCCGGTGGGCCGGTAGTGGTCGGGGTAGCGGGCGCCCTCCGTCCACACCGCCTCGACGCGCAGTCCCATGCGCACCTGGTCGTAGGGGATGCCGCCGATCCGGCCGTGCAGGGCGAGGTCGGCGCCGTCGAGGGCGATGTGGGCGTAGACGTAGGGCACTTCGATGTCGAGGTTCTTGGCCTTGATGTTGACGATGCAGAAGGTGGTGACCGTGCCGCGCGGGCCCACTTCGACGTGTTCGGCCGTGGCGACGCCGCAGGTGGGACAGGCGCCCCTCGGCGGCACGTACACCTTGCGGCAGGAGGGGCAGCGCTCGCCGACCGTGCGCCGCTCGGAGAGGGCGTGGATGTAGTCGGACTGCGCGCGTCCCGGGGAGTAGGTGTAGTCGAGGCGGGCGAAGGCGACGATGCCGCTGATCGAGTCCGCGAACTCGCCGCTGTGGCCGGTCGGCCCGGCCGGCTCGCCGTCGTACGGCTCGAAGCAGGCGATGTCGGTGATGGCACCGGAGCGCTCCTCGGCCCAGCGGACGCGGACGCGCATCCCCGTGTGCACGGCGTCGGGGCCGGGGGCGTCGAGGGCGTGCAGGAGAGCGGTGTCGGCGCCGTCGAGGCGGACCAGGACCCAGGCGAAGGGCGTGTCGAGGGGCTGGCCACGACGGGGTTCGTGGTTCCAGGCCCAGGTGGTGACGGTGCCGGTGGGGGCGACCTCGACGAGATCGCGGATCTCCTCGGCGGTGACGGGGTCGTACTCGACGGGTGGGACGAGGGTGCGGCCGTCCTTCGCCTTCACGCCGAGGACGACGCACTCGCGCAGACCGGTCAGGAAGGCGCTCTGCACCGGGCCGAGGGAGCGGGTGAAGGGGAATTCGACGGCGAGGGGGGCTTTGAGGACTTCGGGCATGCCCGGTCTCCTTCGGTGGGGTCAGGCGCGTTTGTAGACGGGCTGCCGTTTCTCCGCGAAGGCTCGGGCGCCTTCCTTCGCGTCGGCCGTGTCGAAGATCGGCCAGCCGCGCTTGAGTTCGGAGGCGAGGCCGTCGGTCTCCGTCATCTCGGCCGTCTCGTAGACGGAGGCCTTGATCGCCTCGACCGCCAACGGCCCGCACGCGTTGACCTGTTCGGCGATCTCCAGTGCCCTGTCGAGTGCGGTGCCGTCCGGTACGACATGGCCGATCAGCCCGATGCCGGCGGCCTCGCGGGCGGTGTAGGGGCGGCCGGTGAGCAGCATCTCCAGGGCGTGGGTGCGCGGGATCTGCCGTTGCAGCCGGACGGTCGACCCGCCGATCGGGAACAGACCGCGTTTGACCTCGTAGAGCCCGAAGGTCGCCGACTCGCCCGCGACCCGGATGTCGGTGCCCTGGAGGATCTCGGTGCCGCCCGCCACGCAGTAGCCCTCGACGGCGGCGATCACCGGTTTGCGGGGGCGGTGATGGCGCAGCAGTGCCTTCCAGTGCAGGTCCGGGTCGGCCTTGAGGCGGTCCCGGTAGTGCTCGCCGTCCGTGCCCCGGCCCGCGAGGGCCTTGAGGTCCATGCCGGCGCAGAACGAGTCCCCGGCGCCGGTGAGCACGATCGAGCGCACCGCTTCGTCCTCGTCGGCCTCCACCCAGCCGTCGTACAGCCCGATCAGCATCGGCAGCGAGAGCGCGTTCTTGGCTTCGGGCCTGTTGAGCGTGAGCACCAGTGTGGCGCCTTCGCGCCGCACGGTGAGGTGTTCCGTCCCACCCATGGCCAACTCCCCTCTCCTGGAACGAGAACAGGTTGCAGTAGCCGGGGAGGCACTTCAAGAGTTTTCTGACAGTCAGTCAGATTTCTTCGCGCGAACCCTTCACAGTTGCCGCGCCCTTTGCTCTGATGACCGGCGAACCGAGGGATGCGCCTTTCTTGGTCATGGCTGCCGGGGTCAGGAGGAGCGGTGGAGTACAACCTTGCGGACCTGTTCGAGTCGGTCGTCGACGCGGTGCCGGACCGCGAGGCCCTGGTGTACATCGACCACCCCGGCACGGGCGCCGAGCGCCGGCTGACGTACGCGGAGCTGGACGCGGCGGCGAACAGGATCGGCCACCATCTGATCGACGCGGGGATCCGGCCGGGCGAGCACCTCGGCCTGCACCTCTACAACGGGGTCGAGTACCTGCAGACGGTGCTCGGCTGCCTCAAGGCGCGGGTCGTACCGGTCAACGTCAACTACCGGTACGTCGAAGAGGAGTTGGTGTACCTCTACCGGGACGCCGACCTCGTCGCCCTCGTCTTCGACGCGGAGTTCGGCGACCGGGTGGCGGCCGCGCTGCCCCAGTGTCCGAAGCTGCGGCATCTCGTCCGGGTGGGGGAAGCGGCCGACATGGCCTCCGTGCTGTCCTTCTCCGAGGCGGAGGCGGGCAGTTCGGCCGAGCGCGGGTTCCCCCCGCGGTCGGGGGACGACCAGTTCATCATCTACACCGGCGGCACGACCGGGATGCCCAAGGGTGTGATGTGGCGCCAGGAGGACCTGTTCTTCTCGGGGCTGGGCGGCGGCGCGCCGACCGGTGAGCCGGTCAAGAAGCCGGAGGAGCTGGCCGAGCGGGTGGCTGCCGGGGGCAGCGGGATCACGTTCTTCCCCACTCCCCCATTGATGCACGGCACCTCCACCCTCACCTCCTTCATCGGCTTCAACTTCGGCCAGCGGGTGGTGATCCACCGCAAGTTCGTGCCCGAGGAGGTGCTGCGGACCGTCGAGAAGGAGAAGGTCACCAGCATGTCCCTGGTGGGCGACGCCATGCTGCGGCCGCTGATCGACGCGCTCAAGGGGCCGATGAAGGGTACGGACTGCTCCTCGGTGTTCAGCGTCTCCTCCTCCGGCGCGGTGATGTCGGAGACGGTGCGCCGGCAGTTCCAGGAGCTGCTCCCGGGCGCCATGCTGCTCAACAACTACGGCTCCTCCGAGTCCGGCTTCAACGGCACGGCGACGGCGGACTCCGGGGCCGGACAGAGCTTCCGCATCCGCGTCAACGCCCGTACGCAGGTCGTCGATCCGGCCACGCACGAGGCGGTCGCGGTGGGTGAGGTGGGCCGGGTCGCCCAGTGCGGCCATGTGCCGCTCGGCTACTACAACGACCCCCGGAAAACCGCCGAGACCTTCTTCGAGAAGGACGGCCGGCGCTGGGTGCTGCTCGGCGACATGGCCACGGTGGACGAGGAGGGCGTGGTCACCGTCCTGGGCCGTGGCTCGCAGTGCATCAACACCGGGGGCGAGAAGGTGTACCCGGAGGAGGTCGAACAGGCGCTGAAGTCCCACCCGGACGTGTACGACGCGCTGGTGGCCGGGGTGCCGGACGCGCAGTGGGGCAACCATGTGGCGGCGGTGGTCCAACTTCGCGAGGGCGCGTCGCGGCCGTCCCTGGAGGACATCCAGTCGCACTGCCGCACCCATCTCGCCGGCTACAAGATCCCACGCCAGCTGGTGATCGCCGAGACGATACGGCGCTCACCCAGCGGCAAGGCGGACTACCGCTGGGCCAAGGAAGTGGCGGTGGCGGCGGATCGTTAGGGGGCGTGGGGCAGCGGGAGTCGAGGGGCTCGTGGGACGGGGGCGCGGGCAGGGCACCGTGTGGTGACCGGTTCGCGGGGGTGATGCGGGGGGCAGGGCAGCGGGGTCGTCGCGGGCGGGCGTAGTCTTTGCGCGCGGTTGACCCGGGCGCTTGAACGCGGGGTTACGTGGGGCCGTACGCGAGGTTGGTGGCCCTGGCCTGCAGGTCCGGTCCGCCGTGTCATCACCGCGCTCCGCATGGAAGGACCCTCGGGTGTCGCACCTCACGCCCCCTCGCCAACTGCCGACTGCCGATCCCACGGCACCGGACCCGGCGGAGGAGGCCTCGACCGCCCCGACGGCGACCGACCCGGAGCCGGGTGCCGTGGCCGACGTACGGACGAGGGACGAGCGGGTGCCCGAGACGACGGACGACGCGCCCGCAGCGGACGCGGAGACGGAGAGGGAGAGGGAGAAGGCGCGGGAAGAGGCCGAGCCGGGAACGGACGACGCAGCGGAGGAAACGGCAGACCGGGCAGAGGACGGAGAAACCCCGTCCGCCGAGGGAGCCGTCCCGCCCACGACCCCCACCAGCGCCGCCAAACCCGAGAAGTCCACCGGCGGGACGACCGCCGCATCGGCCGCCGTGACCGCCGACGCATCCAGTGCCGAGCCGAGCGACGAATCCGTCGCCGCGACCGAGGCCGAAGTCGCCACCGCGGCCGACGACGATCCTCCCACCGAGACGACGGCCGCCCCCGCCGCAAACGTGGCCGGCCCCGACCCGGATCCGGACCTGGCAGCCTCCTCCCCCGGCACTCGCCCCGGCTGGTTCGGGTGGCGGCGGCGTTACCCCCGTGCCGCGGGTGTCGTGCGGGTGGCGACGACCGTGTTGGCCGGTGTGTTCGTGATCGTCGCGGATCTCGTGCCGGACAGGCTCGACCGGATCACCCTCCAGTCGGTCGTCCGACTCCCCGTCGAGCCGATCCTCCTCGCGATCGTGCTGCTCGCCCTGCCCGCGAAGGCGCGGCGCGTCGGGGCCGTCGTCGCGGGCACCTTCCTCGGTCTGACCACCGTGCTGAAGTTCATCGACATGGGCTTCTACCAGACCCTCGCCCGGCCGTTCGACCTGGTCTTCGACTGGACCCTGCTCAGCGACGGCGCGGACTGGGTGAAGGACTCCTTCGGCCGCTCGGGCGAGGTGCTCGCCGTGATCGGCGTGATCGTCCTGTTCATCGCCGTGCTCGTGCTGAGCGCGCTCGCGGTGCTGCGGCTGGCGGACACGATGGGCCGGCACCGCTCCACGGCCGTCGGCACCACGCTCGTCCTCGGCACCGTGTGGATCACCTGTTTCACGCTGAGCGTGGAGTTCGGCAGCGTTCCGTTCGCGACGAAGGGCTACAGCCAGTTCCTCGCCCACCGCATGCAGTCCGTCAGCGACGGACTGGGGGACGCGAAGGTCTTCGCGAAGCAGCTCCACGTCGACAAGTACGCCAACACCCCGTCCGACCAGCTGCTGACCGGGCTGCGCGGCAAGGACGTGATGTTCACCTTCATCGAGAGCTACGGGCGGGTGGCCATCGACGATCCGGCGATGGCACCGGAGATCGACGCGACTCTCAAGCAGGGTGACGCCAGGCTGAAGGCGGCCGGCTTCGCCTCCCGGAGTGGCTGGCTGCGCTCGCCGGTCACGGGCGCCGGCAGCTGGCTCGCGCACTCGACGTTCCTGTCCGGACTGTGGATCAAGAACCAGGAGCGGTACCGGACGCTGACGACCAGCGACCGCGCGACCCTGACCAGCTACTTCCAGAAGACCGGCGCCTGGCGCACGGTCGGCATCGTGCCGGGTGTGCGCAAGTCCTGGCCGGAGGGCAAGTACTTCGGCCTCGACCACATCTACGACTCCACGCACCTCGGCTACCAGGGGCCGTACTTCAGCTGGACGCCGGTGCCGGACCAGTTCAGCCTGGAGGCCTTCCAGAAGCTGGAGCACGGCAAGAAGAACCGTGACCCGATCATGGCGGAGATCATCCTGGCCTCCAGCCACAACCCCTGGTCGCCCATCGCCCACATGATCGACTGGAAGGACCTCGGGGACGGCAAGGTCTTCTACAAGATCAAGAAGGAGGGCACGAACCCCACGGAGGTCTGGAAGAGCGCGTCACGCGTGCGGACCGAGTACCGCAAGGCGATCCAGTACTCCCTGGACAGCCTGACCGAGTGGATGCAGCGCTACGGCGACGACAACACCGTCCTCGTCTTCCTCGGCGACCACCAGCCCGTCCCGACGGTCACCCGGGGCACCGCCAACAGGGACGTCCCGGTCACCATCGTCGCCCGCGACCCCAAGGTGCTGGACCGCGTCGCGAACTGGGGCTGGACGGACGGCCTCAAGCCCGCGCCCAACGCCCCCGAGTGGACCATGGACACGTTCCGCGACCGCTTCATAGCGGCATACGGCCCGAACGGCGGCTGACACCCCGGGCAGGAAGCCTCCGGACGGCGTAGCAGGACGCGCCCGGGCGGGGCGGGGTCCCTAGGGTCGGATCACGGTGACGGAGGTCACCGCGCCCGAAGGGACCCCCCATGAACGCAGGCATACGCGCGCTCACCACCGCCGCGCTGACGATCCTCGTGACCACCGGTCCGGCGGCCGTGGCCGCCCACGCTCAGAACAACCTGAACTGCGGTGACTTCGCCACGCAGGAGGACGCCCAGGCGGAGTTCAACCGCGATCCCAGCGACCCCAACCGCCTGGACGCGGACAACGACGGCATCGCCTGTGAGGACCTGCCGCGCCGAGGTGCCACCGCCATCCCCTCCACCCTGCCGCCCACGCGAGGCGTCAACGGGGGTGTCGGCGGTAGCCAGGGGCCGTCCGGCTTCGAGGTGGCGGGCGGGGTCGGGCTGACCGCGCTCGGGGTGGGGCTCGCCGCCGGTCATGTTCTGCTTCGGCGCCGCCGCGCAACGGCCTGGGCTCAGCGGCGTCACTGAGTCAAGGAGTCTCCTTCCGGCTGGACGGACGGCCGTGCGGGCACTCGCCGCCCGTCCAGGAAACGCGTGACCCGGCCGGCGAACCAGTCGGGGTCGTCCAGCCACGGGTAGTGCCCCGCGCCGGGCTGGACGGTGAAGTCGGCGTTCGGGAACGCGTCGGCGGCGGCCCGGGCCAGTTCGGGGCGTGGGCCGCCGTCGAGTTCTCCGGCGAGGACCAGGACCGGAGCGGTGAGGCGGGCGAGTGCGGCACGGGTGGCGGGTGGGTCGTAGGCGCCCTCCGACCCGTACCTCTCGGACGCCTCGTCGTTGAACTGCTCCTCCGCGCGCGCCTCGTGCCGCCGAGCCGTGTCGTCCCAGCGGCCGTAGAAGAAGGGCGCGCATGCGGGGTCGTAGTCGGACCGCCCCGCCAGCCACCGCTCGAGGGCCGGGAACGCCTCCGGGAACCACGGCTCGCCGCTCCTCAGCCGTGCCGCCGCCAGCCGCTGCTCGGCGGTCGCCGGCAGGCCCAGCGCCCACGGAATGGCGGTCACCAGCACCAGCCTCGCCACCCGCTCCGGGTACCTGGCCGCGTACAACATCGCGAGGCTGCCGCCCGCCGAGTGGGCGAGGACGTCCATCCGGTCGAGTCCCAGGTGCGCGCGCAGGGCCTCCACGTCGGCCACGAGCCGGTCGCAGCGGTACGAGCCCGGATCGGCCGGTGTCGCGGAGTCGCCCGTGCCACGCAGGTCGAGCAGGACCAGGCGCCGGTGCGCGGAGAGACCGCCCAGGTCACCGAGGTAGGCGGAGGCCTGCATGGGGCCGCCGGGCAGGACGACGAGCGGGGCGCCCTCACCTCGCAGGTGGTAGGCGAGCTCGGTCCCGTCGGCGGCGGTGAAGGTCGGCATGCGCCGATCTTCACCGGCGGCGGAACGGCGCCGCAACGGAGTTCCAGAAAATGCGGCCAGACCTCTTGCCTGCGCCTGGACGGCCTGAATTACTGATCCCGAACATCTCGACCGAATGATCGGTCGTCCGTATTGATGCGGTTGGTTAGGGAGAAGTCCCGATGGCTGATGTGACGGAGCTGCTGGACGCGGGGGAAAGGCTGGACGCCGGGGCGTTGCGGACGCTGCAGCTGGAACGGCTGCGGTCCTCACTGCGGCACGCCTACGAACACGTGCCCTTCTACCGGGAGTCCTTCGACAAGGCCGGCGTCCACCCGGACGACTGCCGGTCCCTGGAAGACCTGGCCCGCTTCCCGTTCACCACCAAGGCCGACCTGCGCGAGAACTACCCGTACGGCATGTTCGCCGTACCCCGGGACCGCGTCCGCCGCATCCACGCCTCCAGCGGCACCACCGGCCGCCCGACCATCGTCGGCTACACGGACAACGACCTCTCCCTGTGGGCCGACATGGTGGCCCGCTCGATCCGCGCCGCGGGCGGCCGAGCGGGCGACACGGTCCATGTGGCGTACGGATACGGCCTGTTCACCGGCGGCCTGGGCGCGCACTACGGCGCCGAACGGCTCGGCTGTACGGTCGTCCCCGCGTCCGGCGGCATGACGGCCCGTCAGGTGCAGCTGATCCAGGACCTCGCACCGCGGATCATCATGGTGACGCCGTCGTACATGCTGACGCTGCTCGACGAGTTCGAGCGGCAGGGCGTCGATCCGCGCTCCACCTCGCTGCGGACGGGCGTGTTCGGTGCCGAGCCCTGGACGGAGGAGATGCGGCGGGAGATCGAGGAGCGGTTCGCGATCGACGCCGTGGACATATACGGACTGTCGGAGGTGATCGGCCCGGGCGTGGCGCAGGAGTGCGTGGAGACCAAGGACGGGCTGCACATCTGGGAGGACCACTTCTATCCGGAGATCGTCGACCCGATCACGGGTGAGGTGCTGCCGGACGGCGAGGAGGGCGAGCTGGTCTTCACCTCGCTGACCAAGGAGGCCATGCCCGTCGTGCGGTACCGCACGCGCGATCTGACCCGGCTGCTGCCGGGGACGGCGCGGGTGTTCCGGCGCATGGAGAAGGTCACCGGCCGCAGCGACGACATGGTGATCCTGCGCGGGGTGAACCTCTTCCCGACACAGATCGAGGAGATCGTGCTGCGCACGCCGGGCGTGGCGCCCCACTTCCAGCTGCGGCTGACCCGTGAGGGACGTCTGGACGCGCTCACGGTACGGGCCGAGGCCCGCCCCGACGCCGCGCCGGAGGTCCGTGACGCGGCCGCGCGGGCCATCGCGGCGGCCGTGAAGGACGGCATCGGTGTCTCGGTGGCCGTCGAGATCGTCGAACCGGAGTCACTGGAACGGTCGGTGGGCAAGATCCGCCGGATCGTTGACCTCCGGCGCGGATGACCGGGGGACGGAGTCCCTGCCGGCCCGCGCCTCGGTCGGCGGAGGCCCCTGCAACCCCCGCCCGCACGCCCCCGCACGCCGGGCACAACACAGCCCCCTGTCGGCCCAGCCACCCGCGCGCCAGGCCTGCGGAGACTGCTGTCAACCCGCCGCGCCGGTCGCGCCCAAGGACGCCAGGGACGGCCGGGTGATCCCGGACAGGTCGCGGTAGACCACGCTGTTGCGGTCGGTGACGGAGCGGCCGAGCGCGTGGTGCGGCCACAGGCCCCCGGCCATGCGCCGGCTGCGCTCGCCCCACTCCAGGGCCTCGGCGCCGCGCGCCTTGAAGAAGTTGAGGGCGTAGCCGCCGGTGTGGACGCGCAGCAGGCTGAAGCCGCCGGGGTACTCCTTGGCGGCGCCGACCTCCTGCAGGGCCACGTGCGGTGCCTGTGGCAGCACGGTGCGCTTGTTGCGGTGGGTGTGGCCGGCGTGGTGGAGGAAGACGCCCGGGGTGGCGGCATAGGCCTCCAGGATGGCCCGGGCCTGGCGTCGGCCCAGGCGCTGGCCCGCGCCGACGGGGAAGAGCGAGTCCCGTACGGTCAGCGGATGGTGGCCGAAGACGACGGTGGGCTGCTCCCGCTGCTCGCGCAACCGGCTGCGGAACCAGGCCAGTTGCTCGGCGCCGAGCCCGCCGGAGTCGGCGCCGTTGCCGCGCTTCTCGTAGGTGTCGAGCCCGATGATGCGCAGCCCGCCCAGGTCGCGCTCGAAGTACCCCGGCTCGTCCGGCCGGCCGAAGCCGCGGCGGAAGGTGTCGCCGTCGGACTCCTCGACCGCTCCGGGCCGGTCGTGATTGCCCCGGACGACGAAGTAGTCCCGTCCGTGCGTCCCGAAGCCGTCCAGGATGCCCCTGGCCCGCGCGAGATCGGCGGCCGAGCCGCCGGCCGAGATGTCGCCCGCGGCCAGCAGTACGTCGGCCCCTCGTCTGCGGGCCTCCTGCACCAGGGCCCGGGTCATGAGCTCCGGGTAGGGCGCGAGCCCCGGCTGCTGGGAGATTCCGCGCATGAAGGGGATGCCGCCCACGAGCCCGGCGGTGGTCTCGCCGAGGTGCAGGTCGTTGCAGAGAGCGAGGGAGATCAGATGCCGGCCGGGCGGGGGCAGGGGCGTGGTGAAGGAGTACGGGCCGCCGTGCGAACCCAGGCCGTGCAGGGAGGTGCCGGCGGCGTTGCCGCGGATCAGGTGCAGCGCGGTGGGCCGGGCGGCCACGCCCCGGGAGCGGGCCTGGTAGTAGTACGTCTGCCCGGGCTCCAGGCCGGTGAGTTCCACGTGGTGGTGGGCCGTGGGCAGGTCCTCGCCGGCGACCCGGTTGAGCCGGCCGGGATGGGTGCCGTAGACGACCTCGCCCTCGGTGAGGGCGGGCAGCATGTGCCCGAAGCCGTCGTCGGTGCCCGGGATGCCGGTGTACCAGGTGATGATCGCGCGGTCCTCGATCAGGGTGACCAGTTCCAGATGGACGGCGGCGATCGGGTGGTGGTGCGGCAGTCGGGTGCGGGCGGCGGAGACGGCGCGCAGCAGCGCCGGGGCGAGCAGTGCTCCGGAACGCAGCACCTCACAGGGGCCGGGGACTCCGGCGAGGGCGGCGAGAGGAGCGGGGAAGCAGCAACGCATGCCTGGTTTGTGTCCTCCTGCCATGAACAGGAGCCATGCTACTGGCGGCCGTGCCGGGTACGAAACGGGTCTTTCCTGTGCATCGCATCACGTGCCCGGGAAGGGGCACGTCGGGTACCCGGGCCGCGCCGCATCATGCACCGAGGCTGTCCCGCAGCTCCCGTTTCAGGATCTTCCCGCTGGCGTTGCGCGGGAGTTCGTCGACGAACACCACCCGCTTCGGGGCCTTGAAGTGCGACAACTGCTCGCGGGTGTGGGCGATGAGCTCTTCCTCGGTGACCTCGCCGCGTGGTACGACGACCGCCGTGACGGCCTCGACCCACCGCTCGTCGGGCAGGCCGATCACGGCGACCTCGGCGACCGCCTCGTGGGTGTAGAGGACGTCCTCGACCTGGCGTGAAGCGACCAGGACGCCACCGGAGTTGATGACGTCCTTCACCCGGTCGACGATCGTGTAGTAGCCGTGCGCGTCGCGCACCGCGAGGTCGCCGGAGTGGAACCAGCCGTCCCGGAAGGCCTCCGCGGTCTCCTCCGGCTTGTCCCAGTAGCCCTCGCACAACTGCGGCGAGCGGTAGACGATTTCACCGGGCGTGCCGTCGGGGACGTCCTTGCCGTCCTCGTCGACCACGCGGGCGTCGACGAAGAGCACGGGCCGGCCGCAGGAATCCATGCGGCCCTTGTGCTCGTCCGGGGCGAGGACGGTGGCCAGGGGGCCGATCTCGCTCTGGCCGAAGCAGTTGAAGAAGCCGAGCTTCGGCAGCCGTTCGCGCAGCCGCTCCAGGACGGGCACCGGCATGATCGAGGCGCCGTAGTAGGCCTTGCGGAGGCCGCTCAGGTCCCGGGTGGCGAAGTCGGGGCGGTTGGACAGACCGATCCAGACCGTCGGCGGCGCGAACAGGCTGTCCACGCGGCCCGCTTCGATCAGGTCGAAGAGGCGGTCGCCGTCGGGCGCGTCGAGGATGATGTTGGTGGCGCCGACGGCGATGTACGGCAGCAGGAACACATGCATCTGCGCCGAGTGGTAGAGCGGCAGGGAGTGCACCGGCCGGTCACCGGCGGACAGGTCCAGGGCGGTGATGGCGCTGAGGTACTCGTGGACCAGCGCGCGGTGCGTCATCATCGCGCCCTTGGGCAGGGCGGTCGTACCGGAGGTGTACAGCAGCTGGACCAGGTCCTCGGTGCGCGGCTCGGGGCCGTCGTACGCGGGCGCGGTCGTGAGCCGGGCGAGCAGGGAGTCGTCGGTGTCGCGCAGCGGCAGGGTCCGGACGTCGTGGGCGAGCCGGTCCGCGAGGTCGGGATCGGTGAGGACGAGCGAGCTGCCCGACTGGCCGACGATGTAGGCGAGATCGTCGCCGGTCAGGTTCTGGTTGACCGGGACGTGCACGAGGCCGGCGCGGGCGCAGGCGAGGAAGGCGATCAGGTAGGCGTCGGAGTTGTGGCCGTAGGCGCCGACCCGGTCGCCCGGCTCCAGCCCCTGGCCGAGCAGGACGCTCGCCGCGCGGGAGACGGCCTCGTCGAGTTCGCCGTACGTCCATGACCGCTCGCCGTACTCCACCGCGACCCGCGCGGGGGTGCGCCGGGCGCTGCGCCGCAGCACCCCGTCAACCGTGCTGCCGTGTCCCTGCGTCATGACTCATGATCCTCGGTCCGTGACCGGGGCAGGTCAAGCACGTTCGTACGGCCAATCGCAGCTTCCCCCGATGACGTTGGGAGACACCCTTGCGCATCCGCCCGAGACGACTGCTCATCGCGGCGTTAGCCCTGCTCACCGCATCCACCGCGGTGCCCGCCGCCGCGGCGGACCGGCAGGCCCGTCAGGAGAGTCCGGCCCGCGGCGGACTGTCCGCCGTGATCCGCTACACCGAGTACGGCATTCCGCACATCGTCGCCGAGGACTACCCGGACCTCGGCTTCGGCACCGGCTGGGCGCAGGCCGCCGACCAGGTGTGCACGCTCGCCGACGGCTTCGTGACCGTGCGCGGTGAGCGTTCGCGCTACTTCGGAGCCGACGCGTCGACCGACTTCTCGCTCTCGTCGGCCGCCGACAACCTCTCCAGCGACCTGTACTTCCGTGGCGTGCGGGAGTCCCGCACGGTGGAGAAGCTGCTCGCCGAACCGGCACCGCTGGGCCCGAGCAGGGACGCCAAGGACCTGATGCGGGGCTTCGCCGCCGGGTACAACGCCTGGCTCGCGCAGAACCGGATCAATGACCCGGCGTGCCGCAGTGCCGCCTGGGTGCGGCCGGTCACGACCACGGACGTGGCCGCCCGCTTCTACGCCATCTCGGTGCTCGGCGGCCAGGGCGGCGCCGTGGACGAGATCACCGGCGCGCAGCCGCCCACCGGCACCGGCACCGGCACCGGCACCAAAGCCATGCTCGACGCCCAGGCCCTGATCAGGGCCGTGCGCGCCCGGACCGCCGACTCGGACATGGGGTCGAACGCCGTCGCCTTCAGCGGTGCCACCACGGCGAACGGACGGGGTCTGCTGCTGGGCAACCCGCACTACCCGTGGCACGGCGGGCGCCGCTTCTGGCAGGTGCAGCAGACCATCCCGGGCGAGCTGAACGTCGCCGGAGCCTCGCTGCTGGGCTCGCCGACCGTCTCCATCGGCTACAACTCCCGTGTGGCGTGGAGCCACACCGTCGCGACCGGGGTTCCGTTCAACCTCACCCGGCTGACGCTCGACCCGGCCGACCCCACCGTCTATCTCGTCGACGGCAAGCCGGAGCGGATGACCGGGCGGACCGTCACGGTGGCGGTCAAGGACGGCGCCCCCGTGACCCGCACCCAGTGGTGGACCCGCTACGGCCCCGTCGTCGCCGACCCGCAGGGCGATCCGCCGCTGCCCTGGACGGCCACGACGGCCTACGCGCTCAACGATCCCAACGCCGCCAACCTGCGGTTCGCCGACACCTCGCTGGGCTTCGGCAAGGCACGCGGCACGGCGGACATCCTCACGTCCCTCGACCGGCACCAGGGGCTGCCGTGGGTGAACACCATCGCCGCGGACTCCTCGGGGCACTCCCTCTACACCCAGTCGCAGATCCTGCCCCGCATCACCGACGACCTCGCGGCGCGCTGCTCCACGGACCTCGGCAAGGTCACCTACGCGCAGGCGGGCCTGGCGGTCCTCGACGGCTCGCGGGGCGACTGTGCGCCCGGCAGTGACAAGGACGCCGTGCAGCCCGGCACCTTCGGGCCTTCCCGGATGCCGACGCTTCTGGACGCCCCCTACGCGGAGAACTCCAACGGCAGTCCCTGGCTGACGAACGCCGACCACCCCCTCACGGGATACGAGCGCGTCTTCGGGGACATCGGCACTCAGCGTCAGTTGCGGACACGGGGTGCGATCGAGGACGTGGCGGCGCTGGCGAAGCGGGGCGGGCTCACGGTCCGGGACCTGCAGCGGCAGGAGTTCGCCAATCGGGCGCCCGCGGGCGAGCTGGCGGCGGCCGACACGGCGAAGGCGTGTGCCGCGCTGCCCGGCGGCACGGCAACGGCCAGTGACGGGAAGGTGGTTGACGTCGCCGAGGCCTGCGGGACGCTCGCGGCCTGGGACCGGACCATGAACACCGACAGCCGGGGCGCCCTGCTCTTCGACCGCTTCTGGCGCAGGCTGACGGCCACGGTGCCGGCGGCCCGGTTCTGGAAGGTGCCGTTCTCGGCGGCCGACCCGGTCCACACACCGAACACGCTCAACACCGCCGCTCCCGGCTTCACCACGGCCCTCGCGGACACGGTCGGCGAGCTCCGGGCGGCGGGCATCCCGCTCGACTCCCCGCTCGGCGAGCACCAGTTCGTGGTGCGGGGCGGCAAGCGCATCCCCGTCCCGGGCGGTACGGAGAGGCTGGGTGTGTGGAACAAGATCGAGCCGGTGTGGGACGCGGCGCGGGGCGGCTACACGGAGGTGACGACGGGCTCCAGCCACATCCAGGCCGTCGGCTGGGACGGCAGCGGCTGCCCGGTGGCCCGCACCCTGCTGACGTACGCCCAGTCCGAGAACCCGAACTCGCCGCACTACAGCGACCAGACCCGGCTGTTCTCGGGCGAGAAGTGGGTGACCGCCCGCTTCTGCGAGAAGGACATCCGGTCCTCGCCGGTCCTCAGGGTGATCCGGGTCCGGTCGTGACGGCCGCTCACACCGGACGGGTGCGGCCCTCCCAGTAGGGGTCCCGCAGCCGGCGTTTGTACAGCTTGCCGTTGGGGTCGCGGGGCATCTCGGCGATGAAGTCGACGCTCTTGGGCCGTTTGTAGCCGGCGAGTTGTCCGGCGCAGTGGGCGAGGAGGTCGGCGGCGAGGTCCGGTCCGGGTTCATGGCCCGGGGCCGGTTCCACGACCGCCTTGACCTCCTCGCCCCAGTCGTCGTGCGGGATGCCGAAGACGGCGGCGTCGGCGACGGCCGGGTGGGCGAGCAGGGCGGACTCGATCTCCGCGGGGTAGATGTTGACTCCACCGGAGATGATCATGTCGATCTTGCGGTCGCGGAGGAAGAGGTAGCCGTCCTCGTCGAGGTAGCCGAGGTCGCCGACGGTGAAGAAGTCTCCGATGCGGTTCTTCTTCGTCTTGGCCTCGTCCTTGTGGTAGGCGAAGCCGCCGGTGTTCATCTTCATGTAGACGGTGCCGAGTTCGCCGGGCGGCAGCCGGTTGCCGTCGTCGTCGAACACGGCGAGTTCGCTGATCGGCCAGGCCTTGCCGACCGTGCCGGGCTTCTTCAGCCAGTCCTCGGCGGTGGCGAAGGCGCCACCGCCCTCGCTGGCCGCGTAGTACTCCTCGACCGAGTCGCCCCACCAGTCGATCATGGCCCGCTTGACGTGGTCCGGGCAGGGGGCCGCGCCGTGGATGGCGTGCCGCATGGACGAGACGTCGTAGGACCGCCGTACCGGCTCCGGCAGGGCGAGCAGGCGGTGGAACTGGGTGGGGACCATGTGCGTGTGGGTGCACCTGTGGGTGTCGATCAGACGGAGCATCTCCTCGGGCGTCCACTTGTCCATCAGCACGAGGCGGTGCCCGATGTGCAGCGACGCGCCCGCGAACTGCAGTACCGCCGTGTGGTAGAGCGGCGAGCAGACCAGGTGGACGTTGTCGTCGAACGGTTTGATGCCGAAGATGCCGAGGAAACCGCCGAGATACGCCTCCTCGGGGCGCTTTCCGGGCAGCGGGCGGCGGATGCCGCGGGGACGGCCTGTGGTGCCCGAGGTGTAGTTCATGACCCAGCCGAGCTCGCGGTCGGAGGGCGCCGACTCCGGCTGTCCGTCGAGGAGTTCGGCGTAGGGCCGGAAGCCCTCGACCGTGCCGACGGCGTAGCGGTGGCTCGCCGGTAGCCCGGCCTCGTCGGCCGCGTGGCGGGCGGGGGCGGCGAAACGCTCGTGGGAGATGAGCACCTTGGCGCCCGAGTCGGCGACGATCCAGCCGATCTCCGGACCGACGAAGTGGTGGTTGACCGGGACCAGGTAGAGGCCCGCCTGGCTGGCGGCCAGGTACGCGGTGAAGAACTCGGGGCCGTTCGGGAGGACGACCGCGAAGGCGTCCCCGCGTTCGAGGCCGGCGGCGCGCAGGCCATGGACGAGCCGGTTGGTTACGGCGTGCAGGCGTCCGGCGGTCCACTCCTCGCCGTCGGGTGCGATCAGCACCGTGCGGTCGGGGTCGTGGGTGGCCTGGGCCCAGAATCCGGCGGGGGGCGTGCTGGTCACTTGCCGCTCCTTCCGGCGATGCGGTTGACGCGGTCGACGGCTTTCTCGAAACCGCGGGTGAGGTCGTCGAAGACGGCCTGGACACTGCGTTCGCTGGTCATCCGGCCGACGATCTGCCCGACGGGCGTGCCGAGCAGGGGCGCGACCTCGTACTTCTGGATGCGGGTGAGGGCTTCGGCGACGAGCAGGCCCTGCAGGGGCATGGGGAGGGTGCCGGGGCCGTTCGGGTCGTCCCAGGCGTCGGTCCACTCGGTGCGCAGTTGCCGGGCCGGTTTTCCGGTCAGGGCGCGGGAGCGGACGGTGTCGCCGGATCCGGCGGCGAGCAGTTTCCTGGTCACCGCGGGCGAGGACATGTCGGCCTCCGTGCAGGTCAGCCAGAGGGAACCGAGCCATACGCCCTGGGCGCCGAGGGCGAGCGCGGCGGCGACCTGCTGTCCGCTGCCGATGCCGCCGGCGGCCAGCACCGGAAGAGGGTCGACGGCCTCGACGACCTCGGGGGTGAGCACCATGGAGGCGATCTCGCCGGTGTGCCCGCCGGCCTCGTAGCCCTGGGCGACGACGATGTCGATGCCGCCCTCCTTGTGCTTGACCGCGTGCCGGGCGCTGCCCGCGAGGGCGGCGACGAGGACGTCGTGCTCGTGGGCGCGGGCGACGACGTCGGCGGGCGGGGAGCCGAGGGCGTTGGCGAGCAGCCGTATCGGATAGTCGAAGGCGACGTCGAGCTGGGTGCGGGCGACCTGCTCCATCCACCCGGTGATGCGCCACCCGGACGCCTCCCCCTCGGCCAGCTCGGGCACGCCGTACTTGGCGAGGGTGTCCTTGACGAACTGCCGGTGCCCTTCGGGGATCATCGCCTCGACGTCGGCCTCGGTGACGCCCTCCACCTTCTTGGCGGGCATGACGACGTCGAGGCCGTAGGGCTTGCCGTCGACGTGGGCCTCGATCCAGTCGAGGTCGCGTTTGAGGTCGTCGGGGGCGGTGTAGCGGACCGCGCCGAGCACACCGAAACCGCCGGCCCGGCTGATGGCCGCGGCGACGGCGGGGAACGGCGTGAAGCCGAAAATGGCGTGCTCGACTCCCAGTGTGTTGCTCAGCTCCGTCTGCATGGGCGCAGGATGCCGCAGTCCTCCGGCCGACGGAAGACTTTTTCTGACGCTCCATCAGACTTCTGCGGCGCCGGGCCCCTTGGGGGGCGCCGGCGCCGGTCCGCTGCCGACGGATCGTCAGATGTCGTGCCCCGGGCGCTCGAACGGGTCGAAGGACTCGTCGTCCTGCCGGACCACGCACAGGGCCCAGATGATGAATCCCGACATCGCGATCATCACGACCGACCACACCGGGTAGTACGGCAGCGAGAGGAAGTTGGCGATGATGATGAGCGCGGCGATCCCCACTCCGGCGACCCGCGCCCACGTCATGGCCTGGAACAGCCCGAAGCTGACGAGCACGCCGACCGCGCCCAGGATCAGGTGGATCCAGCCCCAGCCGGTGAGGTCGAACTGGAAGACGTAGTTGCGGGTGTTGACGAAGATGTCGTCCGAGGCGATCGCCATGATGCCCCGGAAGACGTCCAGCAGTCCGGCGATCATGAGCATCACGGCCCCGAAGGTCATCAGCCCGCCGGCCCAGGCCTGCCTGGTCGCGTGCGCGTGTGCGGGGTGTGTGGCGGTCATGGTGCTGCCTCGATTCCTGTCGTCCGGTGTGCCTCAGAGGTGGCCGGCGGACGAGCCGACGCCACCCGCGCGGTCGGGGGCCCCTGAACCGCTGAGGACCAGTTCCTTGGCCCGGCGGTAGTCGTCGTCCGTGATGTCGCCGCGGGAGCGCATCTCGGACAGCTTGGCGAGATCGTCGACACTGCTGGTGCCGCCGCCCTTGGCCGTCTCCCGGACGTAGCTGTCGAAGGCGTCCTGCTGTGCGCGCGCCTGTGCGATCTCCCGGCGCCCCATGTTCTTGCCCCGCGCGATCACGTAGACGAAGACGCCCAGGAAGGGCAGGACGATGACGAACACCAGCCAGCCGGCCTTGCCCCAGCCGCTCATCTCGTCGTCGCGGAAGATGTCGACGACGATCCGGAAGAGCAGGACGAACCACATGATCCACAGGAAGAACACCAGCATGGACCAGAAGACGCTCAGCAGCGGATAGTCGTACGCGAGGTACGTCGGCGCGTTCATGGCTCTCCTTCGTCCCGGGCGGCCGCCCGGCCGCCGGTTTGTCTGCTTTCAGCGTGGGCACGGCAAGCCGGTCGGGCATCACCCCGCGCGGGTGAGTCCGGAGGGCGCGTCGGCCGCCGGAGCCACGGCGGCGGCGACCCGCACGGCGAAAAGGACGGCGAGCACGAGGCCGAGCACGAGGATCACCCCGCCGACCGTGGGGTGGTTCCACAGCACCAGGGCCAGGGCTCCGGCGCCGATCACCAGGCCGGTGATCCACTTCCCGTGGGTGTCCAGCCACCGTCCCGTGCCGCCCGTGCGCACTCCGGCCCGGCCCAGCGCCCGCCCGGTGGCGGTGGTGCCGCGCCGGGCGAGCCCCCGCAGTCGGCGGGCGACCCGGCCAGGGCCGTGCAGATAGGCGGCGAGCGCCGTGATCACGGCGACGACCAGAAGCGTCCGGGTGCTGTCGCGCAGGAAGCGGACGAAGGTGTCGTAGATCGCCGCGGCGGCGTCGGTGGGCAGCGTGTCCGAGGGGACCGAGTCCAGGTAGACGCGTCGCAGGACGGCCAGCGCGACGAGCAGCACCACCGTCATCACGCCGATGCCCGAGGCCGTGATCAGCAGCATCAGCCGGTGCGCCGGAGCGGCCCACACGGCGCAGGCGGCCGTGACCAGGGTCAGTACGGGCAGCCAGGTGCCCAGGACGTCCAGCAGCCGCATGCCGTCCTGGGCCCTGCCGAGCTGCTCGGTGCGGAACAGGGTGATCGTCCGGTCGCTGTCCGGGATGGCGGCGGCCTTCTCGAAACCGGCGTCGACGAGCCGCTGCCGTACCTGGTCGACCACCGGGCCCAGGTCGAGCTGGACGGTGTCGCCCTCGGCACGCAGCGCACCGCTCCTGTCGCCGGTCAGCATGCGCACGACGGCGGCGTGGGCGCGGCGGTTGGAGCCCTCCCATGCCTGCCGGAAGGCGTCACTGGTGATCACGCGGCTCACGTTGCGGTGGACGACGCCCGTGACCGCGGAACGCAGAGGGCCGGCCAGCGCCGTGGAGCTCTCGACGACACGGGGCGGGGCTCCCGACTTCCGCAGAGCGGTGGTGAGCGAGGCCGTGAGCGCGTCGACGTCGAGGTTGGAGACGACACGGTGGGTCAGCCGGTCGATGAGGACGTCCTGCACGGCCGGGTCGGAGGCGAGGGGCGCCACCGTCCGGACGTAGCGGGCGGTGTCGGCGACCTCGTCGTGGACCCAGGCCGCCACCAGGGCCAACGGTGTGAGCAGCATGGTCAGCACCAGCAGGACCGTGGCCACGGCGTGGCGGAGATGCCGGTGGCGGACGGTGGCCGCTCGGCGCAGCCGCCGGTACTCGGCGTGCTCGTCGGCGGTCAGGACGTGAGCGGCTTGCGCGGTGCCGCTGTCGGCATGTGGTGCGGAGACCTTGTCGGTACCCATGGGTCCCCCCCTGTCGTATGCGGCGGGGGCTCCTGGGACGAGGAGACCGGCCCGCGGGCCCCCGACTGTTGTCAGTCAGGTGCGGCGGGCCCGCCCCGGTTCGCCGCCAGGGCCCTGTGCAGAGCGCTTCGCCAGGCCAGGGCGAGGGCGAGTTCGGCCACGCCGAGCAGGACCAGCCACACTCCGAGCAGCCGGGTCAGGGCGCGGGCCGAGTCGGTGGGCGTGGCCAGCACCAGGATTCCGGCTACGCAGGCGAGCGCCGCGGCGCCCAGGACGAAGCCGCGGTGCGGGAGGTCCCGGGCGGCCAGCGCGGTGTACGCCGTCAGGATGCCGCCGACCAGCCAGACCGCCCCGACGATCAGGGACAGCGTGGCGACGGTCTGCAGCGGGTGGCGCAGGCACAGCACACCCGCCAGCACGAACAGCACCGCCACCAGCAGGGCGGGCAGGCGTTCGCCGTGCTCGCGGCGGGAGAAGGCCGTGACGAACCGGAACACCCCGCCCACCAGCAGGTACAGCCCGATCAGCACCGCGAGGACGTGCAGTGTCTCGTCCGGCCACACCAGGACGATGACGCCGGGCACCAGAGTGGCGATCGCCGAGGCGAGGATCCAGGTCCACGATCCGCCGAGACCCGCGAGGACGTCCGCCGGGTCGCCGGGCGGGGCGGGCCGCGCCTGCTCGCCGGGCGGGTACCCCGGTGCGGTACGGGGTGCCGGGTCACGCGACACGGTCATGGCGCCTCCTCGCGTGATCGGGTGGACCGCGACGGCCGCCGGCGAGGCCGTGCGCGCGGGACTCCCACCCGGCCAGCGTCCCGCCCGCCACCGGTCGCCGGGTCACCCCTCGCGGGTGATCCCTGTGCGCGGGTGCGGCGGTGAGGTGGGGTGAGAACCCGTTCCGGAGGTGTCACCATGTCCGCACACAGCCCGTTCACGTCCACCCTGTCGGTGCCGGACAGGGTTTCCTACGGCAAGAGCGAGCGCGGCCGTCTCCCGCGTTCGAGCCACGGCCGGTTCGACCCCGGGCCGGAGCGGCCGGACCCGATCGCCGTGATAGAGCGTCAGTCCGCCACGCGGGTGCCCGAGTTGGTACCGATCCGCTACGGCCGGATGCTCGAGTCGCCGTTCCGCTTCTACCGCGGCGCCGCCGCCATCATGGCGACCGACCTGGGCGCACTGCCCCACAGCGGTCTGCGCGTGCAGCTGTGCGGGGACGCCCATCTGCTGAACTTCCGGATGCTGGCCTCTCCGGAACGGCACCTGGTGTTCGACATCAACGACTTCGACGAGACGTATCCCGGCCCCTTCGAGTGGGACGTCAAGCGCCTCGCGGCCAGCTTCGTGATCGCGGCCCGCGCCAACGGATTCCCGACCGCGGAGCAGGACCGCGCCGTCCGGGTCTGCGTGCGCACCTACCGGGAGCGGATGCGGGAGTTCGCCGGCATGCGCACCCTCGACATCTGGTACGCCCTGGACGACGTGGACAAGCTGCGCGGACTGATGGCCTCCTCGATGGACAAGAAGGAGCGCCGCCGCACGGCACGCGCGGCGGAGCAGGCCCGCACCCGCACCCATATGCAGGCCTTCGCCAAGCTCACGCATGACACCCCCGAGGGCCGGCGCATCGCCCCGGACCCGCCGCTGATCACCCCGTTCGAGGACCTGCAGACGGAGCCGGGCGAGGAAGGGCGTGAGAAGGAGCTGCACACCCTGGTCGAGGACTACGCGCCGACGCTGTCCTCCGAGCGCCGGCACCTTCTGCGCCACTACCGCCTGGTCGACATGGCCCGCAAGGTGGTGGGCGTCGGCAGTGTCGGCACCCGCTGCTGGATCCTGCTGCTGCTCGGCCGCGACGACGACGATCCCCTGCTGCTGCAGGCCAAGGAGGCGCAGGAGTCGGTCCTCGCGGCCCACGCGGGCGGCGAGCGGTTCGACAACCAGGGCCGCCGGGTGGTGACCGGGCAGCGGCTCATCCAGACGACCAGCGACATCTTCCTCGGCTACACCCACGTCGTCGGCCTCGACGGCCAGGAGCGGGACTTCTACGTACGACAGCTGCGGGACTGGAAGGGCATCGCCCGGCCCGAGACCATGGACCCGGACATGCTGAACCTGTTCGCTCAGGTGTGCGGGGCCTCGCTGGCCCGGGCCCACGCCCGTTCCGGCGATCCCATCGCGATCGGCGCCTACCTGGGCTCCGGCGACGGCTTCGACCGCGCGCTCGTCGGGTTCGCGCAGGCCTACGCCGACCAGAACGAGCGGGACTACGCGGCGCTCCGGGTCGCCGTGGACTCCGGCAGGGTCACCGCCGAGACACTCTGACACCGCAACCGGTCACTCGGGCACCTGACACATCTCGACCACACGCAGCCCAAGAGACTGGCAGCGGGTCAGCAGCCCGTACAGCTGTGCCTCGTCGACGACCGGGCCGTACAGCACGGTCTGATCCGACATCACCACGTGATCGAGTTCGGGGAAGGCCGCGGTCAGGGTCGTCGACAGCTGACCGTCGATGCGGATCTCGTAGCGCTGCATGAGCCGGCCTCTCTCTGAACGGATGATCCCGGTGGGGCGGGCGTTCAGTGCGTCAGAAAGATCTTGAGCATGATGATCAGCAGACCGAGCACCAGGTTGACCACGGCGGTCGCGGTCACCAGCGGCCAGCCGGCGCCGGCGCGCCGGGCCGCCGCCATCGACCAGCCAATCTGACCCGCGACGGCGACGCAGAGCGCCAGCCAGAGTGCGCCCTGGATGTCCAGGCCCAGCAGCGGGCTGACCGCCACCGCCACGGCCGGCGGCACCGCCGCCTTGACGATCGGCCACTCCTCCCGGCAGACCCGCCAGACGACCCGGCGGTCGAGGGCCTGCCGGGCCAGCCGGGCGCCGAACAGCTGGGCGTGCACATGCGCGATCCAGAACGCCAGGCCGGTCAGCAACAGCAGCAGCACCAGTTCCGGGCGCGGGAACGAGTCCTGCGTGGCTGCCCCGACCACCACGGACGCGGCGAGCATGGAGCCGTAGACGCCGCCCGTGTAGTCGGAGGCGGCCCGGTGCTCCACGCTCCGAGCCCCCGGCATGATCCGGTCCGTGCGGGACATGACGGCCGCCCCCTTCTCAGCTCGTGCCGCCGACGGCCTGCGCCGCCGTTCCTGCCTTGGGCTGCCGGGCCCGCGCGGCCGGGGCGCCCGGCAGGCCCGGGGTGACCAGGAAGCTCGCGAGGGTGATGCCGCCGGCGGCGAGGATCGCCGCCTTCAACCCCTGGAGCTGGGCGGCGGCGTACGAGTCCGTGAGCGCGTCGACCTCGCCGGGTGGCAGTCCCGCGCGTTCGGCCGCCGTGTGCACCTGGTCGGTGGAGACGAAGCTGATGCCGGACTCGAGGGCCACGCTCGTCTCGTGACGGGCCTGGTCCGACAGCTGCGGGTTGTTCTCCACCTGGGTGGTGAAGGCGTGGGCCAGTGCGCCGATGAGCAGCGAGCCGATGAGCGCGGTGCCCAGCGCCGAGCCCAGGTTCTGGGCCGTGAACTGCAGCCCGCCGGCCTCACTGCGCTCCTCCTCACCGGCGCTGGACTGCACGACGTTGCCCAGCTGGGAGGCGAGCAGCCCCATGCCGATGCCCAGCACGGCCATGGCGCCGGCGAACTGGGCGTCGTCGATGTCCGGGTCGATCGTGGCCAGCAGCCAGATGATCGCCCCGGTCAGGGTCAGCAGCGCCAGCCGGACCACCCGGCGCGGGCCGATGACGCGCCCCAGCCGGGAGGCGACCGTGGAGGACGCGAGCATGGTGATGGAGACCGGCAGCAGGCGCAGCCCGGTCTGGAACGCGTCGAAGCCCTGCACCACCTGCAGATACAGGGGGATGGCGAAGAACAGGCCCAGCAGGATGAGGTTCTGGCTGAGCAGCGTCAGCAGCCCGGACCGCAGGGCCGGCCGGCGCAGCAGCACCAGGTGGACGAGGGGATCGGCCGCACGGGCCTCCCTCCGGTGCTCCCAGCGCACGAAGACGCCCAGGACTCCCACTCCGGCGCCGATGACGAACAGCGTCGGCGCGAAGCCGAACACGGTGAAGGGCGGGTTGCGGGGCTGCACCCAGCCCCAGGAGCCGCTCTGCAGCACGCCGAGCACGCCCAGGCCGAGGCCGGCCGCAGACAGCACGGCGCCGACGACGTCCAGATGCGGGCGCGGCCCGCTCCGCGGGACCTCCGCGATCGCCTTCCGGAAGAGCAGGACGGCGATGACGACCACGACCTCCCCGGCGAAGACCAGCCGCCAGGTCAGGTACGTCGTCACCCAGCCGCCCAGCAGCGGGCCTACCGCGATCCCCGCGCCGGCGAGTCCGCCGATGACCCCGTAGGCGACGGCCCGCTCGCGTCCCCGGTACGACTCCGCGACCAGGGCCGCCATGGCCGGCAGCACCATGGCGGCACCGAGCCCTTCGATCACCGACCAGCCCACGGCGAGGACCCACAGGGTGGGCGCCAGAGCGGTGATGAGGGATCCGGTGCCGTAGACGGTCATGCCGAGCAGGAACACGCGACGGCGGCCCCACATGTCCCCGAGCCGACCGCCGATGATCATGAATGCGGCCATGACCAGGGCGTACAGCGTGATGACCGCCTGGATGGCGGTGACCTCGGTGTCGAAGTCCTTGACCAGCTGGCTGATGGAGACGTTCATGACGGAGGTGTCCAGCACCATCAGGAACTGGGCCGTCCCCAGAACGATCAGAGCGCGCCAGTGTCGCATGATGTCCACCTCGCCGAAGTCGGCCCCCGGGCGCAGGTTCCGCCCCTCCCATGGGAGCCGGTGGACCGCCCCGCCGCCTCACCCGCTGCGGGCGAGACGCGGTGGTCACGGCAGGTGGACGCTTCGCCCTGTCGTCGCGCGCGCCGTCAGGACGGGCTGGTAATAGCCGCTGCTCCCGGGGGTGTGCCAGGTGACGTCCGTGAAACCGGTCCGGGTCGCCGCGTCCGCCACCTCGTCCCGGGTCGCCGCCCGGGAGGTGGTCCGCCGTACCCGCACCTGCCAGCCCCCTCCGTCGGGTACCAGCTGGAAGTACTCCTGGTCGTAGCGCTCGCCGTCCTCGTGCCAGTGCCAGAGCTGGAAGGTGATCGACCGGCCGTCCGGACCGCGGGAGACCTGGGGCGGCGAGGAGGCGGGACGGGTGCGGCGCAGCTCGTCGTAGTCGCGGAGGGTGAGCAGGAGCAGGCCGTCGTCCCTCAGGACGCGCCGCATGGCGCCGAGTGCCGCCGTCACGTCGCGGGCGGTCAGCAGGTGGGCTAGGGAGTTGTCGGCACAGACGACGACATCGAAGGCGGCCGTCCTGAAAGGGAGTTGCCGCATGTCCGCCGCCACGGCCGGAAGGTTCGTCCCGCGGGACTCGGCCTCGGTGGCGGCACGAGCGGCGGCCACCGGGCTCAGGTCGCTGCCGACCACCCGGTGTCCGGCGCGGGCCAGGCCGATCGCCTGGGTGCCGATGCCGCAGGCGCAGTCCAGCAACCGGTGCGGACCCGGACCGAGTTCGCGACGGATCATGGGGTCCAGCACGGCCGCCTGCCGGGCCATGCTCGCCTCCCAGTCCGGGAAGACGCGGTGGTAGTCGGCGGCGAGCGAGTCGTAGAAGTCCCGTGCCGAACCGGTCACTCGCCGGTCGCCCCCAGCACCGCCATCGCCGCGTTGTGCCCCGGCACACCGCTCACTCCCCCGCCGCGCACCGCCCCCGCACCGCACAGCAGCACGTTCGCGTGCCGGGTCTCCACACCCCAACGTCCGCTGTCCGTAGCGGAGTAGGGCCAGGAAAGCTCCCGGTGGAAGATGTTGCCGCCGGGCAGCCGCAGGTCGCGCTCCAGGTCCAGCGGGGTCTTCGCCTCGATGCAGGGGCGGCCGTCGGCGTCGGTGGCGAGGCAGTCGGCGAGGGGTTCGGCGAGGTGGGCGTCGAGCTGGGCGAGGGTCGACTTGAGGAGTTCCTCGCGCACGGCGTCGTTGTCCCGGTCGAAGAGCCGGGCCGGGGTGTGCAGGCCGAACAGGGTGAGGGTCTGGTAGCCCCGCTCGACGAGGTCGGGGCCGAGGATCGTGGGGTCGGTGAGCGAGTGGCAGTAGATCTCGGAGGGTGGCGCGAGGGGCGGTCGGCCGGCGGCGGCCTGGGCGTGGGCGGTGGCCAGCTGCCGGTAGCCCTCGGCGATGTGGAAGGTGCCGGAGAACGCCTCGCGGGGGTCCACCGACTCGTCCCGCAGCTTCGGCAGCCGCTTGAGCAGCATGTTGACCTTGAGCTGCGCGCCCTCGGCGGGAGCGGGCGGCGCGTCGCCGGTCAGCTCGGCGAGGGCCTGCGGGGAGGCGCCCACCAGGACGTGCCGGGCGGCGACGGTGCCCTCCCCGTCGGCCGTGCGGTAGGTGATCTCGGCGGTTCGGCCGTCCGTGTCGATCCGTACCGCCTCGTGCCCGGTGGCGAGGACGGCACCCGCGTCGCGGGCGGCGCCGGCCAGGGCGTCGGTCAACGCGCCCATGCCGCCGACCGGCACGTCCCAGGCGCCCGTGCCGCCGCCGATGACGTGGTAGAGGAAGCAGCGGTTCTGTACCAGGGACGGGTCGTGGGCGTCGGCGAAGGTGCCGATCAGGGCGTCGGTGAGGACCACGCCCCGCACCAGGTCGTCGGCGAAGCGATCCTCGATGGCCACGCCGATCGGTTCCTCGAACAGGGTCCGCCAGGCTTCGTCGTCGTCGATGCGCCGGCGCAGCTCCTCCCGGTCCGGCAGCGGCTCGGTGAGCGTGGGGAAGACCCGCTCGGCGACGCGGCCGGTCATGCCGTAGAAGCGCTGCCAGGCCTCGTACTCCCGCTCGGAGCCGGTCAGCCGGGCGAAGGCCTCGCGGGTGCGCCGCTCCCCGCCGCCCACCAGGAGTCCGGTCGCCCTTCCGTCCCGTTCGACGGGTGTGTACGAGGAGATGGTGCGGGCGCGGACCCGGAAGTCCAGACCGAGATCCCGGACGATCTTCTTCGGCAGCAGGCTGACCAGGTACGAGTAGCGCGACAGGCGTGCGTCTACCCCGGCGAACGGACGGGTGGACACCGCGGCTCCGCCGGTGTGCTCCAGCCGCTCCAGGACCAGCACGGAGCGCCCGGCCCGGGCCAGGTAGGCGGCGGCGACCAGGCCGTTGTGCCCTCCGCCGACGATCACGGCGTCGTAGGTGCGGTGCGTCGCGGGTCCCTCGTGTGCAGACATGCTTCTTGGTAACACGCGATGATCGTCAGCGGCCAGGGGTGTACGGCGATACGGACCCCGGAGCGCTCAGCCTCCGTGGGAGGCCCGCTGCTGGCGCAGTGCCGCCACCCGGCGGTACAGCTCGACGGCCTCGGCGCCCCGGCCGAGTTGTTCCAGGCAGTGTGCCTCGTCGTTACGGCTGGCGAGGGTGTCGGGGTGGTCGGGGCCCAGGACGCGCTCCCGGGCGGCGGCCACCCGGCGGTATTCGGTCAGGGCGTCGGCCCAGCGGCCCAGCCACCCCAGACCGACGGCCACCTCGCGGCGGCTGACCAGGGTGTCGGGGTGCTCGGGGCCGAGGACGCGCTCGCGGATCGCGCAGACGTCGCGGGACTCGGCGAGGGCCTCCTCCCAGCGGCCGAGGCGGCCGAGGTTGACGCCGAGGCCGTGGCGGGCGCGCAGGGTCTCGGGGTGGGTGGGGCCCTGGACGCGGGTGCGGTCGTCGATCAGCTCGCGGTACAGGGTGAGGGCCTCCGCGCTGCGGCCGAGGCGGCCCAGACTGATGCCGACCTCGTAGCGGGCGGCGAGGGTGTCGGCGTGGTCGGGGCCGAGGGCCCGGGCGCGGGCCTCGGCGACCTCGCGGTAGGTCTGCAGGGCCTCCGGCCAGCGGCCCAGCTGGCCGAGCGCGTAGGCGACCTCGTAGCGGGTGACCAGGGTGTCGGGGTGGTCGGGCCCGAGCACCCGGGCGCGGGCGGCGGCCACCTCGCGGGCCATGCGGTAGGAGTCCTCCAGGCGCCCGAGTCTGCTGAGGTTGAAGGCGAGGTTGTGGCGGCAGCGCAGGGTGTCGGGGTGGTCCGCGCCCATCCCCCGCTCACGTGCGGCGAGCACCGACTTGTACACCTCGTGGGCGTCGAAGTGGCGGCCCAACTGGCCCAGCACGTACGCCATTTCCTGGCGGGCGGCGAGGGTGTCGGGGTGGTCGGCGCCCAGGGCGCGGGTTCTCGCGGCGGCCACGTGCTTGTACTCCTGCAGCGCCTCCGCGGCGCGGCCGGTGCGGCTGAGGGTGAAGGCGACCTCGTAGCGGCTGGCGAGGGTGTCGGGGTGGTCGGGGCCGAGCAGGTGGGCGCGTTCGGCGGCGACCGCCCGGTGCACCTCGCCGGCCTCCGCCCAGCGTCCGAGTCTGCCGAGGCTCAGTCCGGCGTTGTGCCGTCCTACCAGGGCGGCGAGCGTCTGCGGGGACGGAGCGGAGGGCCGGTCGGGCGCCGGCTCCTCCACGTGGCCGGTAGCCGGCCGGGCGATCCACTCGCCGGTCAGCCCGGCCCCGGCGTCCGGCGGGGTGGTGCTCAGCCCGGCTCCGGTGGCCTTGTGGCCGGTGGTCATGCCGCGCGTCCAGGACGGCAGGCGGGCCTCGCGGGAGGGGGCCTGCTCGGGCGGCCGGAGCACCGGCTGCGGGGTCACCACGGTGGGCACGTACGCCGGTGTCGTCCGGCCCATGTTGATCCGCCGGCCCAATTCGCGGGCGTCGTGCGGGCGTTGTTCGGGGCGTTTGGCCAGCAGGTCGAGGATGACCTTGTCGAGGTACTCGGGCAGTTCGGGGCGCCGGCTGCGCGGCGGGCGGGGCGGGGTGTCGCGGTGGCCGACGAGGATGGCCCAGGCGTCGTCGAGGTCGAAGGGCGGGGCGCCGGTGGCGATCTCGTAGAGCACGCAGCCCAGCGAGTACAGGTCGCTGCGCTGGTCGACCTCGGAGCCGCCGATCTGCTCCGGGGACATGTAGTGCGGGGTGCCCATCGCGATGCCGGTGCCGGTGAGCCGGGAGGTGAAGCCGATGTCGTGGCCGAGGCGGGCGATGCCGAAGTCGCAGATCTTCACCGTGCCGTCGGTGAGCCGCATGATGTTGGCGGGCTTGAGGTCGCGGTGCACGATGCCCTGCCGGTGGGTGTAGGCGAGGGCGGCGGAGACCTGGTCGGCGATGTCCACGACGTCGGCCACCGGCAGCGGGTGGTGCTGGTTGTCCTCCAGGAGCTGGCTGAGGTTGCGGCCCTCCAGCAGCTCCATCACGAGATAGAGGACGCCGTCGTCCTCGCCGAAGTCGTGCACCACCGTCACCCCGCGGTGTTGCAGCGCGGCGGCCACGCGGGCCTCACGCCGGAAGCGTTCCCGCAGGACCCGGGTGAAGGCCTGGTCGTGGTGGGGGCCGAGAGGCTTGAGGCACTTCACGGCGACATGCCGGCCCAGCGACTCGTCCCGGGCCCGCCACACCTCGCCCATCCCGCCCCGCCCGATCAGGTCGAGCAGCCGGTACCGGCCGTGGATCAGCCTGCTGTCCCCCATCTCCCGCGATCGCCCCCCGTACGGTTCGCCCCACCCACCCCTGGCTCGTCCAGTATGGCCAGCTGTCGTCCGAGTTTGTACGGTGCGGGGCGCGCGCCCGGGCCGAGGCGTGCCATGGCGCGCAGGATGTGTTTGGGCGGGAGTTGCCAGCGCACACGTGCGGGAACGCAGCGCAGCAGGGTGCCCGTGGCACGCAGGCGCAGGGTGACGGTGGCGGGTTTCGGGGCCGGTCTGCCGTACAGCTCGTGGGCGTACGGCGGCAGGGCGGCGTACGCCAGGTGCGCCACGCGCCGCCACAGCACCTCGCGCGCCGGGACGAGAAGGGGATGCGTCGGGGGGCGGAGCAGGAAGTCGTCCACTTCGCGTGCCTCGGGTCCGACGGCGAGCTCGGGCCGGACCTTCTCGAAGTAGGCGTTCATCTCTTGCTGGTTGGCGGGTACGGCGTCGGGGTCGAGGCCCACCAGGCGGGCGCTCGCCCGGTGTTCGCCGATGTAGCGGTCGGCCTCGGCGTCGGTGAGCCGGAACCCGGAGCGGCGCAGGACCTGGAGATAGGAGTCGATCTCGGCGCAGTGCACCCACAGCAGCAGCGCTGGTTCGTCGACGCCGTACCGCTCACCGGTGTCCGGGTCGGTGGCCGACAGCATGCTGTGGATCTTGCGGACGCGGGCGCCCGCGCGTTCTGCGGCCTCGGTGGTGCCGTAGGTCGTCGTGCCCACGAAGTCGGCGGTCCGCATCAGCCGCCCCCAGGCGTCCTTGCGGAAGTCCGAGTTCTGCATGACGCCGCGCACCGCGCGCGGATGCAGGGCCTGGAGGTACAGCGCGCGGATGCCGGCGACCCACATCATGGGGTCGCCGTGCATCTGCCAGGTCACGGAGTCGGGGGTGAACAGCCCGGGATCGCCCATGACCGCAGGCTAACGCCGTACACGCGGCATCCCCAGGCCGATCCACGAGATGATCTCCCGCTGGATCTCGTTGTTGCCGCCGCCGAAGGTGAAGATGACCGCCGAGCGGTAGCCGCGCTCCAGTTCGCCGTGCAGGACCGCGCCCACCGAGCCCTCCTTGAGCTCACCGGCCGCGCAGACGATCTCCATCAGCCAGGCGTAGGCGTCGCGGCGGGCCTCGGAGCCGTAGACCTTGACCGCGGAGGCGTCCTGCGGGGTGAGGGTGCCGTTCTGCACGGCGTTGACCATCTGCCAGTTGAGGAGCTTCATCGCGTCCAGCCTGGTGTGGGTCTGGGCCAGGCGGCGGCGCACCCAGGGCAGGTCGACGACGCGGCGGCCGTCGGCGAGCTTGGTCTCCATGGCCCAGCGCTGCACGTCGTGCAGGGCGCGGATGGCCATGGTGCCGTGGGCGGCGAGGGTGACGCGCTCGTGGTTGAGCTGGTTGGTGATCAGCCGCCAGCCCTGGTTCTCGGCGCCGACCCGGCGGGAGACGGGCACGCGGATGTTCTCGTAGTAGCTGGCGGTGGTGTCGTGCGAGGCGAGGGTGGTGATGACGGTGCAGGAGTAGCCGGGGTCGGTGGTCGGCACCAGCAGCATGGTGATGCCCTTGTGCGGCGGGGCGTCCGGGTCGGTGCGGGTGGCCAGCCACACCCAGTCCGCGGTGTCGCCGTTGGTCGTCCAGATCTTCTGTCCGTTGACCACGTACTCATCCCCGTCACGAACGGCGCGCGTCTTCAGTGAAGCGAGGTCCGTGCCCGCGTCGGGCTCGCTGTAGCCGATGGCGAAGTCGATCTCGCCGGAGAGCACCTTGGGCAGGAAGTAGGCCTTCTGCTCGTCCGTGCCGAACTGCATGATCGTCGGGCCGACCGTGTTCAGGGCCATCAGCGGCAGGGGGACGCCCGCCTGGGCGGCCTCGTCGAAGAAGATGAACTGCTCCATCGCCGTGAGGCCCCGCCCGCCGTATTCCTTGGGCCAGCCGACCCCGAGCCAGCCGTCCGTGCCGAGGCGGCGGATGGTCTCGCGGTAGAAGCGCTTCTGGGCGGCCGGGTCGCCGTGCCGGGCGTAGGCGTTGTCGGGCACCAGCTCGGCGAAGTACGAGCGCAGTTCGGTGCGCAGCCGCTGCTGCTCGGGCGTGTATTCGAGGTGCACGGCGCCTCCAGGCTCCCAGTCCGGTCCTGACGGCGCACACCGTAGAACGTGTTCCAGAAATTGGGAATGCCGAGGACCGGGCCGGTGCCCGGGTGCCTGCCGCCGAGCCGCCCGCGTGCCGGGTCGTGGGGTGGGTCAGTTCAGCGTGGCGAGGAAGTCCGTGCACGCCTGCGCGCACTCCCGGCAGGCCTTCGCGCCGTCCTGGCCGCCTGGGTAGCCGTCGAAGACATGAGCGGCCTCCAGGCACACGGTGCGGCACCATTCCACCTGGATGCGCATGCCGGCCTCGTCGAGCCGGTTCTGCTCCGACAGGACACGGCAGGTCGCGTCGCACACCTCCGCGCACATGATGCCCTTGCGTCGTACGAGTTCCTGCTGTTCCGTCCCGTCCGGGTCCACCAGGCTGGCGCGCAGCGCACACGAGCGTGCGCACTCGGTGCACGCCTGCGCGCAGGCGAAGCGGTCCTCCAGGAACCGGAAGAGCTCCTCTTGTGTCGTCGTCGTTGTCACACCGTGCGGGTAGCCGGTGGCCCGTGCGTCAAACACCGTGCCGGGAGCCGCTTTCGCAGGTGAGTCGGTTCATGGCGGAGGTCGGGGGTACCCGCGTGCCATGACCAACGCATCGATGGACATCGCCGCGAGCAGCGCCGCCGCCATGGGGCTGATCGCGGCCGGAGTGGTGATCGTGCTGGTGCTGATCGGCGCCTTCGTCCTGGGTGCCCGCGTCCGGCGCCGCGAGCCCGCGCCGCCGAAGCCGCACGAGCAGCCTCGGGTGCCGGACGGGGGTCCGGTGCGCGAGGTGCAGGAGAACCGCGAGCCCGACGAGGTGCCCCGCAGTGACCGGCGGCTGACCCCGCACGAGCTGCCGAACCACGGCAACTCCCCGTCCCGGACGGCCTCCTCGAAGGAGCGGCCGCGCTGGAGCGAGGGCAGCAGCGGTTCGTTCGGCAGCGGCGGCCCGGGCGGCTGACCCAGGGCCCCGGGCACGCCCGCGGGAGGACCGGCACCCCGCACGCCCGAGGGAGGAAGCGAGAGCCATGACCGACCCCGCCCGCAACACCCTGCCCCTGCCCGACTACGACCATCTGCCGATCGGCGGTCTGGAGAGCCGCGTACGGTCACTCTCCGCCGACGAGGTCGAGGACCTGCTGGCCTACGAGCGCTCGCACGCCGGCCGGCTGCCGGTGACCGAGCTGCTGTCGGCCCGCCTGGAACAGCTGCGCTCGGGCGCCGAGCCGACCTCGGGGAACCCGGGCGCCCTGCGTCCCGAGCAGCACGGCGGCCGGTCCCGCTCGCCGGTCTCGCCCGCGACCTCGCCGCAACCCTCCAGTCCGCCCCCGCACGGCACCCCCGACCAACGGGGCAAGCCGAAGGGCGACCGCACCTGATCCGCGTCCGTCGACCGTTCCCGGGCGTTTCCGGCCAGGGCGCCCGGGCACTCGTGGGCCGTGCTGAGCAGGAAGAGTACGGCCCGGACCCGGCCGGCGGCGGAGCGCGCCGCCGACGCGCTGGACGCCCGCCTCCCCGTGTACGACGGCGGCAAGCTGCTGCGGAAGGCCTTTCCGGACCACTGGTCCTTCTTCCTGGGCGAGATCGCCCTGTACAGCTTTGTCGTCCTGCTGCTGACGGGCGTCTGGCTGACCCTGTTCTTCCACCCGTCGATGACGGAGATCGTCTACAACGGCTCCTACCGGCCGCTGGACGGGGTGCGGATGACGGAGGCGTACCAGTCGACGCTGCACATCAGCTTCGACGGGCGCGGCGGCCTGCTGATCCGTCAGCTCCACCACTGGGCGGCGCTGGTCTTCCTCGCCGCGATCGGCGTGCACCTGCTGCGGATCTTCTTCACCGGCGCCTTCCGCCGCCCCGCGAGGTCAACTGGCTGATCGGCGTGACCCTGTTCGTGCTGGCGCTGGCCGAGGGCTTCGCCGGCTACTCCCTGCCGGACGACCTGCTGTCGGGGACGGGCCTGAGGATCGCGCAGGGCATCATGCTGTCGATCCCGGTCGTCGGGACGTACATCAGCATGTTCGTCTTCGGCGGCGAGTACCCGGGCCACGAGCTGATCCCGCGGCTGTACTCGCTCCACATCCTGCTGATCCCCGGACTGCTGCTGGCACTGGTCGCCGTCCACCTGATGCTGGTGGTCTACCTCAAGCACACCCAGTGGGCGGGCCCGGGCCGCACCAACCGCAACGCCGTCGGCAAGCCCATGGTCCCGCAGTTCTCGGCGAGTTCGGGCGGCCTGTTCTTCATGGTCTTCGGTCTGCTGACGGTCCTGGCCGGGCTCGCGCAGATCAACCCGGTGTGGGTGTACGGCCCCTACCGTCCGGACGTGGTGTCCACCGGTTCCCAACCCGACTGGTACGTCGGCTTCCTGGAGGGCTCGCTGCGTCTGGTGCCGCCCTGGGAGACGGCGGTGGCCGGGCACACCGTGATGTGGAACGTCCTGCTGCCCGCCGTGGTGCTGCCGCTCGCCCTCTTCGCGGTGCTGTACGCCTACCCGTTCCTCGAACGCTGGGTGACCGGTGACGACCGGGAACACCATCTGTGCGACCGGCCCCGCGACAACCCCGCCCGCACCGGTCTGGGTGTCGCCGGCATCTGCTTCTACGGCGTCCTGCTCCTGGCCGGCGGCAACGACATCATCGCCCACACCTTCAAGATCTCCCTCAACACGCTGACCTGGGTCTTCCGCATCGCCGTGCTGGTGCTGCCGCCGCTGGCCCTGATGGTCACCCGGCGCGTGTGCCTGGCCCTGCAGGAGTCCGAGCTGGAGAAACTGCACGAGGGCGAGGAGACCGGCGCGGTGCGCCAGACGATCACCGGCGGCTACGTCGAGGCCCATGAGCCGCTCGACGAGGAGAAGCAGTACGTACTGCGCGCACGCCGGCTGCCCGAGCCGCCGCCCTCGGCGGAACCCGACGGGCACAGACCGCAGTTGGAGCGGCTGCGGGCCACGCTGAGCTCCTGGTACTACGGCGACCGGGTCCACGAGCCGGGCGACGGCGAGGTCCCAGAGCGGGAGTCCGGGAACGGCGAACTCGCTCAGCGGGACCGCGAGTTGGAGGGCTGACCGGGCCGGGCCCGCGGACCCGAGGGCTCGGAGCCCGGGTCCGGACGGTCGGCGTACTGGAAGACCATCCCGAAGACACCGAGCCCGAGGACGCCGAACCCCAGCAGCACCAGCCACAGTCCGAAGACGACGCCGAGGGCGAGCAGGACCGCGCCGAGCGCGACGACGATGGGCCAGGGGCTGTGCGGGGAGAAGAACTCCAGCGGGCCCGCCGTGTCGATGATCTCGGCGTCCGGCCGGTCCTGGGCCCGCCGACCGCGCCTGCGGTACTGGACGTGCAGGAAGAACGCGACGAGCGCGGCCATCAGGAAGGCGATCCCCAGGGCGGCCGTACCGGCGGGCTCGCGGGAACGCCACCCGTAGCCGGCGGCGGTGACGGCGAAGAAGAGGGCGACGCCGGCGAAGAGTCGGGACTCGGTGCGCATCAGCTCTCCTGTTTCGTCTCCTGCCGACCCGCCGCCACCTGCTCCGCCACCTCCGGGTGGTGCAGGTCGAAGGCCGGGGACTCGGAGCGGATCCGGGGCAGGGCGGTGAAATTGTGGCGCGGGGGCGGGCAGGAGGTGGCCCACTCCAGGGAACGGCCGTAGCCCCAGGGGTCGTCGATCTCGACCTTCTCGCCGTACCTGGCGGTCCTCCAGACGTTGCAGAGGAACGGCAGGGTGGACAGGCCCAGCAGGAAGGCGCCGATGGAGCTGACGGTGTTCAGCAGGGTGAAGCCGTCGGCGGCCAGGTAGTCGGCGTAGCGGCGGGGCATGCCCTGCTCTCCGAGCCAGTGCTGGACGAGGAAGGTGGTCTGGAAGCCGACGAACAGCGTCCAGAAGTGGATCTTCCCGAGGCGTTCGTCGAGCATCTTGCCGGTGAACTTGGGCCACCAGAAGTAGAAGCCCGCGAACATCGCGAACACCACGGTCCCGAACAGGACGTAGTGCAGGTGGGCGACGATGAAGTAGCTGTCGGTCAGATGGAAGTCCAGCGGCGGCGACGCGATCAGGACACCGCTCATGCCGCCGAGCAGAAAGGTCACCAGGAAGCCGCACGACCAGAGCATGGGTGTCTCGAAGGACAGCGATCCCTTGATCATCGTGCCGATCCAGTTGAAGAACTTCACCCCCGTCGGCACCGCGATCAGGAACGACATCAGCGAGAAGAACGGCAGCAGGACCGCGCCGGTGGCGAACATGTGGTGGGCCCACACCACCGCCGAGAGCATGGTGATGGCGATGGTCGCGCCGACGAGCGTGACGTAGCCGAAGATCGGTTTACGGCTGAACACCGGGATGATCTCGGAGACGATCCCGAAGAACGGCAGCGCGACGATGTAGACCTCGGGATGGCCGAAGAACCAGAACAGGTGCTGCCACAGCAGGGCCCCGCCGTCGGCCGCCTCGAAGACCCGCGCCCCGAACTTGCGGTCCGCCTCCAGCGCGAACAGGGCGGCGGTCAGCACCGGGAACGCGGGCAGCACCAGGATCGACGTGAACAGCACGTTCCAGGTGAAGATCGGCATCCGGAACATGGTCATGCCGGGGGCGCGCAGGCACAGGATGGTGGTGATGAAGTTGACCGCGCCGAGCGTGGTGCTGACGCCGGTCACGATCAGCCCCATCACCCACAGGTCGCCGCCGGCGCCGGGGCTGTGCACGGAGTTGTTGAGGGGCGCGTAGGCGAACCAGCCGAAGGCCGCCGCTCCCCCGGGCACCAGGAACCCGGAGACGACCATCAGCCCGCCGAACAGATACAGCCAGTAGGACAGGGCGTTGAGTCTCGGGAACGCGACGTCCGGGGCACCGATCTGCAGCGGCATCACGGCGTTCGCGAACCCGGCGAACATGGGCGTCGCGAACAGCAGCATCATCACCGTGCCGTGGATGGTGAAGAGCTGGTTGTACTGCTCCTGGCTGACGATCTGCAGCCCGGGGCGGGCCAGTTCGGCCCGCATCAGCAGCGCGAGGATCCCGCCGAAGAGGAAGAACGAGAAGGCGGTCGTGATGTAGAGATGGCCGATCACCTTGTGGTCGGTCGTGGTCGCCCAGCGCAGCAGCGCCCGCCCCAGCGACGACCGCGTGCGCGGCCGTACCGGCGCCTGGCGCGGCCGCGCCGTCCTCCTGTCCACCGCCATGCGCCGCCGGGTACCCGGGGGCGGCGGGCTCACTCACCGTCCCCGGGGGGGCGCTCACCTGCTGTCACTCGCCCCGGCGGTCTCCGTCAGAGCGGCGCGTCCGGCCTCCAGGCGGGCGGCCGGGATCCGGAACGGCGAGCAGGAGACGTAGTCCAGTCCCGCCCGGTCGAAGAAGTGGATCGAGGCGGGGTCGCCGCCGTGCTCTCCGCACACGCCCGTCTCCAGCCGGGCGTTGACCGTGCGGCCGGCCTCGACGGCCAGTTCCACGAGCCGTCCCACACCCTCCTGGTCGATCGAGTCGAACGGCGAGACCTCGAAGACGCCCTTGTCCAGGTAGAGCGGGAAGAAGGAGGCCTCCGCGTCGTCCCGCGACAGGCCCCAGGTGGTCTGGGTGAGGTCGTTGGTGCCGAAGGAGAAGAAGTCGGCGGCCGTGGCGATGCGGTCGGCGATGAGGGCGGCACGCGGCAGCTCGATCATCGTGCCGATCGGGCAGTCCAGTGCGACGCCGGTCTCCTTCGTGACCTCGGCGAGGACGCGTTCCGTCTCGGCGCGGGCCAGGCGCAGCTCCTCGACCGTGCCGACGAGCGGGATCATGATCTCGGCGCGGGGTGTGCCGCCGTCCCGCAGCCGCCGTACCACCGCCTCCGCGATCGCCCGGACCTGCATGGCCATCAGGCCGGGCACCGCCAGGCCCAGACGTACACCGCGCAGGCCCAGCATGGGGTTCTGCTCGTGCATGCGCTCGACGGCGGCGAGCAGTTCGACGTCGTGCGGGTCGGGGTGCTCGGTACGGGCGATCCGGACGGCCAGCTCGGTGCGGTCGGGCAGGAACTCGTGCAGCGGCGGGTCGATCAGCCGGATCGTCACGGGCAGCGCGTCCATCGCGGCGAGGATGCCGGTGAAGTCCTCGCGCTGCAGCGGCAGCAGGGCGGCCAGCGCCTGCTCGCGGTCGGTGTCGTCGCGGGCCAGGATCATCGCCTCGACCAGGGCCCGGCGCTCGCCGAGGAACATGTGCTCGGTACGGCACAGCCCGATGCCCTGCGCCCCGAGCGCACGGGCGCGGACGGCGTCCTCGGGCGTGTCGGCGTTGGCCCGCACCTCCAGGCGCCGTACCGCGTCGGCGTGGGCCAGGGCGCCGAGCACGGCTTCGGTGAGCGGGCCGGTGGAGGTGCCGGACTCCAGGGCGCGGCCGACGTCGGACGCGGTGAGCGGCAGTTCGCCGAGGTGGACGGTGCCCGCGGTGCCGTCGACGGAGACCGTGTCGCCCTCGCGGACGACGACTCCCGCCTCCGTGGTGAAGAGACGTCCCGCCGGGTCGACGGTGAGGGCCTCGGCGCCGCACACGCACACCTTGCCCATGCCGCGGGCGACCACGGCCGCGTGGCTGGTCTTGCCGCCCCGGCTCGTGAGCACGGCCTGGGCGGCGATCATGCCGGGCAGGTCGTCGGGCGTGGTCTCGCGGCGCACCAGCACCACCCGTTCGCCGGTGGCGGCTCGGCGTACCGCCTCGGCGGAGTCGAACACGACGGCTCCCACGGCGGCGCCGGGTGAGGCGGGCACGCCGTGGGCGAGGGGCCGGTCGGCGGACTGCACGTCGAAGCGGGGGAACATCAGCCGGGTCAGTTCGGCGCCGTCGACCCGGACCAGGGCCTCGTCGTCGGTGATCGTCCCTTCCTCGCGCAGGTCGTGGGCGATGCGGAAGGCGGCCTCGGCGGTGCGCTTGCCGACCCGGGTCTGCAGGATCCACAGCTTGCCGCGCTCGACGGTGAACTCGACGTCGCACAGGTCGCGGTAGTGGCTCTCCAGGGTGCGCAGGTGGTCGCCGAGTTCGACGTAGGAGCGCGGGTCGAGCGTCTTGAGCTCGCTCAGCGGCAGCGCGTCGCGCACGCCGGCGACGACGTCCTCGCCCTGGGCGTCGGGCAGATAGTCGCCGTACATGCCGCGTTCGCCGGTGGCCGGGTCGCGGGTGAAGGTGACTCCCGTGCACGAGTCGTGCCCCAGGTTGCCGAAGACCATCGCCTGGACGTTGACGGCGGTGCCGAGGTCCTCGGGGATGTGCTCACGGTGGCGGTAGACGCGGGCGCGTTCGGTGTTCCAGGAGTCGAAGACGGCGCGGATGGCGCGGGAGAGCTGTTCGGCCGGGTCCTGGGGGAAGTCCTCGCCGGTCTCCTTGCGGATGATCGCCTTGAACTCCTCGGTGAGCCGGGCGAGTTCGGCGGTGTCGAGGTCCGCGTCATGCGCCTTGTGCGCGGCGATGGCCTGTTCGAACAGGTCGCCGTCCACGCCCATCACGGTGTGCCCGAACATCTGGATGAGCCGCCGGTAGGAGTCCCAGGCGAACCGCTCCTGTCCGGACGCCTTGGCGAGCCCGGTGACCGAGCGGTCGTTGAGGCCGATGTCGAGGATGGTCTCCATCATGCCGGGCATGGAGAAACGGGCGCCCGAGCGTACGGACACCAGCAGCGGGTCGTCGGGGGCGCCGAGGGCGCGGCCCATGGCCCGCTCCAGGCCGGCCAGCGCCTGCGCGGCCTCGATGCCGAGCTCGGGCGGCTCCTCTCCGGTGGCCAGATAGACCTTGCAGGCGTCGGTGGTCACCGTGAACCCGGGCGGGACGGGCAGCCCGATCCGGGTCATCTCGGCGAGTCCGGCGCCCTTGCCGCCGAGCAGGGCGGCCATGTCCCGGTCGCCCTCGGCGAACGTGTACACGTACTTCGTCGGCTTGCTCATGACGACCTCTCAGTCGTGGGGTACGACGGCCACGGGGCAGCCGACGTGGTGGATGGCGGCGTGGGTGACGGGGCCGGTGCGCGGACCCGCGGGCCGGTCGGTGACGCGGCGGCCGACGACGAGCAGGCCCGCACCGGAGGCGGCCCGCAGCAGCGCGGACCGGGCCCGGCCCTCGGTCACCGTCTCGAGCGCCTCGACGCCGGGATACTTCTCGCGCCACACCTGCAGCACGGCGCTCAGGAAGCCGAGCCACTCCTCGGCCCGCCGGGGACCGGCCAGCAGGCCGATGTCGCCGGTACCGAGTCCGATCGGGGACGGCGGCTGCCAGGCGTACACGGCCCGCAGCCGCGCGCCGCGCGAGCGGGCCGCCTCGAAGGCGAACTCGATCACCTCGTCGCAGGGACCGGTCGGATCGATGCCGAGCACCACGTCCCCGACACCACCGGTGTCGCCGGCAAACCGCTCGTCGGCCGCCCCCTCGTCCGCGCGGACGAGGACGACGGGACAGGCGGCCCGCGCGACCACGCCCAGCGCGACGGAACCGACCAGGAAGCCGGTGAAGCCGCTCAGTCCGCGCGAGCCCAGCACGAGCAGGTCGGTCTCTTCGGCCGCCTTCAGCAGCGCGGCCGTCGCGGGCCCCTCCATCTGCTCGTCCTCGACCCGGACGCCCGGGCAGGTGCGCCGGACGCGCTCCTCGGCCTGACGCAACGCGCGCCGCGCCAAGTGCCGTTGGGCGGCCGTGGCGGGTTCGCCCTCGTCCTGACGCGGATGCCAGTTCCAGACGTGCACCAGACGCAATAGCCGCTCACGGCGGACCGCCTCGCGGGCGGCCCACTCCGCGGCGGCGAGACTCTCGGCGGATCCGTCGACGGCCGCGATGACGGGCGGCAGCATGCTGCGCACCTCCTGCGCTCGGTCTGCTCCTCGCTGCCAGCGTCCGCCCCGCGCCTACCGGCGGGTATGGGCCGCCAGGTCTGTGCCCGGGTCCGTTCGGCCCTGCACCGCGGGCCGCCTTCCGGGCACAGTGGAAACCCCGGCCCGGAAGGCGGCACGCCATGGAACGAGTGATCATCGCCTGTGTCGACGAGTCGCCCCAGGGCCGGGCCGCGGCCGCCTGGGCCGAACGGGAGGCCGCGCTGCGCGCGCTGCCCCTGCGCGTGGAGCAGGGCCCGCCGCCCGGTGACGGCGCCTGGCCCGACGCGGAGTTGATCGTGCTCGGCCTGGTCCAGGGATTCCGGCTTCCCCCGATCCGGACGGCTCCGCTCGTGGTCGTCGCGTGGACGCCGTACCGCCTCCCCGAGACCGTGACGGTGGGCCTCGACGCCCGCAACCCGGCGAGCGGCGTGCTCGCCTTCGCCTTCGAGGAGGCCCGGCTGCGCGGGGTGCCGCTGCACGCCGTGCACTCCTGGGCGCTGCCCGCGCAGGCGGCCGAGCGTTCGCCGCTGCCGGTGCTGGAGGAGGACCGTGCCACCTGGGAGGACCAGGAGGTGCAGGTCCTGTCCGACGCCCTGCGGCCGTGGCGGGGCAAGTACCCCGACGTCGACGTCCTGGAGGATGTCGTCCTGCTCGCTCCGGCCGAGGCACTGGTCCACGCGGCCGGCACCTCCGGGCTGGTGGTGGTCGGCCGCCGCACCGGCGACACAGCCCTCGACGTGCTGGAAGAGGTGCGGTGCCCGGTCGCCGTGGTGCCGGGTTAGCGGCTCGAGCCCTGGGGCCAGGCGGGGACGCAGGTGGGCGGGGTGCCGTCGATCCGGCCGGCCGTGATGACGTACGCGGCGCGGCCGGGATCGGTACGCACCAGCGGGAAGGCGACCAGCAGGTGCTGCCCGGCGGCGATCCTGTCGGGGCGGACGGTGAGGACCGGCTTGCCGCCCTTGGCCAGTTCGATGCGCCAGGTGGCGGAGGGCGCGTCGTCTCCTGAGCTGGTCGGCGTCACCGTGCACGCGGGGTCCCCGGCGTAGACGACGGCCGGGACGCCGAGGCGGTTGAGGTCGCGTTGCAGCCGGGCCGTGTCCAGCAGTCTGCCGTCCGGTCCGCTGATGGCGAGCCTGACCCGGCCGTCGGCTTCGCGCTGCAGGGTGTACGCGGCGGTGGTGATCCTCTGCGGCTGCTGTACGGGGGTGGCACGGGCCGGTGTGGCGGGCCGGTCGACGGCCACGGTGGTCAGGGCGGCACCGACCGCGGCGACCCCGGCGAGGGCGAGCGGCAGCCGGTGGCGAGCCACCCAGGAGCGGCGCCGTACCGGGGCGGGAGCGACGGCTCGTTCCGCGGCGAGGGCGGTGAGCCGGTCGCCGAGGCGCTGCTGGAAGCCGACGGGAGTACGAGTGGTCATGATGCGTTCTCCAGGGCGGTGTCGGGCAGTCTTGGACGATCGGCGTCCTGCTCGGGGGCGCCCGCTTCCGGGTGGGCGGCGCGCAGGGCGCGGCGGGCCCGGTGCAGCCGGACCCGTACGGTGGCCTGGCTGAGGCCGAGGGCCTGGGCGGCCTCGCGGGGTGTCAGCCCGTCGACGGCCACCAGGTCGAGCACCGCCCGCAGCGGTTCGCTGAGGGCGCCGTGCCGTTCGGCGAGCTCCCGCACGGCCCGTTCGGCGTCGATGCGCTCCTCCAGGGCCGCGATGTCCTCGCTCCCCAGCAGCCGCCGTCCGGTCAGCCGGGCCACCGCCCTCAGCTCACGGACCGTGCCGCGGCCGTGGGAGGACATCACGTTGCGCGCGATGCCGTACAGCCAGGCGATCGGCGCTCCCTGCCGGGCGTCGTAGCGGTCGGCGGCCTCCAGGGCGGCGACGAACACGTCGGCCGTGAGGTCGGCCGCCAGGTGGGGGTCGGCGGTGCGACGGGTCACGAACGTGAGCACCGCCTCGAAGTTCTCCTCGTAGAACGCCGAGAATCCGGCGGGATCGGTTCTGGGCGGTGCGGGTCGCCGTCGGCCGCCGCGCTCGGGTGTGTGCACCCGTTCCTCCAAAGGGGTCGGTCGTCCTTGCACCCGTTCTTGGCCGCAGCGCGGCGCGGCGTTACATCCTGGCCGCCCGGTCCCCCGCGGGGCGGACCGGCCCCGCCGGTCAGGCCGTTCGGCCCATGTGACCTTCGGCTCCGGCGGGCCACGGTGAGCAGCATGAGGACCCGTACGCGGATCGCGGTCATCGGTGTCGGCAACGAGTTCCGGCGCGACGACGGCGTCGGCTGGGCCGTGGTCGCCCGGCTGCACCGGCGCGCCGAGGACCGGCCGCTGCCGCCTGACACGGTGCTGGCCACCTGCGACGGTGATCCCGGCCGGCTGATCGGCCTGTGGGAGGGCGCGGCCCTCGCCGTGGTCGTGGACGCCGCCCACGCGCATCCCGGCACCCCCGGCCGCGTGCACCGCCTGGAACTGGATGCCGGCGTCCTGGCCCCGGCGTCCGCCACCAGCTCGCACGGGCTGGGTCTCGGCGAGGCGGTGGAGCTGGCCCGGGTCCTGGACCTGCTGCCCGAGCGGCTCGTGGTGTACGCGGTGGAGGGCGCCGACGGCGACTTCGGCACCGGCCTCTCCCCCGCCGTCGAGGCCGCCGTCGCCCCGCTGGCCGAGGCCGTCGAGGGCGAGATCGCGCGCCGCGCGGACGTCGTGGCCCGGAGGCGGCCATGACGGTACGGCGCTTCCATGTCGAAGGGATTGTGCAGGGCGTCGGCTTCCGGCCGTTCGTGTACCGCACCGCTTCCTCGCTGGGCCTGGACGGCTGGGTGGCCAACGTCAACGGACATGTGGAGGGCGAGGTCGCGGGGCCGCCGCGGGCCGTCGAGGAGTTCGCGGCGCGGCTGCGCGCGGACGCCCCGGCGCTGGCCCGGGTGCGCCGGGTCCGGCTGAGCGAGGCCCCGCCGGTCGACGTGGGCCGCGGTTTCCGGGTCCGGCACAGCACGCCCGCCGACGCCGGCCCGGCGATTCGCGAGATCCCGCCCGACGCGGCGATCTGCGACGCCTGTCTGCGTGAACTGCGCGATCCGCGCGACCGACGGCACCGCTACCCGTTCGTCAACTGCACGGACTGCGGCCCGCGCGCCACGATCATCGAGGACCTCCCCTACGACCGTGTCCGCACCACCATGCGCCGCTTCCCGCTGTGCGCCGCCTGCGCCGCCGAGTACGCCGACCCCGCCGACCGCCGCTTCCACGCCGAGCCCGTCGCCTGCCCCGCCTGCGGGCCGTGGCTGGCCTGGGAAGACCTGCGGGGCGAGGAGGCCCTGCGAGCCGCCGTGAAGATCGTCGGCGACGGCGGGATCGTCGCGCTGAAGGGACTCGGCGGCTATCAACTACTGTGCGACGCGGGTGACTCGCGAGCGGTCCGGGAGCTGCGGCGGCGCAAGCACCGTCCGACGAAACCGTTCGCCGTGATGGTGGCCGACCTGCGGACCGCGTCCCGCCTGGCCCGCGTCGGCGCCGCTGAGGAGCAGACCCTGACCTCCCCGGAACGCCCGGTCGTACTGCTGGCCCGGAGCCGCGGGCACGGCCCGGATCCGCTCGCGCGCGAGGTGCACCCCGGTCTCGCGCGGGTCGGCCTGTTCCTGCCCACCACCGGCCTGCACCACCTCCTGCTGGACGATGTGGCCCGGCCCCTGGTGGTCACCAGCGGCAACCTCAGCGACGAGCCGATCGCCGTGGACGACGACGCCGCCCGCCGCGCTCTGGCAGGGGTCGCGGACGGGTTTCTCACCCACGACCGGGAGATCCGCTCCCGCTATGACGACTCGGTCGTGCAGTTCACCGGCCGCACCCGCGTCACCGTCCGACGGGCCCGCGGACTGGCCCCCGCTCCGCTGCCGCTGGCCGTCCGGGAACCGGTCGCCGGGGCCGGCGCCCAGCTCAAGCACACCTTCACCCTGGCCGCCGACGGCCACGCCCACATCGGCCCGCACACCGGAGACCTGGCCGACCTGTCGAGTCACGAGGCGTTCCTGGCGTCGTACGACCATCTGCGGCGGCTGACCGGCATCGCGCCGGGTGTCGTCGCCCACGACCTGCATCCCGGCTACCTGTCCACGCAGTGGGCCGAGGCCCAGCCGGTGCGGCGCATGGCGGTGCAGCACCATCACGCGCACGTGGCCGCCTGCGCCGCCGAGCACGGGGTGCGGGGAGCGTTCCTCGGGATCGCCTACGACGGGCTCGGGCTCGGCGACGACGGCACGCTCTGGGGCGGTGAGATCCTCCTCGCCACCCTGAGCGGCTACCGGCGGGTGGGCCGGTTCGCCACGGCGCCCCTGCCGGGCGGGGACGCGGCGGTGCGGCATCCCTCCCGTGCGGCGCTCGGGAGGCTGCTCGCCGGCGAGACCCTGGGCTCCCCCCGCCCGTACCCCTGGCTCATCCGGCACTTCACCGAGCGGCTCGATCCGCGCGAGGTGGCCACCGTGCGGGCCATGGTGGCCCGGGACGTCAACTGCCCGCGCGCCTCCAGCGCAGGACGGCTCTTCGACACGGTCGCGGCACTGCTCGGGCTCGCCGACCGGGTGAGTTACGAGGGCGAGGCGGCCGTCCTGCTGGAGGCGGCGGCGGGCGACGAGCACGCCGTGCCGCTCGGCCACCGGATCGTGCGGGCGCAGGGACTGTGGGTGTACGACCCGACACCGACGCTTGTCGATCTGCTGACCCGGCAGCTCGGCGGCGAGTCGGTGGCCCGGCTGGCGGCGGCCTTCCACACGACGGTCGCCATCGTGACGGCGGAGCTCGCCGCACGGGCCGTGGCCGACGGCGCGCCGCGCACGGTGTGTCTCGGCGGGGGCTGCTTCGTCAACCGGCGGCTGCTGACCGAGGTGCGGCGGCGGCTGCACGCGCACGGGCTGCGGGTGTTCGTCGGCGGTCAGGTTCCCGTCGGGGACGGCGGTGTCAGCTACGGGCAGGCGGCGGTCGCGGCGGCGCGGCTGGCCGGGGAGGAGTGAGCGGGGATGTGTCTTGGCATTCCGGGACGGGTGACGGAGGTCCACGACGACGCGGGCCTGCGCATGGCGACCGTCGACTTCGGGGGGATCCGGCGGGAGGTGTGCCTGAGCTGCACGCCCGAGGCGGACGTGGGGTCGTACGTCATCGTGCACGTGGGCTTCGCGATCACCCTGGTCGACGAGGCGGAGGCCGAACGGACCCTCGACGTGCTGCGCGCCATGGCGGGGGCGGTCGAGAGCGAACTGGGCGAACCCCTGCCCTAGGGATGTCACGAAAGTCCCGCCTGCCCCGCGACGCCCGGAACGTTGCCCAGAGGTGGACCCCCACTCGCCGCACCGGGCACGAACCCAGGTGCGTCCGGCACGAGTGCTTGCACCAGGCACGCCGAGAGCACGCTCCGGACTTCCATGACGCCGCAGGACCCGCTCTCCGGGCGGACGGCGGCACTTTCACCGCAGGCCCCAGCCGCCCCGCGTCATGAGATCCGGTCGACTCCGGTCCCAGGGCCGGTTGGCCCATGCACCCGGCGCAGGACGCGTCGCAAGCTGAGGGTGGACGAGCACGATCAGCCCTGACGAGGAGCACCGTTTGACTTCTCCCCCAGCTGAAGCCGGGAGATTCTTCCCTCGCGGGTTGAGGCCCGGCCAGCTTGGTTATCGCCGACCGGACGCCACAGAAGCTACCGCTTCCTGCGGGTGGTTGGGGGTGAACGCCGATCCGCCCTGGCGGCGCATCGGCTTTCCCTGCCCTGCTCCGCAGGAGTCCGTTTCCTCCCCGCCTGAAGGCGGGGGTATCCACGGAGGAATCCCGATGAGCGTCACCACAGCGTCTGCCGTGCTCGACCGGGACGGGTTGGACGCCTTGGTCACGGCTCTGGTCGGGCAGGGGCGCACCGTCGTCGGACCCACGGTGCGGGACGGGGCGATCGTGCTGGCGGAGCTGACGTCGGCCGACGCGCTGCCCTTCGGGTGGGGTGTGGAGCTGGAGGCCGGGCGGTACCGGCTGGTGCGACGCGAGGACGGGGCCGCCTTCGCGCACAGCGCGGGACCCCAGTCCTGGAAGAACTTCCTGCATCCGGCGCGGCAGAGGCTGTGGAGTGCCGACCGGACGCCGGAGGGGGAGGTGTCCTTCACCCCGGAGGAACCCACCGCGCCCGACTACGCCTTTCTCGGGGTGCGGCCCTGTGATCTGCGGGCCATCGCCATCCAGGACCGGGTGCTGACCGGTGGCCGGTTCGAGGACTCCGGGTACGGGGCACGCCGGCGGCGGGCACTGCTCATCGCCGTCGAGTGCGTGGAGCCCGGCGCGACCTGCTTCTGCGTGTCCGCCGGGGGCGGGCCCGCCGCCGATCCGGGCTACGACCTGGCGCTGACCGAGGTGGTGGACGGTGACGGACACCGCTTCCTGGTGCGTGTGGGCAGCGACGAGGGTGCCCGGCTGCTGGAGCTGGTGCCGCACCGCCGCGCCGACACGGGCACCGAGACCACGGCCCGGGCCTCGGTCGACGCGGCGCGCGACCGCATGGGGCGCTCGCTGCCGCCCGTCGACCTGCGCGCGCTGATGGGGGCGAGCCTGGACGCCGAGCGCTGGGACGAGGTCGCCGAGCGCTGTCTGACCTGCGGCAACTGCACGATGGTGTGTCCCACCTGCTTCTGTGTCACCACCGAGGAGGTCACCGACCTCACCGGCGACCACACCGAACGCTGGCAGCGCTGGGACTCCTGCTTCGACCTGGACTTCTCCTTCCTGCACGAGGGGCCGGTCCGCTCGTCCGGCAAGGCCCGCTACCGGCAGTGGCTCACCCACAAACTCTCCACCTGGCACGACCAGTTCGGCAGCTCGGGCTGTGTCGGCTGCGGCCGGTGCATCGCCTGGTGCCCGGCCGGGATCGACATCACCGAGGAAGTCGCCGCGCTGCACACCGAATCGGAGACGGAGCGATGACCCCCTCGATCACCCTGCGCCTGGAACACGCGATGCCCGTCGAGCACCGGGAACGGCTGCTGCGCGTCGCCCGCGAGGTCGACCTGAAACCGGACACCCGGCTCTTCGAGGAGGGCGGGCGGGCCGACCGGTTCTGGATCGTCCGCGACGGCACGGTCGCTCTCGACATGCATGTCCCGGGCCACCGCACGCCCGTGATCGAGACCCTCGGCACGGGCGATCTCGTGGGCTGGTCCTGGCTGTTCGAGCCGTACGTCTGGCAGTTGGGCGCGGTCACGATGACCCGGGTGCGGGCGTACGAGTTCGACGCGGTCGCGGTGCGGCTGATGTGCGACGACGACGCCGCCTTCGGGCGGGCGGTCGGCCGCTGGGTGGGCCGCGTGCTCTCCCACCGGCTGAACGCGGCGCGGGCCCGGCTCGTCGACCTGTACGGCTCCCCGGCCGCATTCCTGAGCGGTGGTGTGGAATGACCGCCGTACCCCTCCCCCATCGCGTGGTCGACCGGCACAGGGACACCGCGGAGACGGTCACGCTGCGGCTGGAGCCGGTCGGCGAGCCGCTGGCGGAGTTCGCGCCGGGGCAGTTCGCGATGGTGCACTGCTTCGGGCGCGGGGAGATTCCGCTGTCGGTGAGCTCCGTGCAGGCTACGGGCGGGCTCGCGCACACGATCCGCGGCGTGGGCGCGGTCTCCGACGGGTTGTGCGCAGCCCGCGTGGGCGACGTGGTCGGACTGCGCGGCCCGTACGGGACGAGCTGGGAACTCGAACGGGCGTATGGACAGGACGTGTTGGTGGTGGCCGGCGGCATCGGCCTTGCGCCGCTGCGGCCGCTGATCCTCGGCGCGCTCGCCGAGCCCGCGGCGTACGGACGGGTCAGCGTGCTCGTCGGCGCGCGGACCCCGGCCGACCTCATCTCCCGCAAGGAACTGGAGCAGTGGGCCACGGCGTACACCGGCGTGACCGTGGACTGGCCCGACACCGGATGGCACGGGGACGTCGGGGTGGTCACCCAGCTGCTCGGCCGGGCGCCCTTCGATCCGGACCGCACCTGGGCGTTCGTGTGCGGTCCCGAGCCGATGATCCGCGCCACCGCCCGGGATCTCGCACACCGCGGGGTGCCGCCGGAGCGGATCCGGGTCTCGCTGGAACGGAACATGCGCTGTGCGACCGGGCACTGCGGGCACTGCCAGCTCGGACCGCTGCTGGTGTGCCGGGACGGGCCGGTCGTCGGCTGGGACCAGGCCCAACCTCTGCTGTCGGTAAGGGAGTTGTGAGATGAGCGCGCCCAAACTCGCCGTGTTCAAACTGGCCTCCTGCGACGGCTGCCAGCTCACCCTGCTGGACTGCGAGGACGAACTCCTCGCCCTGGCCGGCACGGTGGAGATCGCCCACTTCCTGGAGGCCACCAGCACCGTCCTGCCCGGCCCCTACGACCTGACCCTCGTCGAGGGTTCGGTCACCACGGCCCAGGACGCCGAACGCATCCGCACGATCCGTGCCAACTCCCGTCACCTGGTCACGATCGGGGCGTGCGCGACGGCCGGCGGCATCCAAGCCCTGCGGAACTTCGCGGACGTGGACGAGTTCCGGCGGGTGGTCTACGCCCACCCCGAGTACATCTCCGCCCTCGCCACCTCCACCCCCGTCTCGGCCCACGTCGACGTCGACTTCGAGCTGCGCGGCTGCCCCGTCGACAAGCGGCAGCTCATCGAGGTGATCACCGCCTTCCTCGCCGGGCGCAGGCCGGACGTGCCGAACCACAGCGTGTGCTTCGAGTGCAAACGGCGCGGCACGGTCTGCGTCACGGTCGCCGAGGGCAAGCCCTGCCTGGGCCCGGTCACACACGCCGGGTGCGGGGCGCTGTGTCCGGCGTACCGGCGCGGCTGCTTCGGCTGCTTCGGCCCGTCCGGGTCGGTCAACCTGCCCGCCCTCATCCCGGTGCTGCGCCGCGACGGGATGGACGACGAAGCCGTCGTCCGCTTCCTGCACACCTTCAACGCCGCCGCCTTCGACAAGGAGCTGACGCCGTGACCCACCGCGGATCCCGCGTACTGCACGTCGGCTCGCTCTCCCGGGTCGAGGGCGAGGGGGCGCTGAGCCTGCACGTCCACGACGGCACCGTCACCGCGGCCCGGCTGGAGATCTACGAACCGCCCCGGTTCTTCGAGGCGTTCCTGCGCGGACGCTCCTACACCGAGCCGCCCGACATCACGGCCCGGGTGTGCGGGATCTGCCCCGTGGCGTACCAGATGAGCGCCTGCGCGGCGATCGAGGACGCCTGCGGGGTGACGGTCGATCCGGTGATCCGCGACCTGCGGCGGCTGCTGTACTGCGGGGAGTGGATCGAGAGCCAGGCCCTGCACATCTATCTGCTGCACGCCCCGGACTTCCTCGGCCGCCCGAGCGCGATCGACCTGGCCCGCACCCACCGGGCCGAGGTGGAGCGGGGGCTGCGGCTGAAGAAGGCGGGCAACTCGCTGATGGAGCTGCTCGGCGGACGGGCCGTGCACCCCGTCAACGTCCGCCTCGGCGGCTTCCACCGGGCCCCCACCCGCGAGGAACTGCGCCCGCTGCGCGAGGAGTTGAAACGGGCCCTGGACGACGCCTGGGCCACCGTGCGCTGGGTCGCCGGCTTCGAGTTCCCCTTCGCCCACACCTCCGCCGACCTGCTCGCGCTGGCCGCCCCCGACACGTACGCCATCGAGAGCGGCACCCCGACCGTGCTGCGCGCCGACGGCGGCACCGAGTCCTTCCCCGTGGCCGCGTTCACCGACCGGGTGCGGGAGATCCATGTGCCGCACTCGACCGCACTGCACTCGCGCCTCGACGGCCGGCTGCATCTGACCGGGTCGCTGGCCCGGTTCGCGATCGGCGGCCGGAAGCTGTCGCCGGTCGCGATCGAGGCGGCGATCGAGGCGGGGCTCGGCGATCCGCGCGAGGGCGCCGTGTGCCGCAACCCGTACCGGTCCATCCTGGTGCGGGCGGTGGAGACGCTGTACGCCGTCGAGGAGGCGCTGCGGATCATCGACGGGTACGAGCCGCCCGCACGCCCCTACGTCGACGTGCCGCCGGTCGCGGGGGTCGGTCACGGCGCCACCGAAGCTCCGCGCGGCATGCTCTACCACCGCTACGAACTCACCGCCGACGGCACGGTGACGAGCGCCCTGATGGTGCCGCCGACCGCGCAGAACCAGGGCGCGATCGAGGACGACCTGTTCCGTCTGGCCCAGCGGGCGATCGGTGAACACGACCCCGGCGACGACGAGTTGACGGCTCTGTGCGAGCGGGCGATCCGCAATCACGACCCGTGCATCTCGTGCTCCACCCACTTCCTCGACCTCAAGATCGTCCGCACCTCGGGAGCGATCCCGGACGAGACCTCGGGAGGCTGCGATGCCTGAATCGCCGTTCACCGTGAGCGATGTGATGACCCAGACCGTCATCGCCGTCGGGCGTGACGCGCCCTTCAAGGAGATCGTCGAGCTGATCGACCAGTGGAAGGTCAGCGCCCTGCCCGTGCTGGAGGGCGAGGGCCGCGTCGTCGGCGTGGTCTCCGAGGCCGACCTGCTGGCCAAGGAGGAGTTCCGGGACACCGAGGAGGGCGACCCGGCCGAGCGGACCAAGGCCGGTGCCGTGACCGCGGGCGAGTTGATGAGCACGCCCGTCGTCACCGTGCACGCCGACGCCTCGCTCGCCGAGGCCGCCCGGATCATGGCACGCCGGCACGTCAAGCGGCTGCCCGTGGTCGACGGAGTCGGCATCCTTCAGGGCGTGGTCAGCCGCAGCGACCTGCTCAAGGTCTTCCTGCGCGACGACGAGGAGATCGCCGAGGAGATCCGGCACGTCATCCTGTCCCAGCTGCCCGTCACCACCGGCGCCCTGACGGTCTCCGTCACCGAAGGCGTGGTCACACTGGGCGGCGTCCTGCCCGACCGGACGCTGGTGCCCGTGGTGGCGCGCGCGGTGCGGGCGGTCGAGGGTGTGGTCGACATCCGGCTGGATCTGACGCACCGATGAAGTACCTCGACGAGTACCGCGATCCCGTCCTCGCCAGGCGCCTGCTGGACGAGCTGGGCCAGGCCGCCACCCAGCCCTGGCGGATCATGGAGGTGTGCGGCGGTCAGACCCACACCCTGGTCCGCCAGGGCATCGACGAGCTGCTGCCGGCCGGCATGCGCATGATCCACGGTCCCGGCTGCCCGGTCTGCGTGACCCCGCTGGAGACCCTGGACCGGGCCATGGCCGTCGCCGCCCGGCCCGGCGTGATCTTCACCAGCTTCGGCGACATGCTGCGCGTGCCCGGCACGGACACCGACCTCCTGTCGCTGCGGGCGCGCGGCGCCGACGTCCGCGTGGTGTACGCCCCGATGGACGCCGTACGCCTGGCCGCCGCCCACCCCGACCGTGAAGTGGTATTCCTGGCCGTCGGGTTCGAGACCACCGCACCCGCCAACGCCATGGCCGTCCTGCACGCGGCCCGCCTCGGACTGACGAACTTCTCCCTCCTCGTCAGCCACGTCCTGGTCCCCCCCGCGATGACCGCGCTGCTCGACGACCCCGAGTGCGAGGTGCAGGCCTTCCTGGCGGCCGGGCACGTGTGCGCGGTGATGGGCTGGCGCGAGTACGAGCCGATCGCCGCCCGCTACCGGGTCCCGATCGTGGTGACCGGCTTCGAACCGCTGGACCTGCTGGAGGGCATCCTCATGGCGGTACGGCAGCTGGAGTCCGGCCGCTTCGAGGTCGAGAACCAGTACGTACGGGCGGTGCGCCGCTCGGGCAACACCGCGGCGCAGGACGCGGTCCGAGAGGTCTTCCAGGTCACCGACCGGGCCTGGCGCGGCATCGGGGCGCTGCCCGACAGCGGCCTCGAACTGGCCGACGCCTACGCCGCGTTCGACGCCGCCCGCCGCTTCGAGGTGGGCGGGCTGTGCCCGGTGGAGGACGCCGACTGCATCGCCGGCGCGATCCTCACCGGTGCCAGGCTGCCGACCGACTGCGCGGCCTACGGCACCCGCTGCACGCCCCGTCACCCCCTCGGCGCGCCCATGGTGTCGTCCGAGGGCACGTGCGCCGCCTTCCACGCGGCCGGACGCACCGCCGCATCCGACGTCGCCGCGAGGAGCACACCATGACCGTCCAATGCCCCACGCCGAACCACGAGGACGAGGTCGTGCTGCTCGGCCACGGCGCCGGCGGCCGCCTCACCGGCGAGCTACTGGACCGGCTGGTGCTGCCCGCGCTGGGCGGCGCACCGGGGCCGCTGGAGGACGCGGCGCTGCTGCCGGGCCACCCGGACCTGGTGATCAGCACGGACAGCTTCGTCGTCAGCCCCCTGTTCTTCCCGGGCGGCGACATCGGTTCCCTCGCCGTCCACGGGACGGTCAACGACCTGGCCATGCGGGGTGCCCGGCCGCTCGCGCTGTCCGTGTCGCTCATCATCGAGGAGGGCCTGGAGCTGGCCGAACTGCGGGCCGTGATGGACTCGTTGGGCAAGGCGGCCGAGGAGGCGGGGGTGCCGGTCGTGACGGGTGACACCAAGGTGGTGGGACGGGGCGCCGCCGACCGGCTGTTCGTCAACACCACCGGCGTCGGGCAACGCCACCCCGCCCTGTCCCCGTCCGCCGCCTCGGCCCGCCCCGGCGACGCGGTCCTGCTGTCCGGCCCGATAGGGCTGCACGGCACGACAGTGCTGAGCACCCGCGAGGGGCTGGGCTTCGAGAGCGACATCGCCTCCGACACCCGTCCCCTGCACCGCCTCGTCGAGACCCTGACCCCGCTCGGCGCCGCCGTCCACGTCCTGCGCGACCCCACCCGGGGCGGTCTGGCCGCGGCCCTGAACGAGATCGCGCGGGACTCGTCCGTCGCCGTCGAGATCGAGGAGAACGCCGTCCCGGTGCCGGAGGCGGTGGCCTCGGCCTGTGACCTGCTGGGCCTCGATCCGCTGATCGTCGCCAACGAGGGCTGCATGGTCGTGTTCGTCGACGCATCCGCCGCCGAGGAGGCCCTGAACGGCCTGCGGTCACTGCCGGAGGGCGCGCAGGCGGTTCGGATCGGCGAGGTCCTGGAGCAGGGCCCGGGCGGCCGGGTCACCCTGCGCACCCTGGTGGGGGCCCGGCGCATCGTGGACATGCCGCTGGGTGAGCAGCTTCCACGGATCTGCTGACGCCGCGGGGGCTGTGTCGATTCCCTCCCCTGTGGAAGTCTGGGCCAGGAAAGGACGCTGAGGCCCGGCGAGGTGCGGGAGGCGGTGTGAGTCCTGACGAGCAGGGAGCGCACGTCCCGGACGGTCCGGAGGCCTCCTTGGGACGCAGGCGCTTCCTGCAGGTGTGCGCCGGCGTCGGGGCGGGATCGGCGGCCGCCGCCGCATGCGGTCCCGCGTCGAGGAGCGGCCGTCCCCACCGCCGTACGAACAGGGCCGCGAACCACGGCCCGTCTGCCGAGAACGACCGCCCCGGCACCTCCGACTGGCGGATTCGCTCCCTGGGGCCCCCGGACGCCGTGACGGGCTATGCCGACCGGGTGAGCGTGGCTCCCGGGGAGGAATGCGGGCTGTACGTGTCGACCACCGCGTCGGCGTTCCAGGTCTCCGCCTTCCGCGTCGGCTGGTACGGCGGCGAACAGGCCCGGCGGGTCTGGTCCTCCGGGCGGGTGCCGGGCCGCGTCCAGCCCGCCCCGCGGTTCCTGCCCGACACCCGCACCGTCCGCGCCGACTGGCAGCCCACGTTGACCTTCACCACCGAGGGCTGGCCGGAGGGCGCGTACCTGCTGCGGCTGAAGGCCGACAACGGCCATCAGCGCTACATCCCGCTGATCGTGCGCTCGGTCCAGGGCCGTGGGCGTACCGTGCTCGTGCACGCGCCGGCCACCTGGCAGGCGTACAACCGGTGGGGCGGCTACAGCCTCTACGGCGGGGCCGACGGCTCCTACTTCACACGCTCCCTCGCCGTCAGCTTCGACCGGCCCTACGACTCCGTCGGCGCCGAGAAGTTCCTGGTGTACGAGCGGCCGTTGGTGGTGCTGGCCGAACGGCTCGGCATACCGCTCGCCTACACCACCGGCGCGGACGTCCACCGCGATCCCAGCGTGCTGCACGGCGCCAGAGCCGCCGTCTGTCTGGGCCACGACGAGTACTGGACGCCCCAGCAGCGCCTGTACGTCACCGAGGCGCGGGACGCCGGAACCAACATCGCCTTCCTCGGCGCCAACACGTGCTTCCGCCGGGTGCGCCTGGAGGCGGGCGAGACGGCGCCGGACCGGACGGTCGTCTGCTACAAGTCGGCCTACGACAGGGACCCTTACGTCCGGTCCCGGCCCGCCCTGGTCACCACCGACTTCCGCGCGCCTCCCGCGCCCGACCCCGAGTCCTCCCTCACCGGTGTGCTCTACGAGGGCTATCCGACCGACGCCCCGTATGTCGTACAGGCCGCGGACCACTGGCTGTACGAGGGGACGGGCGTGCGCCCCGGCGACGGCTTCGAGCATCTGGTCGGTGTCGAGTACGACCGTGTATCGCCCGGCTATCCCGTCCCCGAGCCCCTCGAGATCACCGCCCACTCGCCGCTGCTGTGCAAGGGCAGCGCCGGCCACAGCGACTCGGCGTACTACACCGTCGGCGGCGGCGCGGGTGTCTTCGCCACCGGCACCATGCGCTGGGTGGAGGCGCTGATGGCCGGCACCGCCGACGGCGGCCGCGACCACGGCATGGACGCCCGCACCCGCGCCTTCGTCACCCGGACCACGGAGAACCTCCTGCGCGCCTTCGCCGAGGGCCCCGCCGCCCGTCACCGCCCCGAGCCCCGCCCGAACGTGAGCGAGGTGTACGGCTGAGCGGCCCGGCCCACCGAGGTGCGCCCGGCGCCCCTCACACCCCGACCGCTCCGTCGATCCGTTCGCGGATCAGGTCGGCGTGTCCGTTGTGCCGGGCGTACTCCTCGATCATGTGCAGGAGCACCCAGCGCAGGGAGACCGTGCCGCGCCAGGCGTCGTGGCCCTGGACGTCGAGATGCGGTGCCCCGGCGACGAACGCCTCCGCGAAGGCGACTTCGTCGTGCCAGGCCGCCCAGGACTCCGCGACGGCCTCGGGGGCGGCGCCGTCGAAGTCACCCTCCGGGGCGGCCGCCGACGAGAACCGCAGCTCGACGTCGTCACCGGCGAGGACGGCCCGGAACCAACGGCGTTCCACATCGGCGAGGTGCCGTACCAGACCGAGCAGGGAGAGCGAGGACGGTGACACGGAGCGCAGCGCCAACTCCGGCCCCAAGCCTGAGCACTTGAGTTTCAGCGTGGCGCGCTGGGCGTCGAGCATCGCCACGATCATGGCCCGCTCGTCACCGGTCGCCGGGCCGCCGAACCGGTCCTCGCTGCCGGTGCCGGTGAACAGTTCGATCCGTCGGCCGGGAATCCTCATGCTCACATCATCGATGAACAGGTCCCCGCGCCCCAGGAAATACGCGGTCCAGGGTTTTGCTCCGGAATTGCTTCCTCATGACCTTTTGACTGCACAGCTGTGGTCATGATGGTCCGCGTCTAGTTAGGTATGCCTACGCTAATGAACCTGATCGGTGGCGGAGGCGGGCCAGGGAGAGCCGCATGTGGGATGACGCGTTTCCGAGCTTCCTGATCGGGTTGCGGGAAGGACTGGAAGCCGGACTCATCGTCTCCATCCTGGTCGCCACCCTGGTCCGGGCCGACGCCCGCTCCCGGCTGCCGCAGGTGTGGACGGGCGTGCTCGCGGCGATCGCGCTCGCCATGAGCTTCGGCGCGGTCCTCACCTTCACCGCCGCGTCCCTGTCGGCGACCGCTCAGGAAGCCTTCGGCGGCACCCTCGGCGTGATCGCGGTCGCGTTCGTCACCGCGATGGTGTTCTGGATGCGCCGCTCGGCCCGCAGCCTGTCCGGCGAGATCAAGGAGAAGGTGACGGGGGCGCTCGGCATGGGCGCGGGAGTCCTCATCGTCACCTCGTTCCTCGCCGTGGGCCGGGAGGGCCTGGAGACCGCCCTGTTCCTGTGGACCACCGCCCAGGCCGCCGGCGAGTCCGCCGGCCCGGTGACCGGCGCCGCGATCGGCCTCGTACTGGCCGCCGGCCTGTGCTGGGGCCTGTACCGGCGGGTGCTGAAAATCAACCTGACCAAGTTCTTCACCGCCACCGGCGCCGTGCTGATCGTCATCGCGGCCGGCGTCCTCGGCTACGGCCTGCGCGATCTGCAGGAGGGTGGCGTCCTGCCGGGGAAGACCGCCTTCGCCTTCGACCTGAGCGGCAGCGTCGACGCGGGTTCCTGGTACGGCACCCTCGTGCAGGGCGTGTTCAACCTGACGCCGGCCATGACCTGGCTCCAGGTGGTCGGGTACGGCGGTTACCTCGCCGTCGTCATGACGCTGTTCGTGCGCGGTGTGCGGGCGACCGAACCGAAGCCGGCCCGTGAGACCCGCGAGGCCGGCGAGAAGACCGCCCCGGACCAGGATGCCCCGCGGCCCGTCCGGCACCGTCCCGGCTGGGTGGTCCCGGTCGCCGTCGTCACCGTGCCGGCCGTGATCGCGGGCCTCGCCGTCGCCCTCGGCCGGCCCAAGCCCGCCGCGGCACAGACCGTGGCCGTCTCCGAGAAGGAGTGCGGCAAGGGGTTCTCGGCGCCCGAGCCAGGGCGGCAGACCTTCCAGATGCACAACACCGGTGACAAGACCTCCGAGGTGTACCTGGTCGATCCGGCCACCAACGCGGTCTACGGCGAGATCGAGGGCCTGGCCCCGGGCACGACCCGCGCGCTGGTCGCCACGGTGGGCGGCGGCACGTACGCCTGGCGGTGCGTCCCGACCGGCGGCGCCGCGGTCACCTCCAAGGCGGTCCGCGTCGCCGGCTCGGGATCGGCGAAGGCGGTCGTACCCGTCTCCGCGCAGGACCTCGCCGGCCCGCTCACCCGGTACAAGGCGTACGTCGACCAGGGCCTCGCCACGCTCGTCACCCAGACCCGCGCGCTCGCGGCCGACGTCAGGGGCGGCCGTCTCGGCAAGGCCCGCACCGACTGGCTCACCGCGCATCGCACCTACGCCTCGCTCGGCGCCGCCTACGGCACCTTCGAGAACTTCGACCAGAAGATCGACGGCCGGGCCGACGGGCTGCCGGGCGGCGTCCACGACAAGGACTTCACCGGTTTCCTGCGCGTCGAGTACGGCCTGTGGCACGGCGAGGCGGCGACGTCGCTCACCGGTCCCGCCGAGCAACTGGCCGTCGACGCCGCCGGGTTGCGCACGGCGTTCCCGCACCAGGACTTCGACCCGGGCGACCTGCCGCTGCGCGCCCACGAGATCCTCGAGAACACCCTGCAGTTCGAGCTGACCGGCGACACCGACGAGGGCAGCGGCACCAACCTCGCCACCGCCGACGCCAACCTCGCGGGCACCCGTGAACTGCTCACCGTGCTCAGGCCGCTGCTGACCACCCGCTCCCCGCACCTGCTGACGACGGTCGACGCGGACATCGCACGGCTTCAGGCACTTCTCGACGCCGCCCGTCACGGCACCTCCTGGACCCCCGTCGAGCGGCTCGACCAGACCACCCGCGCCCGTCTCGACGGAGCCACCGGCCAGCTCCTGGAGGACCTCTCCCCGGTCCCCGACCTGCTGGAGATCCGGAAGTCCGCCTGATGAACCACGCACAGCACGAGCCCGAACGCAGTGAAGGGAACGCCCCCATGCCGTCCGCCGCATCCCCCGTCCCGCAGGGCGGCTGCCCCGCCGGTGCCGGCCGCCGCTCCTTCGTGAAGACGGCCCTGGGAGCCGGAGCCGCCTCGGCGGTCCTGGCGGGCGGCGGTCTCGCGCTCGCGCAGAGCGGCGGCGGCACCGCCCAGGCCGCCACGCGGACGCCCGGCGCCGCCGCCAAGGTCCCCTTCCACGGGGTCCACCAGGCCGGCATCGTCACACCCGCCCCCGCGGCCGCCACCTTCGTCTCCTTCGACGTCATCGCCGGCAACCGGACCGAACTGGCCGAGCTGCTCAGGACGATCACCGCCCGCGCCCGTTTCCTCACCTCCGGCGGGACCCCCGCCGACCTCGGCGTGGGCGCCCCGCCCTCCGACAACGGCATCCTCGGCCCGACCGTGCCCGCCGACGGGCTCACCGTCACCGTCGGTGTCGGCGCCTCCCTCTTCGACGACCGTTACGGTCTCGCCAAGGCCCGGCCGAGCCGGCTGACGGCGATGCGCACCTTCCCCAACGACAACCTCAAGCCGGCCGAGTGCCATGGCGACCTGTCCCTGCAGATCTGCGCCGACCGCCAGGACACCGTCCTGCACGCGCTGCGCGACATCGCCAAGCACACCCGCGGCGCCATGCAGATCAAGTGGCGCATCGACGGCTTCCAGAACACACCGCGGCCCACCGGGGCCCAGCGCAACCTGCTCGGCTTCAAGGACGGCATCGCCAACCCCGACGTCACCTCGGCGCGCGAGACCAGCCGGCTGGTCTGGGTCGGGGACGGCGACGGCGAACCCGCCTGGGCGAAGGGCGGCAGCTACCAGGTGATCCGGATCATCCGCATGCTGGTGGAGTTCTGGGACCGGGTCTCCCTCACCGAGCAGGAGAAGATGTTCGGCCGCCGCAAGGACACCGGCGCCCCGCTCGACGGCGCCGTGGAGACGGACATCCCCAACTACGCCAAGGACCCGCACGGCACCGCGATCCCCCTGGACGCGCACATCCGGCTGGCCAACCCGCGCACCGCGAAGACCGACAACACCCGTATCCTGCGCCGCGGTTACAACTACGACCGGGGGATCGACGACATCGGCAACCTCGACATGGGCCTGGTGTTCTGCTGCTACCAGCAGGACGTGAAGCGGCAGTTCGAGGCGACCCAGACCCGCCTCATCGACGAACCCCTCGTCGACTACATCTCCCCCACCGGCGGCGGCTACTTCTTCGCCCTGCCCGGCGCCCGCGACTCCGCCGACTGGCTGGGCCGCGGGTTGCTCTCGGCCTGAGCGGCAGGGACCGCGGGGGGCGTCCGGCGCCTCATGTCCGAACGCCCCCCGGAGCGGCTGTGGTCAGGGGCTGTCCTCGCCGCCCTCCGTGCCGCCGTTGGCCAGCCACTGCGCGTAGGCGATCGCGGCCAGGCGGGCCGAGAAGACGTTGTCCCGGACGGTGGCGGTCGTGACGGGGGCGGTGCCGGCGGCCGCGGTCAGACCCGACGCCGGCGCGTACATCGCCTCGTTGAAGACCGACCCGCTGGGCGCCGACGCCACGGCGAAGACGGGATGGGCCGTACCGCCGGAGAAGGACGTGGAGATGTAGTCGCCGACCATGGTGCCCTGCGTGGTGCTCGCCAGCCAGGAGTGGCTCATCGGGCCGGCCAGCTGGGTCGGCGCGGTCCAGGTGCTGCCGCCGTTGGTCGAGGAGACGTACCCGACGTCCAACTGGCACGTGGAAGCGGTGCAGTTGGCCACCGGGTGGTAGTAGTACGTCAACGCCAGATGCGCCGTGCCGCCCGATGTGGCCGGATCGACCGCGAGCCCGGGGATGAAATGGTCGACGGTGCTGGTCGTCGCGTCGATCGGGATTCGGGTCACCGAGGACCAGGTGGTGCCGTTGCTGCTGGTCGCCATCACGATGTCGTTGGCGGTGCAGGAGCCCCCGCCCGCGCGGAACCGGCAGTCCTGCCAGACCACGTACACCTTGCCGGCGGCGTCGATCTCCGCGGAGGGCAGCGGGCCGCTGCGCAGGCCGCCGCGCACGGTGAAGGTGCTGACGGTCGCCACGGTGGTGGCGTTGGTCCAGGAACTGCCGCCGTTGGTGGACGTGAAGGCGCGGATGGCGGTCTCGGAGGCGTTGGCGATCGGCACGACCACGGTGCCGTTCGGCTGGACCACGGGCTGGCCGCCGAGGCCCGTGGCGTTGTTGCCGGTGTTCTTCGACGCGCCCCAGGTGAGGCCGCCGTCGGAAGAGGTGGTCATCTTGATGCGGTCACCGTCGCCGTTGTTGTCGTACTCGGTGTAGCAGTTGCCGTAGAAGGCGCTGGTGGCGGTGTTGTCGCAGACGATCCAGTTCTTGTCGAGGCTCGAACCGGTGGCGGTGACCACGGGGTTGCTCCAGGTCAGTCCGCCGTCGGTGGAGCGGCTGGTGAACACCTCGGGCACGGAGACGGACGAGGTGATGGGGATGCTGGAGATCAGCCAGACGTTGTGCCTCGCGTCGTAGGCCACCGACGCGTCGCTGACCCGTTGGAAGGTGCCGCCTGCCTGGGTGGTGATCCCCGGCAGGAATCCCTGGGTCCAGGTGGCGCCGCCGTCCTTGGAGGTCGCGAATCCGACGTTCGAGCCACCGCCGTCGGTGAACCGGCCGACCTGGAAGGCGGAGACGATCGTGGAGCCGTAGGAGAAGGTGTCCGGCTCGACCTCGGTGGCGTGCTGGCTGGTGGAGTTGGTGTACGGGTCGGAGCTGATCCGGGTGAGGGTCGGCGCGGCGGTCGCGGTGCCCGTCGACAGGACCAGCGCGCCGGCCGCGAGAGCCGCCGTCACCAGGCCGGGTCTCGCCAGGCGGTGGAGCAGTGAATTCAGGGCCATGATCCGTTCCCTTTCCGAGAAGGGGCACGTCCGGCATCGGGACGCCGACACTGTTGCGGCTATTACATGGTCATGTCAACGCAATCCGCATCAACTCCCGACGAACCATGGAGAATTGACACCAGCTTGACTCGCACGCACAAGGGCGGTGACCCCGGAAGCCGGGATCACCGCCGTGTGCCGCTGTCCGACGACGGTCAGTCGCAGTCGCGGACCTTGATGGTGTGGATGCCGCGGCCGTGGGTGGCCGCGTACAGGGTGCGGCCGTCGGGGCTCAGCTTCAGCTGGAGAACGGCGACGGCCGGAAGGGAGCCGACGCGCTGCCACTTGGTGTGGCCCGGGGCACGGTAGACGACACCCAGGTCGGTGGCGACGGCCAGGCCGCCGCCCGGCAGGACGATCGCCGAGTTGGTCGGCACGTCGGGGAGGTTGGCGGAGACGTCCTTCCAGGTGGTGCCGCCGTCGGTGGACTCGAAGACGTGGCCGACGCCGGCGCCGGGGCCCTCGGTCCAGTGCCGGGAGAAGCCGTTGACGGCGAGGAAGACGTGGTCGGCGTTCTTCGGGTCGATCGCGAAGCCGCTGAGGTAGCGGTTGGGCACCGTACCGGTCACCGGCAGGGTGATGTCGTGCCAGCCTGTGCCGTCCGCGTTGCCGACGGAGATGCCGCGGGCGAAGCCCTGGTTGTTGCAGGGGCCGCACCAGGCCGCGTACACCTTGCCGCCGGAGGCGGCGACGGCGGTCGCGGCGCGTCCGGCGCCGAGGTCGTACACGCTCTTCCACTCGGAGCCGCTGCGGATGGCGTAGCCGTGGGTCTGCACCCAGATGTGCCGGCCGCCCGCGATCCAGGTGTTGCTGTCCTTGGCGTCCGCGGCGAGCGGGGCGATGAAGCGGGCCTCGCTGGTGGCGTTGTCGGCGGGGGCGACGTTGTACGACGTCGCCTTGCTCGCGTCGGTCACCCAACTGCCGTCGTTGACAGCGCAGTTCTGGGTCACCTGGACGGAGAGGTAGACGTACTCCTCGGCGATGTCGCAGCCGTTGGCGGGGTCGGTGAGCGTGTCGCCGCCGTCGCCGCCGAAGTTGGAGCCCATCTCGGTGTCGTTGCCGCGCAGCACGGACTGGCCGTTGTCCTGGAGGCCGCCGGTGACGGAGACGCCGCCGTGGTCGAGGTCCTTGCCGACGCCGACCGAGTAGTACTGCAGGGTGTCGATGGTGCCGTCGTTGAGGGAGGTCCAGTCGGTGGCGTGACCGGAGGCGTCCTGCGAGCCGCCCACGGGCCGCTTGTAGACGCCGCCGTCGTTGCCGACGTACACGAAGCTCTTGCCGTGGTAGCGGCCGATGGCGACGCCGTGCTGGTCGGAGTGGGTGGTCTGGTTGCAGTCACCGGTCTGCTTGGCCGGGTCGATGCTCCAGCAGGAGAAGCCGAAGTTCCAGTACGGGCCGACGGTCGACCAGGTGGTGCCGCCGTCCTTGGACTCGAAGACCTCCTCCAGACCCGCGTACACGTGCTTGGGGTTCGCCGGGTCGACGGTCAGGAACTGGTTGTACCAGGCCTGCACGCCGGGCATGAAGCCGCTGGAGGTCAGCGCCGAACCGTCAGCGGCCAGCTGCTTGTAGTCGGCGACCTTCGTCCACGGCCCGAACGGCGAGGCGGCGCTGTAGATGCCCATGAGGCCGCTGTCCGGGTTGGACGCCATCTGCTCCGGCGACTCGTCGATGGCGTAGTAGCGCGAGCCGTCGGCGGCGCGGGCGAAGGTGACCGTGCCGACGTTGTCCGCGTCGGTCGGCAGGTCGCCGAAGCCACTGGTGATCCGCGTCCAGGCGCCCTTGGCGTTCTTGGTGTAGAAGCCGTTGTAGTCGTCGCCACTGCGCCAGCCGACGGCGAGGATCACCTTCGAGGGATTCTTCGGGTCGAAGGCGATGTCGTTGGTGATGTTCTTGTACGCGGCCGAGTCGTCGTTCGCCTTCGAACCGCCCGGCAGATAGTCGGGGTTGGGCGCGAACTCCAGCTTCCAGGCGCCCTTCAGCGTCTTGGTGGAGTGGCTCCACACGCCCTCGCTGGTCGCCGCCCACACCTTGCCCGCGCCGAAACGGAGTTGGCGGACGGTGGTGGACTCCAGTTCGTCACCGCCGACCCGGCTGCGGGTGGAGAAGCTGCCGTGGTGCGGGTCGGACAGCACGTACACGCCGCTGCCGAGGTAGGCGTCCGCGTTGGTGTTCGCCTCACCGGTGCCCAGCCACAGCCGACCGGCCCCGTCCAGCGCGAGCGCGCCGGTCGACTGCGAGGACAGCTTGTCGCTGATGGGCTTCCAGTGCCCGCCGCCCCGCTTCGAGCGCCACACACCGCCGCCGGCGCTGCCCGCGTACACGTATCCGTCGTCGTCGGCCGCGATCGCGGCCATACGGCCGGTGACATTCCCCGAGCCGCCGCTGGAGTTGGAGTCGATGTCCCGGTAGCGGGAGTCGTCGGAGTTGTAGGGCAGGTCGGTGATGTCACGCCAACTGCCCCCGGTGGCGGGCAGCTTGGACAGGCTGCTCCAGGCGGCGCCGTACGCGCCGGGTGCGACGATGCCGGGCGAGGTGCGGGCCTCGGCGTACTGGTCGGCACCCTCGGCGATCTCGTCGGCCTCGTTGCCGCCGTCGGGGTCGCCGTCCTGCGCCTTCGGACTCATGACACCCGCCGACTGGCCACGTTCGGCGGCCAGTTGCTTGAGCGCGCGGACCCCGAAGGGGCTGCTGTTCCCGCCGGGCGCTGCGCCTGCGGGTATCGCGACGAGGCCGGCGGATGCGGTGATGGCACAGATCGTGAGCCACCGTCTTCTACGGGTCGGTGCTGGCACCAGGTCCTCCCAAACGGGCATCGGAAAGCCGTCGGGAGAGACCTGATCATGACCGGAAGGAGTCGTCCGGCGCTTGGGCAATCTTTGACCAGAACCTGTCACCACGTGGGTTTCGGTGAGAACCGCCGCCGGTGGAGAGGTGACGGCCGACCGCTTTCAGCCGACTCCGCCGTGCCGTGGTCCTACGTCAGTTTCGTTGTCCGGCGCGGCATTCGGCCCGCCGGTCCGCGGCGTCGTTCGGGACCGTGGCGGGAGCCGATGCCCTCGTCCTCGCAACCGACCCACATCGAGAGGTCGTACGGCGCGGGAGGAATGAACACGACATCGGGCCGTGCGGGCGCCTCAGCCGGTTCCCCGGCCGCCGCGCTCTGTTCCAACAGCTCCAGGTCCTCCCGAAGATGGTCGGCGTCCGCGCGAATCCGGCGAACGTCCAGCCCGTCGCCCAGGCAGGTCTGCAGCCGGCCCACCGACCGGACGAGGTCGTCGAGAGCGTGCCGCGCGTGCGCCAGCTCGTTGTGAACGGTCATCTGGCCCCTCACCTCCGGAGGAGATCCGCGTGACAGGGTGTGCCACGGCCTGCGACGGCGCGAGCAAGCGCCGTACACCCCATGCTCGGCAGGCCGACGACCTCCGCACAGGGGCCGTCAGGCCCCCCGACCGGGGCCGAACAGCAGCGGCGAGGGTGAACCGCTCGCCATCGGTTCGGCCGGACCGACGACACCCGGAGTGAGGCATCCCCGTCCACGGGGCCGCCCACCTGCCGCCGGCCCTCGCACGGGACGTTCGGCACCTGCCGGACGCGCGCGCGGAGGCGCCCGATGGAGTCATGACCAACGTGCGTGAGATGCCGCAGGCGGCTCCGGCACCCGAGGCGCGCGGCGCGAGAAACCGTTGGACCGTCCTGGTGATGCTGTGCGTATCGCTGCTGATCGTGACCTTGGACAACACCATTCTGAACGTGGCCCAGTGGATCGTGGACGCCTACGCGCTCGCGTTCGCCGGACTGATGCTGGTGTCCGGCAGCAGTGCCGACCGGTTCGGACGGCGGCGCGTCTTCACCGGTGGCCTCGCGGTGTTCGGAGCCGCCTCCGCGTGGGCGGCGTACTCCGGCTCGGTGGGGATGCTGATCGCGGCGCGGGCCGGCATGGGGGTCGGCGCGGCGATGATGATGCCGGCCACCCTGTCGATCGCGGCCGGTGCCGCCCTGGTCTTCGCGGCCCTGCCGGCACGGCCGCGGGCCGACGCCCCGGATCAGGCGGGAACGCGACGTAGAGAATGACGGAGCGCGGCTCGGACCGCGCGGACGCTATACCTGGCGGGCCGACGACACCGTCGGCGGCCGGTCCCGGAAGGCGGCGGTCGCGTCGGCGACCGCCAAGGGGCCGGCGGAGGCCCGATAGTGATGGCCGCAGAGGTAGAGGTCGACCGTACGATCGTCGTCCACCGGCCCGGCTGGACAGTACTGGCCCCTCCCGGACGGGGCGCCGACCGTGAAGGACGAGACCGCCCGTCGGCTCGTCCACGGGGACCACCGATTCCCGACATGGTCTCCGGGGGCACGCCGCGCCGTCGACATCGGAGCCGCCGAGGCGCTGGGTTTGCTCGGCAGCGTCTCCCTGGGCCGCGTCGTCTTCACCCACCGGGCACTGCCCGCCATCCGTCCCGTCAACCACGTCCTGGAGGACGGCGACATCCTCATCCGCACGCACGACGGCGCCGCACTGATCGCCCACGCCTCTCAGGGCGGCACGGGCGGTGTGGTCGTCGCCTTCGAGGCGGATGACATCGACCCCGCCACCCACCTCGGCTGGAGCGTGGTGGTCACCGGCTACTGCCACCTCGTCACGGATCCGGAGACGGTGGCCCGCTGCAGGTCGAGACTCCTCTCCTGGGCCGATGGGCGGATGGACCATGTCGTCCGCATCCACCCCGATCTGGTGACCGGCGTCAGGCTCGTCGCCTCCGGCCCCTGGCGTTGAAGGGGACTCCGGCTCTCGGCCATGGGCCACAGCCCGTGCCGCCACGCGGGGGAGACGGCGGTGCGGTCGGCGAGGGGCGGCACCGGGAGGCGGCGGCTGGATCCGCCCGGCCCAGGCCGCTCCGTGATTCCTCAGGCCGCCCGCCGGAGGGCGCGGTGCAGCGAGGGGGTCCTCTGTTGTGGGGTACGGGATGGCGCGGGCCGTACGGCGGCTTGTACCTCCACGTCACGACCTCGCTCCCCGGCCCGCAGGGGCCCACCCTTCGGACGCCGACAGGTCCCGGTCACGGGGCCGAAGGTCCTCTGTTGCAGGTCCGAGCGGAGTCGCTCCCCCGGCTCCGGGCGCTCATGATGGGGAGGAGACGCCTGGCTCTCCGGGTGATCGGGGGCCGCCCTCCGCCCGGGGAAAGGGAGGAAAGCCATGAAGATCGGAGTGCTGACCGGCGGCGGCGACTGCCCCGGTCTCAACGCCGTGATCCGCAGCGTCGTGCGCAAGGGCGTCCAGGAGTACGGCTTCGAGTTCGTCGGCCTGCGCGACGGCTGGCTCGGCGCGCTCCGCGGCACGGTGATGCCGCTCGACATCGCCGCCGTGCGCGGGATCCTGCCGCGCGGCGGAACCATCCTCGGTTCCTCCCGTACCAACCCCCTCAAGCACGAGGACGGCCTGCGCCGCGTCCAGGACACCCTGGCCGCGCTCGAGATCGACGCGCTCGTCGTGATCGGCGGCGAGGACACCCTCGGCGCGGCCACGGAACTGAGCCGCCAGGGGGTCAGGCTGGTCGGCGTGCCCAAGACCATCGACAACGACGTGGCCGGCACCGACTACACCTTCGGCTTCGACACCGCCGTCGGCATCGCCACCGAGGCCATCGACCGGCTGCACACCACCGCCGAGTCGCACATGCGCACCCTGGTGGTGGAGGTGATGGGCCGTCACTCCGGCTGGATCGCCCTGCACGCCGGCATCGCGGGCGGCGCCAACGTGATCCTCGTCCCGGAGCGGCCCTTCGACGTCGACCAGGTCTGCGCGTGGGTGAAGAACCGCTTCAAAATCCATTACGCGCCGATCGTCGTCGCCGCCGAGGGAGCCGTCCCGAAGGAGGGGCAGATGGTTCTCAAGGACCGCTCACTGGACGAGTACGGCCATGTGCGGCTGTCCGGCATCGGCGAGTGGCTGGCGCAGGAGATCGAGGGGCGCACGGGCACCGAGGCACGCACCACGGTGCTCGGGCACGTCCAGCGCGGCGGCACCCCGAGCGCCTTCGACCGATGGCTGGCCACGCGGTTCGGACTGCACGCCGTCGACGCGGTCAGGGACGGCGACTTCGGCACGATGGTCGCCCTGCGCGGCACCGACATCGTCCGCGTCCCCCTCGACGACACGCGCGGCAGGATCAAGGTGGTGGACCCGGCGCTGTACGACGAGTTCGGGGTGTTCTTCGGCTGAGACGCCCGAGGGCCGTTCGACCCCCGTGCGGGGTCCAACGGGCTCTGCCGGGCCGGCACGGGTGCACAGCACGGTGGCAGTGGGCCGAGAGACGGCCCCGCGAACCTCCTGGGGGTGCCCCCATGACCGACATCCAAGGTCTGCTCGGCGACGACGCGAAGGATCTGCTGACCCACACCGCCCAGGGGATTCCCCGGGAGAGCCTGGTGCTGCCCGGCCACGACTTCGTCGACCGGGTGGTGGCGGCCACCGACCGCTCGCCCCGCGTGCTGCGCAACCTGCAGTCCCTCTTCGACCACGGCCGACTGGCCGGCACCGGGTACGTGTCGATCCTGCCGGTCGACCAGGGCATCGAACACTCGGCGGCCTCCGCGTTCGCCGCCAACCCCCGTTACCTGGACCCGAAGAACATCGTCGAACTCGCCGTGGAGGGCGGCTGCAACGGCGTCGCGAGCACCCTGGGAGTCCTCGGGGCCGTCTCCCGGCGCTACGCGCACAAGATCCCCTTCATCGTGAAGCTCAACCACAACGAACTGCTGACCTACCCGAACCACTTCGACCAGATCATGTTCGGGGACGTGCAGCAGTGCTTCGACCTCGGTGCGGCCGGCGTCGGCGCCACCGTCTACTTCGGCTCGGAGCAGGCGGACCGTCAACTGCGCGAGACCAGCGAGCTCTTCGCACGAGCCCACCAACTGGGCATGTTCACCGTGCTGTGGTGCTACCTGCGCAACCCCGCGTTCAAGAAGGACGGCGTGGACTACGCCGTGTCGGCCGACCTCACCGGCCAGGCCAACCACCTCGGCGTGACCATCGAAGCCGACATCGTCAAGCAGAAGCAGGCCGAGAACAACGGCGGTTACCCCGCGCTCGGTTTCGGCAAGAGCGACCCGCTGGTGTACGACACCCTCACCACGGACCACCCCATCGACCTCACCCGCTGGCAGGTCGCCAACTGCTACATGGGCCGCGTCGGCCTGATCAACAGCGGCGGGGCGTCGGCCGGCCAGGGCGACCTCGCACAGGCCGTCCGCACCGCGGTGATCAACAAGCGGGCGGGCGGCACCGGTCTCATCACCGGCCGCAAGGCCTTCCAACGCCCCACCGCCGAAGGCGTCGAACTCCTCCACGCCGTCCAGGACGTCTACCTCGACGACAGCGTCACCATCGCCTGACCCCCTGCCGGACCGGGACGCTCACACCGACGTCACCGCGCCGCTGTCCGCCAGGCTCGGATGTGAGTCGGTCCCGGCGTGCCGCAGCCGCTGCTCGGCCTGTTCCGGGGAGGGCGGTTCACGGGTGAAGACGTCCTGCCCGACGGACGTGGCCTCCCAGGTGTTGGCCACGGTCGCGGAGGCCGTCAAGAGCCAGGTGGCGCAGATCCGCTCCTCCCCCTCGTCGTAGTACTGTCCGCTCCAGCTGGTCACCGACCCGGCGTCGGTCCGCCCGTTGCGCCAGGCCACCGTCCAGCCGAGCGGGGTCCCGTGCTCCGGGACGGCGGCCGCCTCGCACCGGCCGACCAGCGGGTACGTCCCCACAGCGTGGCCGGCGGCCAAGACGTAGGCACCCCTGACGCTGCCGGTCGGATCCGCCGTGATCCGCATGTGTGAGCCGATCTCGTTGTACCAGTCACCGCTGATGCTCATCGTGGGTCCTCCTCCGCTTCGGAACCCGGCCCCGTCGCCGCCGTTGCGCGGGCCGCCGACGTTCGCTGGGGCGCACACCGGCTCCCTGCGCCCTTCTCCTCCACTGCAGGCGGGCTGTGGCCGCACCACCGAGGCCGAACAGGCCGCGTCCCCTTCCGGTCGCGCCCGCCGCCTCGTTGTCCGCCGACGCGTGTCCGTGTTCACATGTGGCCGGACGCCTCGGGGACGGAACGCGGCCGAGCGGTGTGCGGACGGTGGGTGAGCCGGCTGGTGACCGCGACGACCCCGTCCACATGGCCGGCGATCCGCACCGCGAGTTCGACGTCGTCGCGCCGCTCCAGAAGCCCCCTCAGCGTGACCACTCCGGCGTCGACCCCGACGTCCACCACATAGCGGGGAACATCGAGCCCCTGAGTCACCCGTCGGGTCACATCGCGGCGGATCTCCTCGTCCGTGCGCAGGAAGACCCGCAGCAGGTCGCCCCGGGTGACGATGCCGACCAGACGGTCCTTGTCGTCGACGATGGGCAGCCGCTCGACCCGGTGCTCCCGCATGGTCCGCGCGGCCTCCGTGACGTAGTCCTCCGGGGTGGCTGTGATCGCGGGCCGGGTCATCAGGTGCTCCGCCGTCATGGCGCGGGCCTTCGCCGCGGTCGTGCGGGCCGAGCGGGTCAGCCTCGGCCGACGGACGGGTCGGCGTCCTCGGTCCTCGACCTGGTGCGCCTGGCGCTGCAGGAGATCGGTCTCGGAGATCACGCCCACGACCTTCTCCTCGGCGTCCACGACGGGCAACCCACTGATGCGGTTGTCCGACAGCAGCCGGGCGACCTGCTTGAACGGCATCTCCCCGTCGGCGCGCACAACCTGCTGGGTCATGACGTCCTTGATCCTGCAGTACCTCATCGTCCTTCCTCCCCATCGTCTCGGGTCACGGCCCCCGCGGCCGTGTTCAGCCGGGGGGTCAGTACGACTTGCCGCGCCGCTCCACACGGTGTCCGTCCGTACGCCGACGTCCGGGAACCTCTCCCGCAGCGCGGCGACGACTGTCCGTGGCACCGCTTCCTGCCTGCGCGGTTCCGTCTCCGGCCCAGCGGCGGGAGGTGCGTGCAGGCCGTTCGCCGGACGCACTGGGGCGGCCACGTGCAGGGCCCACACCTGTGCGCCTCCAGGAACTTCTGCCGTTTCATCACGTCCACCCCTTCGGCTCGGCGCGGTCGAGCGGTCACAGAGCGTCGGCCCGGCACGATCCCGGGCACGGGACCGACGGGCGCTCCGGTGCCCGAACGGCGCGCGGGCGCGTCGCCGTGCCAGTCGTCCGCGAGGACGTCGGCTGTGAAGCGGCGGATGCCCGCAGGTCGGGCCGCCCCGCCAAGTAGTCGATAACCGGTTGCGACTGACGCTCGGTCAATTCCTCATTCACATCCAGGCTTTCACCGCAGCGCCGCCCGCGCCATGAGCCCAACGGGTCACAGACCACGCCCACCGGCCCATTACCACGGTTTCCACGGTTCTCCCTACGGAGACCCGGTGCCGAGGGGTGGTATGGAGCTGCCCGGCGTCGTCAGCGCCGAGCCGCGAGCGGGTCCTGCTTGAGCACCTTCGTGGGCGGGCGGCGCGGTGTGCAATGGACGACCATGGGGTGGCCCAGGCGCAGCACCATCTGCGGGTAGCGGCGGGCGGCGACGTTCCTGCGGAACTCGGCACGCAGCGCGGGGTGCTCCAGGGGCTGGGTGTGGAAGCCCGCCATGACACCATGGTGGGCCGCGTACAGCAGGACGCGCTGCAGCGCCTGTCCGGCCAGCAGCCACTCGGCCCGGTTGTCGTACGGCGTGGAGAGGACGGCGACCGTTCCCGTGCCGATGCCCTGGCGACGCGCCGAGACGGTGAAGCGGCGGGACAGGCCGAGGTAGTCGCGGGCCGCCAGCAGCGTGAGGTCGGGGTGCGGACGGCACGCGTCGACGGGCACACCGGACGGTCCCACGCAGCGGCCGAGCTCCACGGTGTGCCAGAAGTCGGCCCGGTCTGCCTCCTCCGCGGTGCGCACCAGGTTCGTCAGGGCCTCCAGCTTCTCGGAGCTGTCGATGACTTGCAGGAGGGCGCCCTCCGCGCGCGCCTGTTCCCGCAGCGCGTCCAGAAGTTCCTCGGACACCGGCTCGGGTCCGAACGGGCCTCGGTGGGTGTGCCGGTGGAACATCGCCCCGGCCAGCAGCTCCTCTTCGTCGGTGACCGGCGCGTGGGCCCCGAATCCGACGCGGGCCAGGTAGTCCGGGTCCCCGGGGTCGGGCAGTACGTCGACGACGGGCCGGAAGCCCAGGTGGCGTACCGCGATCCGTACGTTGAACAGAGCCGCCCCGCAGGCAATGACCATCTCGCGTCCGCCGGGGTCGGTGAGCACCATCCGGCGGCCTCCGTCTGCATGCAGCTCGAACCCGTGGTCGTGGCCCTCCTCGACGAAGAACCACGGCTGGCTGTTGTGCGGCGAGGGAGCGGAGGCGGCGGCGCGAGCCAGGTGCAGGGCAGCGCGTCCGGGCTTCTCGTGGGTGACGGACATGGTCGGTACCGCCCTTCGTGAACCGTGCATCTTCAGCGTCCTCGCCATGGGTCACCCCGGCGATGGGTCCCGCGTCTGCCTTCTGTTGCCGAACGGCCCTCGCCCGCCGTGCCGTTCGGGCCACGACCAGGGCCGGACAGCTCTGGAGGGCGTGCGGCGCGCGCGGTTCTCTGGAAGTGTCGGAGGAGACTGCCATGAACAGCGAACCCCTGCGTGTGGCCCACGCGTCCGGACACCGCACCCTCGTGCTGTCTGCCGCACTGACGGTGCCGCTCCTCGCCCTCGCCGGCTGCGACACCACCACGTCGACCGGCTCGAACGGCGCCGGTCAGTCCACCACTCCATCCACGGCAACGGGTACGGGGACGGGCACGTCCGGGGGCACCTCGGGCGCACCCACCACGCCCCGCTCGACCGATCCGCAGCCCTCGACGGCGTCGGCCTCGACCGGCGCCGGCGCCACCCCGGCGGCCAGGCCGGTCCGAACGGCCGTGTACTTCCTGCACGGCGGCAAGGTCTCACCCGCCCCGCGCACGGTCACGGCCCCCGCGACGACCGCCGGTGCGCTGGGCGCCCTGCTGGCCGGGCCGAGCAGCTCCGAACGTCACCAGGGCCGCACCACCGCCATCCCGTCCGGGACGCGGCTGCACTCCGTCGTCATCCATGACCGCGTGGCCACGGTCGACCTCTCCGGCCGCTACGACGACGGGGGCGGCAGCCTGTCGATGCGGGCGCGCCTCGCGCAGGTCGTGTTCACCGCGACCCGCTTCTCCGGTGTGCAGAAGGTCCGCTTCGAGATCGACGGCAAACTGGTGAAGCACCTCGGCGGCGAAGGCGTCGTCCTCAACGGGCCGGTCGGACGGGCCGACTTCGAGGACGTCTCCCCGGCCGTCCTGGTGGAGTCCCCGCTGATCGGCGACACCGTGCGGACGCCCCTGCGGGTCCGGGGTACGGCCAACACCTTCGAGGCCGTGTTCCGGCTGAAGGTCACCGACGCCTCGCAGCACACCGCGGCCGACGTCCGGGTCCGGGCGACGTCCGGGACCGGCACCCGGGGCAGCTTCGACGTCACCATCCCCTACAAGGCGACCCGCTCGGGCCCCGGCCTGCTCACTGCGTACTTCGTGTCGCCGCAGGACGGCCGGCCCGTGACGGTCGACACCGTGCCGGTGACCGTGAACCGCTGACTCCGGCTCGCGACACGGAGCGGTCCCGGCGCACCGTGCGCCGGGACCGCTCCGTGTGATCGTGCCGGGAGCTACATCGCGGGTCCCTGGTGTCCCCGGTGCAGGCGCCGGGCCAGCAGGACCAGTGCCACGACGGCCGGGATCAGCAGCGGGACCAGGGGCAGGCCGATCAGCGAGGCGGCCAGCCCGAGGCAGAAGACGGCCAGGACCGCGGCTGCCAGGTACAGCACCGTCTCGGCCGTGAGCTCGGGAACCTGACGGATGATGTTCATGACGCACCTCCTCGTGGAGGTCGTGCTCAGGGGTTCATTTCTACCGGGGCGCCCCCGTCAGTTCGTCGGCGACGGACGCCGCCCACGTCTCGATCGCGGTGAAGTCGCGGAAGTCACCGCCCTTTCCGTTGCGGACGATCATCCGCGCGATGCGTCCCTTCGCGCCCTCCTGGAGGCAGCCGCCGAAGGTGACGTGTCCCCGCGCGTCGAGCCGGGTCATGGTGCGCCGTACGCCGGGCACGGGCGGGATGTCCCGTTCGGAGGCCGAGGCGTCCAGCGGTCCGCTGCTGAACAGCCACAGGGGCCGTTCGGCGAGGGCCCGGCGGTGCCGGCGGACGAAGCGCCGGGCGTCCTTGTGCCAGCGTCCGGCGTACAGCCCGCCGCCGACCACCACGGCGTCGTACGGTGTCACGTCGGCGACCGATGACGCCGGGGCGGTCTCGACCGTGAGGCCGTCCTTGCGCAGGACGTCGGCCACGGCCTCGGCGATCTCGGCGGTCGATCCGTTCGTCGTCCCGTAGGCGACCAGTACCTTGTCTGTCATGGTGTCCCGCCTCCTGTCAGATGCGGCGCAGCCAGTCGTCGGCCACGCCGTGCAGGGCCTGTTCGTCCGGGTGGATGTGGGCGTCGTCCAGCCGGAAGGTGAGCTTGTCGACGACCGCGACCACCCCGTCGATCTGACGGGTCATCGAGACCGCGATCTCCGTCTCGCTCTTGCGTTCCATGTGACCGGCGAGAGTGACCACGCCCTCGGTCACGGAGACGTCGATGCTGCGCGGTGGCAGCCACAGCGCGCGCACCAGTACCTCGTCGACGACCTCGGCGCGGATCTCCGCGTCCGGCCGCAGGAAGACCTTCAGCAGGTCGCGGCGGGTGACGATGCCGACGAGCCGGTCCTCCTCGTCGAGGACGGGCAGCCGCTCCACGCGGTGTTCGGCCATGGTGCGGGCGGCCTCGACGATGGTGTTGTCGGCGTGGACCGTGACCGGCGGTTCGGACATCAGCTGCCCGGCGGTGCGTGCTCCCGCCTTCACGGTCTGCCGCCTGCCGTTCGCGGTGAGGGCGGCGAACCGGAAACGCCTCTTCGGTTCGAAGGGGTCGGGCGTGTCCGCCTGTCGGGCCATCAGATCGGTCTCGGAGATGACGCCGATGACCTTGTCGTCCTCGTCGACCACCGGTAGTCCGCTGATGCGGTGCTCACCGAGCAGCCGCGCCACCTCCTTGAACGGGGTGCCGTACGCGGCGCGGACGACCTCCGTGCTCATCACGGAGCCGACCTTGTTGTGCTTCATGGTGTTCCCTCCTCAGCGGAGTCGGCGCAGATACGGGTCCTGGGGCCTGCGGGGCAGCAGGCGCACGCGTGCATCGAGCACGGTGACTGCGCCCGGTGTCGCGAGTACGGGGTTGAAGTCGGCCTCGGCGAGCTGCGGCAGGTCGCTCGCCATGCGGGACAGCCGCAGCAGGAGTTGTTCGAGGCCCTGGAGATCGACGGGCCCGCCGCCCTGGACGCCGAACAGCAGGGGCGCGCAGCGCGGGGTCGTGATCAGGTCGTGCACGTCGTGGTCGGTGAGCGGCGCGAGGCGGGCGGCGTGGTCGGCGAGCACCTCGGTGGCGGTGCCGCCGAGGCCGAAGAGCACGAGCGGGCCGAAGACCTGGTCCTGGACCACGCCCGCGAACAGTTCGGTGCCCCGGTCGGCCAGCGGCTGCAGGACCACTCCGGTGAGCAGCCCGGCGAACCGGGTCTGCAGGTCCCGGAAGGCGGCGCGCACCTGGTGCTCGCCCCGCAGGTCGAGGTGGACGGCGTGCTGGGCGCTCTTGTGCAGCACGCCCGGCCAGTGTCCCTTCATCACCACCCGGCCGTCGGCGCCGTGCAGCCGCTCGGCGGCCAGGACGGCGTCCTCCTCGGTCTCCGCCCAGGCCCACGGCAGCTGGGGGATGCCGTAGCAGTCGAGGAGTTCGGCGCAGGCGCGCGGCTCGAGCCAGCCTCCGTCGAGGTGGGCGTCGAGGTAGGTCTCCACGATCGCGTGGGCCCGGTCGGTGTCCACTCCGTCGAGGTCGGGCACGGTGCCGGCGGGGCGGGCGAGCCAGGCGGCACGGTGGGCCGCGTGGGCCAACGCCCGGGCGGCTGCCTGGGGTTCGGCGTACGAGGGGACGGTGGAACCGTCGGTCGCCGGCAGCAGTTCGACGGGCAGCGCCTGTTCCAGCCGTATGGCCATGACGGGCTTCGGGCGGGGGCCGGACAGCCGGGTCACGGCGCGTACGAGGTCGTCTCCGGTGGCGGCGGCCACGGCCGTGGGCACCAGGGCGACGAGCACGGCGTCGATGCCGGCATGCCGCGTCAACCGGTCGACAGCTTGGGTGAGTTGGTCCTCGGAGACGGCGGCGGTGGCATCGATGGGGTTGCCGACGGCGGCACCCTCGGGCAGTACGGCGAGCAGGTCGTCGATCAGTTCGGGGGTAGGCGCCGGCAGGGTGAGCCCGGCCTCGGCGCAGGCGTCGGCGGCGAGGACTCCGGCACCGCCCGCGTTGGTGACGACCGCGACGCGGGCTCCGGTGGGCAGCGGCTGGGAGTGCAACAGGGCCGCGGCTTCCAGGAGTTCGCCCACCGAGCGGGTGGCGGTGATGCCGGCCTGGGTGAAGAGGGCACCCCTGGTCATGGTGCGGGTGGCGGCGGCCGCGGTGTGGGACGCGGCGGCGCGGCGGCCCGCGTCGGTGCGTCCGGCGTCGACGGTGAGGACCGGCATGCGGCGGCTGACGCGGCGGGCGGTGCGGGAGAAGGCGCGCGGGTTGCCGAAGGACTCCAGATGCAGCAGCGCCAGCTCGGTGCGGCCGTCGCTCTCCCACCACTGCAGCATGTCGTTGCCGCTGACGTCGTACTTGTCCCCCAGGGACGCGAACGAGGAGACGCCGATGCCCAGCCGGGACAGCCCGTCCAGCAGCGCGATGCCCACCCCGCCAGACTGCACGGCCACACCGGCCGTACCCGGGCTCGGGTGGTTCGCGGCGAAGGTCGCGTCCAGGCGCAGGTCCGGATCGGTGTTGGACAGGCCGAGGCAGTTGGGTCCGACGAGGCGCATGCCGTGGTCGCGGCAGGTCGCCATCAGGGCCTGCGCCTGGTGGGGGTCGAGCCCGGCGGTCACCACGAGCAGGGCGTGTACGCCCGCCTTGCCGCACTCCTCCGCGGTGGCCGGCACCGCGGCGGCGGGCACGGCGACGACGGCGAGGTCGGGGGTCCTGGGCAGGGCGCTGACCGAGGGATACGAGGGCACGCCGAGGATCGAGGTCGCCGCGGGGTTCACCGCGAACAGGCGGCGGGTGAAGCCGCCGGCCTTGAGGTGGTGCAGGACCGCCCGGCCGACGGAGCCCGGCTTGCGTCCGGCGCCGACCACCACGACCGCCTCGGGCCGCAGCAGCGGTCGCAGGCTGCGGACGTCGGCGGCCCGGCCGCGTTCCTCCACGGCCGTGAGGTAGGTGTCGTCCTCGGCGAGCGAGATGGTGCAGCGCACTTCCGGGCCCTCGAAGTGCCGGGCGGTGCGCAGACCGAGGTCGGCGAAGAGGCCGAGCACCTCGCGGTTCTCGCTGAGCGCGTCGGCGGTGAAGTCGGTGACGCCGGCCGCGTGGGCGGCCGAGACGAGGTGTTCGACGAGGAGGGTGCCGACACCGCGGTGGTGCAGGCCGTCGGCGACCGCGATGGAGATCTCCGCCTCGGTGCCGGCGCCCCCGGTGTCGTACTCGGCGAGCCCGATCACCTGGCCGGACCGCTCGGCCAGCAGCGCCCGGTATCCGGGGCGCCGCGTGCAGGCGCGGTCGGCGGCCAGCTCGGCGGAGCGGCGGCTCGCGCCGAAGAACCTCAGCCGCAGGTTCTCCGGGGACATCTCCTCGTACAGGCCCTGGAGCTGGTCGTGGTCGGCCGGCGCCACGGGCCGGATGCGGACGGTGGTGCCGTCCGCCAGCAGGGCGTGGACCCGCGGCCCACTGGTCGTGTCGTCGGTCATCGCGGTTCTCCTCCGGGTTTCCTTACACTTCGAGCGTCCAGCGGATCGGGGCGAGGTCCCATGGGCTGACCGGCGGTGATCCGAGGGCCGGTCGGCCCTCGGTGTCCGCACGCAGGCGACGGAAGGGGCGACGGCATGGCCGGCAAGAAGACGGCGACGGCTCTGCCGCGCAAGACGTACGAGCGGGAGCTGCTGCGTCTGCAGACGGAGCTGGTCAAGCTCCAGGAGTGGGTGCGCGCGGAGGGCGCCCGACTGGTCGTGATCTTCGAGGGTCGGGACGCGGCGGGCAAGGGCGGCACCATCAAGCGGGTCGCCGAGCACCTCAATCCGCGCGTGGCGCGCATCGCGGCGCTGCCCAAGCCGACCGAGCGCGAGCAGACCCAGTGGTACTTCCAGCGGTACGTCGAGCATCTGCCGGCCGCCGGGGAGATCGTGCTGTTCGACCGGTCCTGGTACAACCGGGCCGGGGTCGAGCATGTGATGGGCTTCTGTACGAAGGAGGAGTACCAGCTCTTCCTGCGCCAGTGCCCGATCTTCGAGCGGATGCTGGTGGAGGAAGGGATCCTGCTGCGCAAGTACTGGTTCTCGGTGAGCGACACCGAGCAGCAGGAGCGGTTCCGAAAGCGCCTGGAGGATCCGCTGCGGCGCTGGAAGCTCTCGCCGATGGACCTGGAGTCGATCACCCACTGGGAGGCGTACTCCCGGGCGAAGGACGAGATGCTGGTGCACACCGACATCTCCGAGGCGCCCTGGTACGTCGTGGAGAGCGACGACAAGCGCCGGGCCCGGCTGAACATGATCGCCCACCTGCTGGGCTCGCTGCCGTACCACGACGTGCCGCCCCCGGTCCTGGAACTGCCGAAACGGCCCGCGTCGACGGGCTATGTGCGCCCGCCGCGCGATCTGCAGAACTACGTTCCCGACCACGCGGCGAGCCTGTGACTCACGCGTCGTGAGGTACGACCGCCACCGGGCAGGCGGAGTGGTGCAGCACCGCGTGAGCGACCCGGCCGAGATGTCCGTGCGGCCGCTTCGTCCCGACGACCAGGAGGTCGGCGTGGCGCGAGAGGTCGGCCAGGACCCGGCGGGCGTGCCCCTCGACGGTGCGGCGGTGCACGTCGACGTCGGCGGGGGCGTCCCGCAGCGCCGCCTCCAGTGCCTCGACGGCCCGCTCCTCGTGCAGCCGGGCCGGCTCGCCGGCCAGCAGGGGATGGTCGGTGGTCTCGTGCGCGGGCCACCGCCAGGCGCGTACGGCCTCCAGGGGCACCGCGCGCAGCCGCGCCTCCTCGGCGGCGAAGCGCAGGGCCGCGCCGCCGTCGTCCCCCACGCCGAGCAGGACCCGGCCGCCCACCGGCCGACGGGCCTGGTTGTCGTGGCTGCCGCGCACCACGATCACCGGGCTGTGCGCATGCGCGGCGACGGCCAGGCTCACCGAGCCCAGCAGCGCCTCGGCCAGTCCGCTGCGGCCGCGGGTGCCGACCACCACGGCGGTGGCGTCGCGGCTCAGCCTCGGCAGTACGTACTCCGGCTCCTCGGGGACGACCTCGGCGCTCACCTTGAGGTCCGGGTGCCGGTCGCGGGCCCGGCCGGCGGCGCCCTCGACGATGGCCTCGGCGAGCCCTTCGTCGCGCACCCCGGCGAACTCCCCGACCAGGGAAGCGCCTTCGTACCGTTCCCACAGCGAGGCGTAGACGACCCGCAGCGGCACCCCGCGCAGGGCGGCCTCGTCGGCGGCCCAGTCGACGGCGCGCAGACTGGGCTCGGAGCCGTCCACGCCCACCACCAGGGGCAGTTCCATCGTCGTCACCGCCCCGCGTCCAGGTCGAAGACGATGCGGGCCTTGACCTCACCCCGCAGGACGGCGTCGATGGACTCGTTGACGGCGGCCAGCGGGCGGGTCTCGTGGATGACCTTCGTACGCCCGGCGGCATGCAGCTGGAAGACCTCCGCGAGGTCCTGCCGGGTACCGACGATGGAGCCGATCACGCTGGTGCCGTTGAGGACGGTGTCGAAGATGGGGACCTGGACCGTCCCGTGCGCGGGCAGCGCCACCATGACGAGCTTCCCGCCGCGCCGCAGACCGGAGTTGACGGCCGAGAAGGCGGCCTCGTTCACGGCGAGCGCGATGGCGGCGTGGGCTCCGCCGTGCGCCTTGAGGACCTCGCCCACGTTCTCCTTGCGGGCGTCGATGACCAGGTCGGCGCCGAGTTCGGCGGCGAGCTCGAGCTTCTCGTCGGTGACGTCGATCGCGGCGACGGTGGCGCCGGCGATCTTCGCGTACTGCACGGCGAGGTGACCGAGCCCGCCCACGCCGGAGATGGCCACGAGCTGCGCCGGCCTGACGTCGGCGACCTTCAGCGCCTTGTACGTGGTGACGCCGGCGCAGGTCAGCGGGGCGGCCTCGAAGGGGGTGATGCCGTCGGGCACCGGCTGGGCGAAGTCGGCCCAGGCGAGCATCTTCTCGGCGTACCCGCCGTCGCAGCCGTAGCCGGTGTTGATCTGCTGCTCGCACAGCGTCTCCCAGCCGGACAGGCAGTGCTCGCAGCGCCCGCACGCCCTGCCCAGCCAGGGCACGGCGACCCGCTGGCCCACCGTGAGGTGGGTGACGCCGTCGCCGAGCTTCTCGACGAGGCCGACGCCCTCGTGGCCGGGGACGAACGGCGGGTTCGGCTTGACGGGCCAGTCACCGTGCGCCGCGTGGATGTCGGTGTGGCACAGCCCGGAGGCCTCGACACCGATACGAACCTGGCCGGGGCCGGGTTCCGGGTCGGGGCGCTCCTCGATCACCAGGGGCTCGCCGAAAGCTCGTACGACGGCTGCCTTCATGGGGTCAACTCCTCGAAAAAGGGGACGGGTCAGCCGTGCGAGACGACGGCGACGGGGGCGGTGGCGTGGTGCAGGACGGCGTGGGTGACGGGGCCGATGTGCGCGCCCACCGGGCTGCGCCGGATACGGCGGCCGACCACGACGAGGGATGCCTCGTGGGAGGCGTCGACGAGGTGATTGGCGGCACTGCCCGCGCGGGACTCGGCGCTCACCTCGACGGCCGGGTACTTCGCCCGCCAGGGGACGAGCACCGCGGCCAGGGCGCGGGCCTGCTGTTCGGCGATCTCGTCGTGGAACTCGGGGTCGCCGGCCAGGCCGTAGGCGTAGTACGGCGGCAGGTTCCAGCCGTACACGACCCGCAGGGAGGTGGCGCGCCGGGCGGCCTCCTCGAAGGCGAACTCGATCACCGAGGGGTCGGGGCCGGTGACGTCGAGGCCCAGGACGACGGGGCGGTAGCGGGTGGCGGCCGACGGGATGCCCGTCGGGTCGGGTTCGTGCTCGCCGGCGGCCTGCTCGCCGGCCCGGACCAGGACGACGGGGCGTTCGGCGTGGGCGACCACGGACAGGCCGACGGAGCCGATCATGAAGCCGCCGACGCCGCTGAGTCCACGGGAGCCGAGGGCCAGCAGTTCGGCGTCCTTCGCCGCGTCCGTCAGGGCGTTCGCGGGCGTGCCGACGACCTGTTCGGTGACGACGTCGAGGCCGGGATGGCGCAGTCGGACGCCCTCTCCGGTCTCGCGGGGGATCTTCTCGCTCCAGTGCTGGAGGGTCTCGCCGCCGACGAGGGGTGCCTGGGCGATCGGATCGGGTACGGGCTCCCAGGCGTGCACGATCTTCAGTGGCAGGCCGCGCAGCTCCGCCTCGCGGGCCGCCCACTCCACCGCGGCGCGGCTCTCGGCCGAGCCGTCCAGACCTGCGACAACGTTGCGGACCATGGTTCTGCCTCCTCATCGGGGGATCTGCTTCCAGCCTCGTGACATGCGGTTCGCCGCTGCAGGGGCCGCTCTTCCCCCACGGGGACCGACCGGCCCAACCGGCGCGGCGCGGCGGGCCCCGTTACGGAGCCCGCCGGACCTCCCGCCGTTACTGGAGCCAGGGGTTGCGGCTGACGAAGGGCAACCTTGCCCAGGCCCGGCCCAGCCCCCAGGTCGCGCCCGCGCCCAGGGCCGCCAGGGCGATCAGCACCACCGCGTAGATGAGGTGGTAGTCGACGAACGGGTTGGTGGACATGCTCAGCGATCCGTCCGAGAGGTGCTTGGCCGGCGGCCACTCGGCGATCCACATCAGCGCCATCATCGCCGTGCCCGCGACCGCGGCCAGCCGCAGCGCGACACCGGACATGACCGCGAGGCCGATGCCCAGCAGGCCCAGCATGAACAGCCAGTCCGCCCAGGTGTCCCCGGCCCAGCTGTGGAACGTCGACTCCATCGGGCCGGCGGCCACCGAGCTCAGGAAGCCCTTGGTGGGCGAGCCGCCGTCGGTCCATCCCTTGCCGGACTGGGTGGCGTAGCCGAGGCCGAAGGTCTTGTCGAGGAACGCCCACAGGAAGACGAACCCCGTCAGCAGACGCAGCCCGGCAAGGACGTACGCGCTCACTGCCGTCGTGGAAGCGGCGGTGGCCTCGGCCGTCCCCGTCCGCCACCGCAACGAAAGACGCATTCCCGCATGCCGATGCGGGTGCTCGTGGACTGCCATGATCGTGATCCCTTCAGGGAGTCGGTGCTTCCGGCTGGTTCCTTGCACCGCTCAATCTGCTCTCGGCGGGCGAGCGGCGCGGGATGCCGAAAGGCGGTGGCCGCTGGGCTGAAAGGCCCCTTCCTGCGGGCCTGTTGGGCCGCGGCGGCAGGTCGGTTCACGACGGGGGCGGCGGCCGGGAGATCCTGTACGCACCCTGCGGAAGGAGTGCCGTGTCACAGAGCACAGGGCGTCCCGCGCCGGCCTGGCGCCGCCTGCTGCCCGGTGTCGCCGCGCTGGCCGGATACCGGCGCGCCTGGCTGCGCGGCGATCTGCTGGCCGGAGCCACGGTCGCCGCGTATCTGGTGCCGCAGGTGATGGCGTACGCGGGCGTGGCCGGGCTGGCGCCGGTCGCCGGGCTGTGGGCGATCCTTCCCGCCCTCGCCCTCTACGCCCTGCTCGGCTCGTCACGGCTGCTGTCGGTGGGGCCCGAGTCGACGACGGCTCTGATGACGGCGACCGTGGTCGCCCCGCTCGCGGGCTCCGATGCGCACCGGTACGCCGTGCTGGCCGCGACCCTCGCCGCGACCGTCGGCCTGCTGTGTCTGGCGGCCCGGCTGCTGCGCCTGGGCTTCGTCGCCGATCTGCTCTCCCGCCCGGTGCTGATCGGCTACCTGGCGGGCGTGGCCCTGATCATGGTGGTCGACCAGCTGACCAAACTGACCGGGGTACCGATCAAGGGTTCGCTCTTCTTCGCCCAACTGTGGTCGTTCCTACGGCACTTGGGGCAGGTCCACCTGGCCACGGTGCTGTTCTCCACCGCCATGCTGGCGCTGCTGTTCGCGGTGTCCCACTTCTTCCCCACGCTGCCCGGGCCGCTGCTGGCCGTGGTGCTGGGCACGGTGGCCGTGACCGTCCTCGACCTGGACGACCGGTACGGCATCAAGGTCATCGGCGATGTCCCGGCGGGCCTGCCCTCCCTCGCCCTCCCGGATCTCGGCGAGGTGCCGCATCTGGTCCTGCCCGCCCTCGGCGTCCTGCTCGTCGCCTACACCGACTTCATCCTCACCGCGCGCGCCTTCACCGGGCACGACGACGAGGCGGTCCTGGACGCCAACCAGGAGTTCCTGGCTCTGGGCGCGGCCAATCTCGGCGCGAGCGTCGTGCACGGCTTCCCGGTCAGCAGCAGCGCCAGCCGTACCGCGCTCGCCACCTCGGCGGGCGCCCGCAGCCAGGTGTACTCGCTGGTGGCCGGAGCCCTGGTGCTCGCCGTCCTGCTGTTCCTGAGCCCCCTGCTCAGCCGCACCCCCTCGGCCGTCCTCGGCGCGCTCGTCGTCTACGCGGCCACCCGCATGATCGACCTGGCCGGCTTCCGCCGCCTGGCCTCCTTCCGCCGCCGCGAACTGCTCCTCGCGCTCGGCTGCCTGGCCGGGGTGCTCGCGCTGGACATCCTGTACGGGGTGATCGTCGCCGTCGGCCTGTCGGTGGCCGAGCTGCTCACCCGGGTCGCCCGTCCGCACGATGCCGTCGAGGGCCTGGTGCCCGGGGTGGCCGGCATGCACGACATCGACGACTACCCGACCGCCCGCACCATTCCGGGCCTGCTCGTGTACCGCTACGACTCCCCTCTCTTCTTCGCCAACGCCGAGGACTTCAGGCGGCGCGCGCTGGCCGCCGTGGACGAACAGACCGAGCCGGTGCGCTGGTTCGTCCTCAACACCGAGGCCAATGTCGAGGTCGACATCACCGCCCTGGACGCGGTGGACGAACTGCGCCGCGAACTGACGCGGCGGGGCGTCGTGTTCGCCCTGGCCCGGGTGAAGCAGGACCTGCTGGACGACCTGGCGGCCTACGGTCTGGTCGACTCGGTCGGCGACAACCTGATCTTCCCTACCCTGCCGACGGCCGTCGCGGCCTACCGGAAGTGGAGCGACACGCGATAGCCGGACGGCCCCGGCCTGGGGCCGGGTGGCCCATGGTCCCTGACATTCCGGGCGCACACGCTGGAACTGGCAGTTCCGTACGCGTCCTCCGGGAGGCCAGCCATGAACGGTCCCGTCACGACCAGCCTGCCGCGGGCGCTGCCCGCCGAGCACCGGGAGAGGCTGATGAAGGTGGCCCGGGAGGTGTCGATCCCCGAGGGCACCCGCCTCTTCCACGAGGGCGGCCACGCCGACCGCTTCTGGATCATCCGTACCGGCACGGTCGAGCTGGACATGCATGTACCCGGCCGCCGGGCCGCCGTCATCGAGTCCCTCGGGCACAACGACCTCGTCGGCTGGTCCTGGCTGTTCACTCCGCACACCTGGCACCTCGGCGCGGAGGCGGCGACGCCCGTGCGGGCGTTCGAGTTCGACGCCGTGGCCGTGCGCGAGATGTGCAAGGAGGATCCGGCGTTCGGCGAGACCGTCGCCCGTTGGGTGGGCGAGGTCGTGGCGGACCGGCTGCGCGCGGCCCGTACCCGCCTGCTGGACCTGTACGCCCCCTACGGCAGCGGGAGCATGCGATGACCACGCCGCACACGGCACCCCACATCGTCGGTGATGTGATGACCCGCTCCGTGGTCACCGCCCGCCGCGGGGACGCGTTCAAGGACATCGTGCGGACCATGCAGGACCACCGGGTCAGCGCGCTGCCCGTGGTCGACGACGGCGGCCATGTCGTCGGGATCGTCTCCGAGGCGGACCTGCTGCCCAAGGAGGAGTTCCGCGACAGCGACCCCGACCGCTACACGCAACTGCGCCGGCTGTCCGACCTCGCCAAGGCGGGTTCGCTCACCGCCGAGGAGCTGATGACCGCCCCCGCCCTCACGGTGGAGGCCGGCGCGACCCTCGCGCAGGCCGCCCGGACGATGGCCCGGGCCAGGGTGAAACGGCTGCCGGTGGTGGACGGCACCGGGCGGCTGGAGGGTGTCGTCAGCCGGGCCGACCTGCTGAAGGTGTTCCTGCGCGAGGACGAGTCCATCGCGGAGGAGGTGCGACGCGAGGTGGTGGCCTACCTCTTCCCGGCCCCGGCGTCCGCGGTGCGGGTCGAGGTCCACGAGGGCGTGGTCCTGCTCGCCGGGCGGGTCAGGGACCGGTCCCTGGTGCCCGTCGCGGCGCGGCTGGTGCGGGCTGTGGAGGGCGTGGTGGACGTACGGTTCGAGCTTGGCGAGGAGACTCCGGCGGCAGAGCTGTCCCGCAAACGCCCGGCCACGCGCTGACAATCCCCCTGCAGCTTCCTCGTTCCCCTTCCGGACCTGGTCGACGTAAGTTCGGCAGTAGGGCCGGTCGGCCCTAGTGCGACCGTCCCCGGCGCGTCATGATCGCGTCAGGGGCGGCCCGTAGTCCGCCACACAGGGGAACGAGAGGCCGATATGAGCGAGGCACGCACCTTCACGGCGGAGAACCCCATCCGCGTCTTCCTGCTCGACGACCACGAGGTCGTCCGGCGCGGTCTCGCCGATCTGCTGGACGCAGAGCCGGACATCTCCGTGGTGGGGGACGCCGAGAACGTCGAGCACGCGCTGGTGCGGGCGCCCGCGGTGCGTCCGGACGTGGCCGTCCTGGACGTGCGGCTGCCGGACGGCGACGGCATCTCCGTCTGCCGTGACCTGCGCAGCCGGATGCCGGAGCTGGCGGTGCTGATGCTGACGTCCTTCGACGACGAGGACGCGCTGTTGGACGCGATCATGGCCGGGGCGTCGGGCTATGTGCTCAAGCAGATCCGCGGCTCGGACCTGGTCTCGGCCGTCCGCACGGTCGCCTCGGGCCAGTCGATGCTGGACCCGGCGACCACGGCCCGGCTGATGCGCAGCCTGCGCACCGAGCCCGCCGAGGCTCCGGAGCTCTCCCCCGAACTGGCGAGCCTGTCGCCGCGCGAGCGCGAGATCCTGACGCTGATCGGCGACGGACTGACCAACCGCGAGATCGGCAAGCGGCTTTATCTGTCGGAGAAGACCGTCAAGAACCACATCTCCCGGCTGCTGGCCAAGCTCGGCGTGCAGCGCCGGGTGCAGGCCGCGGTACTCGCCTCGCAGCTGGAGCAACCGGAGGCCGGCGAGCATCCCGTGCGCCGCTGACGCACGGAGGGCCGTCCGGCGGGTCCCGAGGCCGTACGGCCCCTCCCCCGCCGACCCGCCCAGGGCCACCGTGGATGGGGTCACCATCGGCACGGTCGCCGCAAGGCGGGGAGGAGGCTCCCATGACCACCACGGTCCTGGACGTCACGACCCTGGAGAAGCTGGTCTCGGCAGCCGTGGCCGCGCCCTCCGTCCACAACACCCAGCCCTGGCGGTTCCGGCTCGATCCGGACACCGTCACGCTGGAGATCCGGGCGGCGCCCCACCGCACCCTGCGCCACGCCGACCCGGCGGGACGCGCGCTGCACGTCTCCGTGGGCTGCGCGGTGTTCAACCTCCGGCTCGCGGTCGCCCACTTCGGCTGGGAGCCCGTCACCCGCCTGCTGCCCCGCCCCGGCGAGCCGGACCTGCTGGCCACCGTGCGACTGGCCGGCGCCGCGCGCTCCACGGCTCCGCCGCAGCTGTACGAGGCCGTGTGGCACCGGCACAGCAGCCGCTTCCCGTACTCGGACCGGCCCCTGCCCACCGCCCTGCTCACCGAACTCACCGAAGCCGCACACGCCGAAGGGGCCCAGCTGGGCGTTCCCGGACCGGCCGACGTCGACCGCGTACTGCGGCTGACGCGCGAAGGCGAACTGCGCAACACGGCGGACGCGGACCGGTCCGCCGAGAGCCGGCAGTGGGTGCGGGAACCGGACCACACCGCGCTCGGGATCCCGCCGACAGCCGTCGGACCGCAGGACTACCACGAACGCATCCCCATGCGGGACTTCGGCGCCCACCGCCACCCCTCAGTCCTGCCCGCCCGCCCCTTCGAGAAGCGCCCCTCGCTCGCCGTGCTGTCCACCACGCACGACCGCCGCACGGACTGGCTGCGCGCCGGACAGGCCCTGGAGCGGGTCCTGCTGGTCGCCACCGCCCACGGCGTCCGCGCCTCCCTCCTGCACCAGGCGGTCGAATGGCCCGACCTGCGCGAGCAACTGACCTCCTCGCCGGACGAGCGACGCGCCAACGCCCAGATGGTCCTCCGACTGGGCTACGGCCCCGAGGGACCGCCCTCACCACGGCGCGCGGTGTGGCGGGCGCTGCAGGACGCCCCGCTGTCGGCGACTTCCTGAGTCCGGATCGCAGTGGGCCGTACGGGCCCGAGCGCACACCGTCCGGCCCTCGTCGCGCGCTGATCGGACGACCAGCCTGGAGATGGGGAGGCATACGTGCGGCACGCGCCGCGCCAGCATCGGAGGTGCGTGATGAGCGGACCCGCGGTCGTCGGATTCGACGGCTCCAGCGCGAGTGCGGCGGCGGTGTGGTGGGCCGCGCAGGAAGCCGTCGACCGGCACCTGCCCCTCCTGCTGCTGCACTCCTGGACCACCCGGCCGCTCGATGTGCCCGTCGCCCAGGAGGCACTGCAGAAGCAGAGCTACGGCGGACGGGTGCTGCAGCGGATGGAGGCCGAACTCCTGCATCACCACGGCGATCTCACCCTGGTCACCGAACTCGTCTCGGCCTCCGCGGCACAGGCCCTCGCGGAGCAGAGCGAGGGGGCCTCGATGCTGGTGCTCGGCTCCCGCGGCCGCGGCTCGGTGGCCGGTTTCCTGCTCGGCTCCATCGGCCTGCAGGTCCTGGGCCGGGCCCTCTGCCCCGCCGTGACCGTGCGCGCGGACGACCCGGCCGTGCCGGTGGGACCGCGGCGGCCGGCCACGGCCGACCGGCGGGAGGTCGTCGTCGGCGTGCCCGAGGCCGGCCCCGCCGTCGACCCGCTGCTGGAGTTCGCCTTCACCACCGCCGACCTGCGCGGCGCCCGTCTGCGCGCGGTCCGGGCGCTGCCCCTGACGTCCTGGGTGACGCATCCGCCCGCCGGCCGCCCCGACGAGGGATACATGACCGACGAACAAGGGCGGCTGGCCGCCGCCGTGGCACCGTGGCGCGAGAAGTTCCCCGACACGGAAGTCGTGTACGACGTCGCCCGGGGCTCCGCGGCGCAGGTGCTGCCCGCCGCGTCCACCCACGCCCTGATGACCGTCCTGGGCCGCAGGCGCCGCCCCTCGGCACGAGCGTGGAACCTCGGCCCCGTCACCCATGCGGCCCTGCGCCACGTCGCATGCCCCGTCGCCGTCGTCCCGCACGACTGAGCCGCACCGAACGCTCCAGTGAGGACCGTCATGGACCGAGTCACCGCAAGGAAGCGCCTGCGTGGCCTGCGCACGGCGCTGCTCATGCCGCCGAGGATCGAACCGCTGCTGCTGGCCGTGACGGCCGTCGCGCTCGTCGTCGGCGGGGTCTGCCGCCTCGTGGGTGCCTCCCAGCTGGCCGATGTCTGCTGGGCGCTGGGTACCGTCGCCGCCGTGGTCCCTGCGGTCGGCTGGGTGCTCGCCGACCTGCGGCGCGGTCACGGCGGCGTCGACGTGATCGCGATCCTGGCCCTCGGCGGCACGCTGGCCGTGGGCGAGTACCTGGCCGGAGCGCTGATCGCGCTGATGCTCGCGACCGGGCGCACGCTCGAGGCGACGGCGCAGCGCCGGGCCTCCCGTGATCTGCGCGCCCTGCTGGAGCGGGCGCCGCGCACGGCGCGGCTGCTGACCCCGGACGGGGTGCGCACGGTGCCCTCGGCCGAGGTCACCACCGGTGACCTGCTCGTCGTGGGGCCCGGTGAGGTCGTGCCCGTGGACGGCCGGGTGACCGGTGCGCAGGCCGTGCTGGACGAGTCCGCGCTCACCGGCGAGCCGCTGACCGTGCGGCGGGGTCAGGGCGAGACGGTGCGCAGCGGCGTGGTCAACGCGGGCGGCGCCTTCGAACTGCGGGCCACCGCCACCGAGCGGGACAGCACCTACGCGGGGATCGTACGGCTGGCGCAACAGGCCGGGGCTGAGTCGGCGCCCGTGGTGCGGCTGGCCGACCGGTACGCGGCCTGGTTCCTGCCGCTGTCCCTTGCGGTCGCCGGCGCGGCCTGGCTGCTGAGCGGATCCGCCGTGCGCGCGGTGGCGGTCCTGGTGGTGGCGACACCCTGTCCGCTGCTGCTGGCGGCGCCGGTGGCCGTGGTCTCGGGTCTGTCCCGGGCCTCCCGGCTCGGCGCGGTGATCCGGGACGGCGGGGCGCTGGAGAACCTGGGCCGGGCGCGGACGCTGCTGCTCGACAAGACGGGCACGCTCACGGCCGGCCGCCCCCGCGTCCTCGACGTGGTGGCCGCGCCCGGCCGGCAGCAGGCCGAGGTGCTGCGGCTGGCCGCCTCGCTCGACCAGTACTCGCCGCACGTCCTGGCCCAGGCCGTGGTGGACGCGGCCCACGAGCGGGGACTGCGGTTGTCGACGCCTGCGGACGTGTCGGAGGAACCCGGCCGGGGCGCGGCCGGCACGCTGGGCGGACGCCGGTTGACGATCGGCCGGCGGGACGACGGCGGTGAACTGCCGCAGTGGGCGCGGTCGGTGGACAACCGGGCGCTTCTCGACGGGGCGGCCGTGGCCTGGCTCTGCGTGGACGGCGATCCGGCCGGCGCCGTACTCCTGCGCGACCCGTTGCGCGCCGACGCCCCGCGCACCCTGCGTCGGCTGCGCGCGGCCGGCATCCGGCGGCTGGTGATGCTCACCGGTGACCGTGCCGAGCCCGCGCGCGAGGTGGGTGCCGTCCTGGGTCTGGACGACGTGCGCGCCGGTCTGGCACCGGCCGACAAGGTCGCCGCGGTGCGCGCCGAACGCGAGCGCGCCGTCACGGTGATGGTGGGCGACGGCGTCAACGACGCTCCCGCCCTCGCGGCCGCCGACATCGGCGTGGCCATGGGGGCACGGGGTTCCACGGCGTCCTCCGAGGCCGCCGACATCGTCCTGACCACCGACCGGGTGGACCGTCTGGCCGACGCGGTCGCCATCGCCGTGCGCGCGCGGCGCATCGCCGTGCAGAGCGCGCTGGGCGGCATGGTGTTGTCGCTGGTCGCGATGGTCGCGGCCGCCTTCGGGCTGCTCGCGCCGGCCGTCGGCGCGCTGCTGCAGGAGGCCATCGACGTCGCCGTGATCCTCAACGCTCTGCGGGTACTGCGCGACGACGGGCACGGCCGTCCCGTGGTGCCGCCCTCGACGGAGGCCCTCATCCACCGCTTCGCGGCGGAACACGACGATCTCCGGGACGTCCTCGACGCCGTGCGCGACGCCGCCGACCACCTGTCGGACGGTGCCGGACCGGGCGGCCTCGCCGCGGTGGCCGAGGTGCACCGGCTGCTGACCGAGCGGCTGCTGCCGCACGAGTACGCCGAGGAGCACCAGCTGTATCCCGCGCTCGCCCCCACACTCGGCGGCCCCGAGGCGACGGCCACCATGAGCCGCGCGCACGCCGAGATCGACCGGCTCGCCCGGCGCGTGGCCACCCACCTCGCCCTGGCCGGCCCCGACGGCACCCTGTCCCCCGAGCAGCTCGACGACCTGCGGGCCTGCCTCTACGGTCTCAACACCGTGCTGCGCCTGCACTTCACACAGGAGGAGGAGAGCTACTTCTCCCTCGCGCCCTGAACCCGCCCGGATGCGTTCAGCCGACCGGGAGGTCCGGGCGTACGAGGGTTCCCGCGCGGCCGTGCAGCATCTCGTAGGCGGCGTCCAGGGAGCCGATCGCTGCCAGTGCGCCCGTGCGCTCGACGAAACGGGCCGCCGCCTCGGTCTTGGGCCCCATCGAGCCGGCCGGGAAGGCGCCGCGGCGCAGCGAGGTGGGGGTCGCGTCGTGCAGGGGGCGTTGACGGGGGGTGCCGTAGTCCTCGTAGACGTTGGGAACGTCGGTGAGGACGAGCAGGAAGTCGGCCTTGAGGTCCTCTGCGAGGAGGGCGGCGGTCAGGTCCTTGTCGACGACGGCCTCCACCCCGCTGAGCTCTCCGCTGTCGCGGTCGGCGACGACCGGGACTCCCCCGCCGCCCGCGCAGATGACGAGCGTGCCGCCCGCGAGCAGTTCGTGGATCGTGTCGGTCTCGACGATCCGTTCGGGCAGCGGCGAGGCGACGACACGGCGCCAGCCGGTGGTGTCCCGGGCGATCCGCCAGCCGTACCGGCGGGCCAGGAGCTGGGCCGTCTCCCGGGGATAGATCTGGCCGACGAACTTGGTGGGGTGGTGGAAGGCCGGGTCGTCGGCCCGGACGAGGGTGTGGGTGACCAGGGCGGCGACGCGGTGCCCCGGCAGGGTGTTGTACAGGGTGCGCAGCAGCAGGGAGCCGATCATGCCCTGCGTCTGGGCTCCCAGGAGGTCGAGCGGGTACGGCGCGCTCAGGGCCGGGTCGGAGGCGCTCTCGACGGCGAGCAGCCCGATCTGGGGACCGTTGCCGTGGGTGATGACGACCTCGTGGTCGATGGCGAGAGCGGCGACCGCCGTGGCCACGCGGTCGATGTTGGCGCGCTGGACGGCGGCGTCGGGGCGCTCGCCCCGGTGCAGGAGGGCGTTGCCGCCGAGGGCGACGAGGATGCGCATGGTTTCAGTCCTCCAGGGTGGCCACGAGTACGGCCTTGATGGTGTGGAGCCGGTTCTCCGCCTGGTCGAAGACGATCGAGGCGGGTGAGGAGAAGACCTCGTCGGTGACTTCGAGCGCGTCCAGGCCGTAGTTGCGCAGCACTTCCCTGCCGAGGCGGGTGTCGTGGTCGTGCAGGGCCGGGAGGCAGTGCATGAACCTGACGTCCGGGTTGCCGGTGGCCGCGAGGGTCTTGTCGTTGACCTGGTAGGGCAGCAGCAGGTCGATCCGCTCGCCCCAGTGCTCGGCCGGCTCGCCCATCGACACCCATACGTCGGTGTGCAGGAAGTCGGCGCCCTGTACCGCCGTCTCGACGTCCTCGGTGAGGGTGACGCGTGCCCCGCTGTCCTCGGCGCGCGCCCGGCAGGCGGCGACCAGGGCGGGGTCGGGCCACAGCTCCCTGGGCGCGGCGACGCGTACGTCCATGCCGAGCAGGGCGCCCATCGACAGCAGGGAGTTGCCCATGTTGTTGCGGGCGTCCCCGAGGTAGCAGTAGGCGATGTCCCGCAGGGGTTTGCGGCTGTGCTCGCGCATGGTGAGGACGTCGCACAGGCTCTGGGTGGGGTGCGCGCTGTCGGTGAGGCCGTTGTAGACGGGGACGCCCGCGTGTGCGGCGAGTTCGGTCACCAGGTGGTGGGCGGATCCCCGGTATTCGATGGCGTCGAACATCCGGCCGAGGACACGGGCGGTGTCGGCGATGGACTCCTTGGCCCCGATGTGGGTGTCGCCGGGGCCCAGGTAGGTGGTGGTGGCGCCCTGGTCGGCGGCGGCGACCTCGAAGGCGCAGCGGGTGCGGGTGGAGGTCTTCTCGAAGATGAGGGCGAGGTGCCTGCCGGTCAGCCGGGGCCGTTCCGTACCCGTGCGCCGGGCGGCCTTCAGGTCGGCGGCCAGGTCGAGCAGGTGGTGGATCTCGGGGGCGGTGAAGTCGAGTTCGCTCAGGTAGGAGCGGCCTCGCAGGTCGACGGTCATGGTGGTCTCCTGGCCTGTCAGACGGCCGGGCCGCGCTCGACGGGGCAGCTCATGCAGCGCGGTCCGCCGCGGCCCCGGCCGAGTTCGGCGCCGGCGACGGTGACGATCTCGATGCCCTGCTTGCGCAGGTAGGTGTTGGTGGTGACGTTGCGCTCGTAGCCGACGATCACGCCGGGCTCCAGGGCGAGGAAGTTGTTCCCGTCGTCCCACTGCTCGCGCTCGGCGCCCCGGACGTCCTGCGGCGCGCACAGCATCCGCACCTTGTCCAGGTCGAGTGCCTCGGCGAGCGCGGTCGCCAGGTCGGAGTTCGGGCGGACGTCGAAGCCGGTGTCGTGTGCGGTGCTGGGGGTGAGCGTCCAGGAGCGCAGCGCGTCGGCGAGACCGGGATACACGGTGAACGCATCCCGGTCGACCATGGTCAGCACCGTGTCGAGGTGCATGTAGGCGCGGGTGGCCGGGAGTTGGACGGCCACCAGCCGGCGTGCGGTGCCGGTGGCGAACAGGCGGGTGGCCAGGTTCTCCACCGCCTGGGCCGTGGTGCGCTCGCCCATGCCGACCATCACGGCCCCGTTGCCGAGGACGTGCACGTCGCCGCCCTCCAGGGTGCCGACGGGCCCGTCCAGCAGCGGGTCGAACCCCGTGTCGGCGAACAGGGGATGGAACCGGTAGATGGCCTCGGCGTGCAGGCTCTCGCGGCGGCGGGCGGTCTTGGCCATCGGGTTGACCGACACCTTGTCGTACACCCAGCAGGAGGTGTCGCGCGGGAAGAGGTGGTTGGGCAGCGGCGCGAGGGCGAAGTCCTCGGCGTCGAGGGCGCTCCACACCAGGCTGTGCGGGGCCGCCAGCCGCAGGTCGCTCTTCAGCAGGCCGCCGATCAGGTAGCCGGCCAGGGTCTCCCCGTCGAGCCCGGCGCACAGCTCGCGCACCGGGTCGAGCAGGGCGGGACCGACGGTGGCCGGAGTGATGACCCGCTCCAGCAGCCAGGTGCGGGCCTCGGCGAGATCGAGGGTCTGCGCCAGGAGGTCGGTGAAGTAGTGGACGCGGGTGCCGTGGTCGCGCAGCACCTGGGCGAAGGCATCGTGCTCCTCGCGGGCGCGCTTGGCCCACAGGACGTCGTCGAAGAGCAGGGCGTCGACGTTGCGCGGGGTCAGCCGGGACAGTTCGAGTCCGGGGCGGTGCAGGATCACCTGGCGCAGCGGGCCGACCTCGGAGTCGACGTGGAAGCGGGTCATGACATGCCTTCCCTGAAGGGTCAGTCGTGGTGGCGGAGGAAGGTCCGGCGCGGGCCGCGGGGCCCCGGTTGCCGCGGGACGCGGGCGACCGGCGGCGGTGTCTCGGGCGCCCTCGCCCGCGGAATGTCGGAGCCGGCGGGCGTCTCGTGGCCGTACTCGCCGTGGTCCCGCTTGAGCCAGATGTAGACCGGCAGGCCGAGCAGCAGCACGAACAGGCCGTAGTAGACGGTCTGGTAGCCGCTGCCCTGGATGGACCAGTACGAGAAGGCCATGGCGAGCGCGGCGACGGTCACGTCACGGGCCAGGCGCCGGGGGGCCAGGCTCCGCCGGCCGTGGGTGAGCAGCCAGTACAACTGGGCCGCCGCGGAGAACAGGTAGGGGATGACGGCCGTGAGCACGCTCAGCAGCACGATCCGGGTGAAGACGTCCTCGAAGCGGGTGTAGCTGAACACGGTGATCAGCGAGGCGAGGACGGTGGAGGCGACGATGCCGAAGGCCGGCACGCCGCTCGGGCCCCGCAGCCTGGCGAAGGACCGGGGGAAGAGCCCGTCGCGGGCGGCGGCGTAGGGCATCTCGGCGCACAGCATGGTCCAGCCGTTGAGGGCGCCGATGCCGGAGACGATGGCGGCCACGGCGACGGCGTCGCCCGCCCAGCTGCCGCCGACGATGTTGTTGGCGGCGTCGGTGAACGGGGCGGTGGATGAACCGAGTTCGCCGTGCGAGACGGTACCGAAGACGGCGAGGGTGCCGAGGATGTAGATGACGGCGCAGGCGAGGGTGCCGTAGACGGTGGCGCGGGGCACGTTGCGCTCGGGGTCTCGGACGCGGCCGGCGACCACCGAGGCGGCCTCCAGACCGAGGTAGCTGAACAGGGCGATGGCACCGGCGGCCGAGATCGCGCCGAGCGCGGACTGGTGACTCGCGTTGAAGGCGCCGAAGTTGCGCGGATCGACGAACAGCAGCCCCACGGTGGCCATGAGGACGAGCGGCACGAACTTCAGCACTGTGGTGACGACTTGGAAGGCGCCGGTGTTGCGCACCCCGCTGAGGTTGATCGCGGCCGGGATCCACAGTCCGACGAGTGCGATGGCCACCGAGATCCCGGTGCGATGCCCGGTGTTGACAAACACCTCCACATACCCGACCCAGGCCACCACGATCGCCGCGTTCCCGGCCCAGGCGGTGATCCAGTACGACCACGCGTTCAGAAATCCGGCGAACTCGCCGAACGCCTCGCGGGCGTAGACGTACGGGCCGCCGCTCGCCGGGACCCGTCCGGACAGTGCGCCGAACGTCACGGCCAGCGCGAGCGCGCCGAGGGTGACGGCGCCGAACGCGACCAGGGCGATGGGCCCGTAGGGTGCGAGCGCCGACGGCAGGGCGAAGACGCCGGTGCCGATGATGCTGCCGATGACCAGAGCGGACGCGGCCGGCAGACCGAGTCGGGCTCCGGGAGCGGGTTTCGCCGCGCTCCTCGTCGAGCTGGGCATGGTGATGCTCCTCGGGCTTGACGCTGCGGAGGTTTCCTTTGCTTCGATCTTGCTCGGCGGCGTCGGCCCGGGTGAGCGGCCGCTGGTCCCGGGTGCGGTCCATTGGTCCCGTTGCGCGGTGCCCGGTCGGCCCGTGCTCAGACCGTCTCCAGTACGTCGGAGACCGGCCGGCGCGGCGTCGCAGCGCCCGCGGGCCCGTATCCCAGGCGCAGCACCATGTGCACGAACCCCATCGCCGACCTGGGGTCACGGGCCAGTGCGCGCAGGTCGGTGCGTTCCAGGGCGTGGGAGGTCAGTGCCGTGGCCAGTCCGTGCAGCGTGGCCAGCAACAGGACCCGTTCCAGTGCCTGTCCGGCGCGCAGCCAGTCGGCGGGGCGGTCATGGGCGGTGCCCAACAGGGCCAGGTTGGGAGCGGTCTCGAAGGCGACGGCCGGACGGTCGGGCAGGTGGCCGCGCCCGGCGAAGTCCCGTACGGGTGCGCGGCCCGATCTGCTGCGCGGTCCGAATGCGGAGGCGGGAATGCCGTCGGGGTCCGCCTCACCGGCCCGGGTCCAGCGCCGTACCTCCTCCAGGCGTCCGGGCTCCAGCGTGTCGCGTCCCTCGGCGTCGCGGACGTGGTCGAGCAGCGCCTCGACATGCCATTGGTCGGGGAAGACCAGTTGCGCGTCCTCCTGTTCGGCGGCCTCTCGCAGCGCCTCCTGGACGTCGGCCGGGAGGGTCTTCTCCTCGAAGGGGTGGCGGCTGGTGTGCCGGCGGGGTATCGCCGGGAACAGCGGGGCGAGTTGACGGTCCGGGCGGTCGGTCCCGGTCAGGTGGACGGTGGCGAGCAGGTACGGGTCGGACGGATCGGGCAGGATGCCGGTGTCGGTGTGCAGGCCGTGGTGCGCCGCGGCGACCCGCAGGTTGAACAGGGCCGCGCCGCAGCCGAGGTGGAGGGCCCGGTGGTCGGGGTCCGTGCGGGGCATGGTCCGGCCGAGGTCCGGCCGCAGTTCGACGGTGTGCGCGGCCGAGTCGTGGCGGAAGCGCCAGGGCTGCGCGTTGTGCAGGGAGGGTGCGGCCGTCGCGGCGGACACCAGTGCCGCGACGGTCCTGTCGTCGAGTGGTCGCGCCGGCATGGGGCGCACCTCCTCAGTGTTTCGTCAGGCTCGGGCCGTCCGTGCGCAGCACGGCGAGACGGCGCCGGTACTCCTCCTCGTCGATCTCGCCGCGGGCGAACCGCTCGGCGAGCAGTCGCTCGGGCGAGGCGTCGGCGGGGGTGTGCGGACGGTCGGAGCCGCGGCCCAGGGAGCGGTAGAGGAGCACGCCGACAGTGATGAGCACGGTCCAGAACAGGAGCGTGCCGATCGACATCGTGAACCAGCCCCAGGCGTTCATTCCGTGGTGGTACCAGTACACAGCGGGTCACCTCGCTCAGTAGTGCGGGACCACGGCGACCGGGCAGGCGACGTGGTGGATCACGGCGTGCGTGACGGGACCGGTGAACGGTCCCAGGGGTCGCTCGGCGACACGGTGGCCGACGACCAGCAGACTCGCGGGGCGGGCGGCCCGGATCAGCACGGGCTGGGCCCGGCCCGGTACGACGGTTTCCGCCACCTCGACGCCGGGGTACTTCTCCCGCCACGGCCGCAGTACGTCGGTGAGCAGGCCCTCCCGGTCCGCCGCGTCCCACGGGCCGTCGACCGCCGCGCGCGCCGGACAGGCGTGGACCGCCCGCAGCCGCGCGTGGCGCAGCCGGGCCTCCTCGAAGGCGAAGCCGATCGCCGCCTCGGCCGGGTCGTCCGCGTCGACGCCCAGCACCACGTCCCGGTAGCGGGTCCGCGTGGAGAGGCAGCCGTCGGAGGCGGGCATGTGCTCGTCCTCGGCCCGCTCCGCGGCCCGGACGAGGACCACGGGCCGCGTGGCCCTCGCGACCACGCCGAGCGCCACCGACCCCACCAGGAAGCCGGTGAACCCGCTGAGTCCGCGAGTGCCGAGCACCAGCAGGTCCGCCTGTCCGGCCGCCCGCAGCAGCGCGGCGACCGCCGGCCCCTCGACCTGCTCGTCCGTGAGGCGCATGCCCGGGCTGGTCGCGCGGACGTACTCCTCCGCCTGCCGCAGGGCCCGCCGCGCCAGATGGCGCTGAACGGCGCCGCCCGGACTCTCCCGCCCCGCGGGCGGGCTCCATTCCCAGGCGTGCAGCAGCCGCAGCCCCCGGCCACGGCGTTCCGCCTCCCGGGCGGCCCAGGCCGCCGCGGCAAGGCTCTCGGCCGATCCGTCCACCCCCACGATCACCGGCGCCGGCATGGGCCCGCACCTCCCTCGCTCGACCCGCTCCTACGACCAGACTCGGGTCCGTGCTCCGGCGCGGACAGGGGCCGCCAGGGCTGTCCCGGGGGGCCGATGGGCCCAAGCCGCCGACTCAGCCCTGCCCGGCGAGCAGGAGATGTCCGGTCTCCCCCGGCCGCAGACACACCACGCGGTCGGGCAGCCGTACGTCGATGGGCGACTCGTCCGACGCGGGTACGGCGATCTCCAGCCGCCCGTGCGCGAGTCGCAGCCGTACGCCCCAGTGGCCCCGGTAGCGCAGTACGAACCCGTACGACGACAGCTCCGGCAGCGGAACCGGGTCCAGCCAGAGCGCACCCTCGCGGGTCTCCAGGCCGGTCAGTCCGCGCTGGACGAGGTCGAGGGTGCCGGCCATGGCGCCGAGATGGATGCCTTCGCCGGTGGTGCCACCCTGCAGGTCGGCGATGTCGCCCCGGAGCGCTTCCTGGCAGTACTTCCAGGCCTCGGCGCGTCGGGCGCGGGCGAGCACCCAGCCGTGGACGAGACCGCTGAGGGTGGAGCCGTGGCTGGTGACGGCGCAGGTAGTAGTCGACGGTGCGCTGCCAGGTGTCCTCCTCCAGCCGCAGCCCCAACCGCTTGAACAGGGACCGGAGTTCGTCCGGTGAGAAGAGGTAGCCGAGCATCAGGACGTCGGCCTGCTTGGAAACCTGGTACCGGTTGACGCTGTCGCCCTCCGCCTCCAGGATGCGGTCCAGTCGGCGGATGTCCCCGTAGCGCTCGCGGTAGCCGTCCCAGTCGAGTTCGGCGAGGTCGCCGTAGCCCTCGAACTGGCTGATGACGCCTCGGTGGAAGGGCACGTACAGGGTGCGCGAGACGTCCTCCCACAGCTCCAGCTCGCCCCCGTCCAGGCCGGTGCGTTCGACGAGTTCGCGGCGACGGGGCTCGGGCAGGGAGTCGAGCAGCTCCAGGGTCCGGGTGAGCACCCAGGCGGCCGTGACGTTTGTGTATGCGTTGTCGTCGAGGCCGGGTGATTCGGCACCGGGATAGGCGTCGTGGTACTCGTCGGGTCCCATCACGCCCTTGATCCGGTGCCGTTCCATGCGGTCGTCGTAGACGGCCGCATCAGCCCAGAAGCGCGCGATCTGCAGCAGCATCTCCGCGGCCTTGGTGTGCAGGAACTCCGTGTCCCCGCTGGCCTGGCAGTACTGCCACGCGTTGTACGCGATCGCCGAACCGACGTGGTACTGCAGCCGGGAGTGGTCGGGCAGCCAGCGGCCGGAGCGCGGGTTGAGATGCAGACGCTGGCTCTCCTCACGGCCGTCGCTGCCGCTCTGCCAGGGGTACATGGCGCCCCTGCGGCCGGCCTCGCGGGCTGCGGTGCAGGCCTGTTCCAGGCGGCGGTGGCGGTAGCGCAGCAGGGCGCGGGCGACCTCGGGGAAGTGCAGGTCGAGGTAGGGCAGGACGAACAGCTCGTCCCAGAAGACATGGCCCCGGTAGGCCTCGCCGTGCAGGCCGCGGGCCGGCACCCCGACGTCGAGGTCGGCGGTGTGCGGCGACACGGTCTGCAGGACGTGGAAGAGATGCAGGCGCAGGATGCGACCCGGCTCTCCCGGAACGTCCAGTTCGGCCCGGCGCCACAGCTGGTCCCAGGCCGTCAGGTGGGACTCCAACAGCTCGTCGAAGCCGGGGGCACGGCTGACCCGCTCGACGGCGGCGTACAGCGGGTCGCTGATGGCGGGGTCGCGTGAGGTGTGCAGGGCGACGGTCTTGTCCAGGGTGGTCGTACGGCCGGCCGTCAGCCGAAGCCGGACCCGCTGGACGGCGCGGGGTTCCTCGTGCCGCGTCGTGACGGGCGCGTCGACGGTGAGCCGGGCCGCGATGCCGATCCGGATGTCCGAGGTACGGGTGCGGCAGCGCAGCCAGACCGTGTCCGGAGCGGCGGTGCCGGTGTGCACATGGGTGAGATGGCGGCCGTCCAGGTCGCGGTAGCGCGGCACGCCCGCGTTGGTGACGCCACCGTCGAGGGCGGCTTCGACTTCGAGGTCACCGGAGAAGCCCTCCGCCGTGAACTCGGTCCGCAGGGCCGCCAGATGGGGATCGGCCATGTGCACCAACCGTTGCTGACGCACCGTCAACTCACGGCCGTCGCCCAGCCCGTACCGGGTCCGGCGCTCCAACACCCCGGAGGCCAGGTGCAGACGCATCCGGTGGTCGAGCACGGGCGCGGCGTCCGGCGTCAGCCACGGTCCGCCGGGCAGCCGGAACCGCAACGGCAGCCAGTTCGGCACATTGACCATGTCCTCGTTCTCGACCCGGCGCCCGGCCACGTCGGAGGGGAGCCGGTTGTAGCAGCCCGCGACATAGGTGCCCGGGTAGTGCACCTCGTCCGCGGCGCACTCCGGCAGCGCGCCCCGGGTGGCGAAGCAGCCGTTGCCCAAAGTGCACAGGGACTCCCGCAGCCGTTCGTCCGCGGGGTCGTAGCCCTCGTACTCCCAGATCCAGTCCGTCACCTCGGGCCTCCCCGCACCCTCGCGCTCACACGCGTTGCGGCACGATCGCCACGGGGCAGTCCGCGTGGTGCAGCAGGGTGTGGCCCACCCGGCCGAGCTGGAACCCGAAGTGGCCGGCCCTGCGACGCGCTCCGATGATCACCAGGTCGGCGGCGGCGGAGCGGTTCAGCAGCACCGAGCGGGCCGGGCCCTCCACCGTGTTGCGGCGCACCCGGACCGACGGGTGGTCGGCCGTCGCGTCGTGCAGCAGGGCGTCGATCAGGGCGGACGCCTGCTGCTCGTGCTGATGCGCCGGGTCTCCGGCCAGCTGGGGGTGGTCGGCGCCCTCCAGCGCGGGGCAGCGCCAGGCGCGCACGACGTCGAGCACGCCGCCGCGCGCCTCGGCCTCACGGAACGCGAACCGTACGGCCTCGGCGCCGGTCGCGGGGTCCCCCGCCCCGAGCACGATCCGCTCATGCGTGCCCGCGAGCCCCGCTTTGTCGCCCCGGACCACGATCACGGGGCAGTACGCCCGGGACGCCACCGTCAGGCCGACGGAACCGAGGAGCAGCCCCTGGAGCTCACCGCGTCCCCGCGAGCCGGTCACCACGGCGGAGGCGTTGTTGCCCTCGCGCAGCAGCGCGTCGGCCGCCTCCTCGGGGACCACCTCGGCGGACACCTTCACCTCGGGGTTGCGCAGCCGGGCCCGGTCGGCGGCGGATTGGACGATGGTCTCCGCCATCACCTGCTCGGAGGGACGGTCACGGCTCGTGGACGGCGCCACGCCCTCGTAGCGCTCCCACAGGGAGGCGTACACGAGCCGCACCGGCAGCCCGTGGCGGGCGGCCTCGTCCACCGCCCAGTCGACGGCGGCCAGGCTCGCGTGCGATCCGTCGACACCTACGACAAGGGGCAGCTCCATCATCGTCCTCACCGCCTTCCTGGACCGCACGGGCGTGCGGCGCGGGGCTCACCCTCACGGTCGCACCGCCGGCCGGGGCGCACGAGGGGTGGTTCGGCCCCGGGCGGGGCCGTTCGGCCCATGCGGCGGTCCGCGCGCAGCGGGCGAGGGCCGCTCGGCCCGGCTTCCGGCCCGGTCAGCCCCTGGGGCGCCGGCTGCCCGGGGCGGACGCTGAAGGCGAGACGTGGAGAGAGGTGTGCCATGACGGACGTCCGGCAAGCACCGGTGCACGCGCTGCTCACCGACGGCAGGACCGTCCGCATCCGGCGGGCCGACTACCGTGACCGTGCCGCGGTGCGGCGGCTGTACGAGGAGATGTCGCCCGAGAACCTGCGACAGAGGTTCTTCACCGTGGGCCGGGCCTCCGCCGCACAGGCCGCCGACCGGGTGGCCGACGCAGGTCCCGCGCGGCCGGGCTACTGTGCCCTGGCCGCAGAGCACGCCGACCGGCTCGTGGGCCTGGTCGAGTATGAGGTCGTACCGCCCGGCACCACAGCCGAGATCTCCCTGGCGGTGGCGGAGGGCTGGCACCACCGCGGTGTCGCCACCCTGCTGGTGGAGCACCTCGCCGACGCCGCCCGCGCGGCGGGTGTCACCGCGTTCACGGCGGACGCCCTCTCCGACAACCACGAGCTGAGGACGGTCTTCCGCGACCTCGGGCTGCACGTCCTGCCCCACTACGACGGCCCCGAGGTGTCCTGGACGGTCCGTCTCACCGAGGACGAGGGGTACTTGAGCGCCGTCGACACCCGGGGCCGGACCGCCGACGTCGTCAGCCTGCGCCCGCTGCTCCAACCCCACTCGGTCGCGGTGATCGGCGCCGGCCGCAAGCCCGGGTCCCTGGGCCGTGCCATCCTGCGCAACATCTGCCGGGGGTCGTTCGGGGGCCGTGTCTTCGCCGTGCATCCGGAGGTCTCCTCGATTTCCGGGGTGCACGCGTACCCGTCCGTGACGGCGCTGCCCGAGGTCCCCGACCTTGCCGTGATCGCCGTGCCCGCGCCGGCCGTCCCCCAAACGGCCGAGGCCTGCGGAAAGGCGGGTGTACGGGCGCTGCTGGTCGTCTCCTCGGGGCTCGACGCCCACCAGGCCGGCGGCCTGACGGGTGCCTGCCGCCGCTACGACATGAGGCTGGCAGGCCCCGAATGCCTGGGTCTGGCCAACACGGACGAGTCCGTCCGCCTGGACGCGACCTTCGCCGCGAACCACCCGAGCCCCGGGACCGCGGGTGTGGCGGTGCAGTCGGGCGGGGTGGGCATCGCGCTGCTGGACGGGCTGTCCCGGCTGGGCATCGGCGTGTCGTCGTTCGCGTCCCTGGGGGACAAGTACGACGTCAGCGGCAACGACATGCTGCAGTGGTGGGAGAGCGACGGCCGCACCGAGCTGGCGCTGCTGCACCTGGAGTCCTTCGGCAACCCGCGCGCCTTCTCCCGCACCGCCCGCCGGGTCAGCCGCCGCATGCCGGTCCTCACCGTCGACGCCGGCAGGTCCGAGACCGGGCGGCGCACCGCCCCCACCGTGACCCGGCAGGCCCTGTTCACCCAGGCCGGCATCACCGCCACCCACTCGATGGCCGAACTCCTCGACACGGCAGCCCTGTTGCACTCGCAGCCGCTGCCGAGCGGCACAAAGGTCGCCGTCGTCTCCAACACCGCGGGAGGAGGCGTGCTGGCCACCGACGCCTGCGCGGACATGGGCCTCAGCGTGCCTGCGCTGGGCACGAACCTCATCGACGAACTCCTCACCCTGCTGCCCGCGGGCGCCACCGCCACGAACCCGGTGGACACCACGGCGGCCGTGAGCGAGAAGCAGTTGCGTGCCTGTGTGGAACGCCTCACGGCGCACGGAGCCGTGGACGCCGTCCTCGTGACCCTGGTGCCCACCGCCGTCGCCGCCGCGACCGGCGACGACCTGGTCCGCTCCCTGACGGCCGCCCCCGGTCCGCTCCCCCGTCCGGTCGTCGCGGTACTGCCCGCCCAGGCCGCCCGGGTGGAGCTGCTCGCCGCCCGCGACGAGCACAAGGTCCCCGCCTACTGCGACGCCCAGGACGCCGCACGCGCCCTGGCCCATGCCGCGGCACGGTCCCGCTGGCTGGCTCAACCACCTTCTCCAATACCGGAGTTGGCGGACGTGGAAACGCACCGGGCCAGGGATCTGGTCGCCGCCTTCCTGGACGACAACCCCGAGGGCGGCTGGCTGGACCCGCAGGCCATCGCCACCCTGCTCGGCTGCTACGGCGTCCCGCAGCTCCCCTGGGCGTGGGCGCGGGACGAAGACGAGGCGGTCGCCGCCGCGCAGCGCCTGGCAGGCAGTGACGGCCGGGTCGTCATGAAGGCCCACTGGCCGGGTCTGCTGCACAAGAGCGAGCAGCACGCCGTCCACCTCGATCTGCACAACGCGGCCCAGGTGCGGGCCGCCCACCGCGACCTGGTCGCCCGTTTCGGCGACCGGCTCACCGGCGTGGTGGTCCAGCCGCTGGCCGAGCGCGGCACCGAGTGGTTCGCGGGCGTCAAGCAGGACGAGGTCTTCGGCCCGCTCGTGGCCTTCGGACTCGGCGGTACGGCGACCGAACTGCTCGCCGACCGGACCGCACGGCTGGCCCCGCTCACCGACCACGACGTGCGCGAACTCATCACGTCTGCGCGCACCACCCCGCTCCTCTTCGGCTACGCCGGCAGCCCGACCGCCGATGTCGAGGCCCTGGAGCAGGTACTGCACCGGCTGTCCCGGATGGCCTGCGACCTGCCGCAGCTGGCACAGGCCGACCTCAATCCGGTCTTGTCCGGGCCGCGGGGCGTGAGCGTCCTGGACGTCCGGGTGCGGCTCGAGCCGCGGCACGCCCATGACCCGTATCTGCGCCGGCTGCGCTGACCCACGGCCGGCTGCAGGGAAGGAGGACCAGGGCGACCGATCTCGTGCTGCACCAGTCCCGGCCCGAGCCGGGCTTCCCCGGCGGGTGGCTGGGTAGGGTGCGTCACGGCATCCGGCACGGCGGCGCGAAGAGCCGCGCACGCACCGCGGGTGAGCTGATGTCGAAGCCCGCCGTCACCGTGCACACCGACGCGACGGCCACCGAGGCCGCCCGCGTCATGATGCGGCACGGCGTCGAAAGGCTTCCCGTGGTGGACGAGGAGGACCGGCTCGTCGGCATCGTCACCCGGCACGACCTGCTGCGCGTGTTCCTGCGCTCGGACGACGCCATCCGGCGCGAGGTCCGCCAGGAGGTCTTAGTCAACGCGCTCCGGCCGCACATCGTCCAGGTCGGCGTGCGGGACGGCGTGGTCGCCCTCAGGGACCGCCTGGAGCGGCGCAGCGACAAGTCCGTCGCGCTCTCCCTGACGCGCCGCCTCGACGGTGTCGCCGTCGTCGACCGGCTCACCTACCGGTACGACGACACCCGCCACCAACCCGCCGCACAGGCCGTGCACGGGGTCTCGGAGGACTGGCTGCGCAAGTTGTGAGCTGTCGGTGCCCCACCGGGCGCCGTGAAGCGAGGAGGACGACCATGCGCACCGCTGATGTTCATGGCCACCGTGGCCGGCCACCAGCGGCCCGGCGACAACGAGACCGTCATCGAGGAACGGCACTGCTTCGGCCCCGGTGACGACCACCGGCACTACCGGCACTGAGTGCCGACGACGATCACCCGGAGAAGCGGCCCCCGTCCCGACCGTGGGACAGGGGCCGCTCGGCACCAGCCCGGTCCCGGTGGGCCCACGCCGTCGGGTCTCGGGACGGGGCACGGTGGAGGAGGGAAAGCCGTCCGGGGAGGCAACCGTGAGCGAACGTGTCAGTGACAAGGGCATCGTGGTGGGCGTCGACGGATCCGATGCGTCACGGGCCGCACTGCGCTGGGCACTGGAGCAGGCGTGTGCCCTGGGCACACGGCTGGTGGTCGTACACGCGTGGGAGCCGGCCACGGCAGGCATGGCGCCCTATGCTCCCGTCGCCGCGCGCCCCACGGCCGCGGAGCAGCGGGAGCGAGCGGCCGAACTCCTCGCCCACACGGTGCGCGACACCTTCGGCCCGCGCGTCGACCCGGCCATGCACGCGGTGCTGGTGGAGGGGCCGCCGGTCCGCGTCCTGCTCCAGCAGGCCCACGGGGCCCTCCTCCTCGCTCTGGGCCGTGGCTCCCACCCGCAACGGCAGCTGACCGGCGTGGGTGCGGTGGGCCGTGAGTGTCTGCGCCACGCGACGGTCCCCGTGGTCACGGTGCCCGCCCCCGTCGGCGTCCGTAGCGGTGCCGCATAGATCACATGCCGAGGTGACGTCATGGACGTCCTGGTCGGATACGCGACCGTCCACGGATCGACGCGCGAGACGGCCGACCGCGTCGTGGCCGGCCTGGCCGGGGCCGGGCTGAGAGTCGAGGCCAGGGATCTGCGGACGGTGGACGACGCCGACGCGTACGCCGCGTTCGTCCTGGGCAGCGCCGTGCACGGGCAGACCTGGCTCGAGCCCGCCAAGGACTTCGTCCGCGACAACCTCGACCTGCTCGGCGCACGGCCGCTGTGGATCTTCAGTGTCGGGATGCCGGCCGCCCTGCGCGGCCCCTGGAGGCGTCTGGCGCCGAGAGAGGCATCCGTGATCGTGGAGAGCCTGCCCGGCGAACTGGTGCCGCGGGAGCACGCCCTGTTCTCGGGCGTCATCGCGCCGGCTCATCTGCCCCTGACCGGACGGATCATGTTCCGCCTGGTGGGCGGCCGCTTCGGGGACTACCGCGACTGGGACGCCGTGGACGGCTGGACGGCCCGGATCGCCGAGGTCCTGACGCGCTGAGCGCGCGCCACGGGCCTCAGCAGCCGACGGGCGTACGGTGGTCCGTGCCCGCGGGCGGGTGGGGCATCCGCGTCGGCGGCACCGAAGGCGGCGGCGCGGGCGGGGTCTGGCCGCGCCGCCGCGCCAGCCGCAGCGCGAGCGCGTCGAACAGCATCGTGAGGACGAAGGTCACGCCCATCGCTGCGACCAGCAGCAAGGCGAACCTTTCGTAGAACTCCGGTGTGAGACTCGTACCCACTGTCCTCTCCCCCTCTCGGGTGGGCGTCGTTCCTGTCATCTCCAGCCAACTCCGTTGCGGAGCAGGGCACATGAGCCGATCGTCCCGAACAGAGGTCTCGAGCGGCCCTTGTCCCGGGTCCTGCGGCGCCCGCCGCCCACGGGATGGGCCGACCGGCCCCGGTGCCGAGGCCGGCCCGGCCCATGATCGGGGGTCGGTGGCCTCATGGCGACGGGTCCGGCGGCGGACGAGGCTTGTCGGTGGCGGTGTTCCGAGTCACCGGAACCTCCCCCCTTCCCGCAGGAGGCGACGGTCATGAAGCGGATTCACGAAACCCGTCGCCCCGGGACGCCTCGCCGCCCCGAGCCCCAAGACCTGCGCAGCCCGTCGGGGCGCCCGATGCCCTACTGAGCGCTCAGCGGACCAGCACCCGCTCTCCGGAGCGCGGCACGACGGCGGTCCAGCCGTCCACGAGGTCCCTGGCCCGGGTGCCCGCGGCGGCAAAGCCCACCACGACGACGGCGTTGCGTGGGTCCGGCAGCACGCGCCGCAGATGGTGCAGCACACGCCCTCCGGTGGCCATGCCGGACGCCGAGACGATGACGGCCGGCCCTCCCGCATGCCCCAGCTCGACGGACTCCTGCAGTGACCGCACGGCACGGAACGGATCGGGACTCAGCGCCGCCGGGCCCTCGGCCAGCACCTCCGGGCGCAGTTCCGGAGCCCGCGTCGCCAGAGCGTCACGGTAGACGCCGAGCGCGGCCAGGGCCATCGGACTGTCGACGTACACCGGCACGGTCGCCGGTATCCGGCCCGCCCGGCGGAGTTCGGTGAGCTCGGGGTCGGTCATGCCCTGCCTTGGGCCGAAGGACCCCGTGGGAGGGCCTGGGTGGCCCGGTGCGCACGGGCGCGTGGCCCCCGTGCCGGGGACCCGGGCGGCGGGACGATGGAAGTGGAAAGGGACCCTCGCGCCGCCGTGTCGGCGGTGCGCGCAGGAGGAGGTGGCCCGTGCGTTTCCAGGACCGGAGGGATGCGGGGCGCCGGCTGGCCCGGCGGCTGGAACACCTGCGCGGCCGGGACGTCGTGGTGCTGGGCCTGCCGCGGGGCGGGGTGCCCGTGGCCTACGAGGTGGCGCGGGAGCTCGGCGCCGAACTGGACGCCCTGGTGGTGCGCAAGTTGGGCGTGCCCTGGCAGCCGGAGCTGGCTTTCGGTGCCGTCGGGGAGGCCGGTGTGCGCGTGCTCAACGACGACGTCCTCCAGGGGACCCGGCTGGGGCAGGACTCTCAGCGGACAGTCGAACGGGCGGAGCGCGCGGAACTGGAACGGCGGTCGACTCTCTACCGGCGCGACCGTCCTGCCGCTCCTGTGACCGGACGGACGGTCGTGGTGGTGGACGACGGTCTGGCCACCGGTGCCACCGCCGAGGTCGCGTGCCGGATCGTCCACGACCGGGGCGCGGGCCGAGTGGTGCTGGCCGTACCGGTCGGTCCTGAGCGGACGGTGCGCCGCCTGCGGGGATCCGCGGACGAGGTGGTCTGTCTGCAGTCCCCGCGCTTCTTCGGCTCCGTCGGCGCCTGGTACGACGCTTTCCCCCAGGTCGACGACACGGAGGTGGCCGACCTGCTGGCACGCGCCACGCGCCCGGTGCCGGACGGCGACGTCGACGTGCCCGCAGGGCGAGTTCGGCTGGCGGCACGGTTCACGCTGCCCGACGGGGCGCCGGCCGTCGTGGCGTTCGCGCACGGCAGCGGCAGCGGCCGTCACAGCCCCCGCAACCGCTACGTCGCCGACGTACTCAACCGAGCCGGACTCGGCACCCTCCTGCTGGACCTGCTCAACGAGGAGGAGGAACGCGATCGGCACAAGGTCTTCGACATCGTGCTGCTCGCCCGGCGGCTCGGCAAAGCGGCACTGTGGCTGCGCAGTGAGACCGGACTGCCGGTGGTCTACTTCGGGGCCAGCACCGGTGCGGCCGCCGCACTGGAGGCGGCTTCCGTGGACTTCGACATCCGTGCGGTCGTCTCCCGCGGCGGCCGTCCCGACCTGGCCACGCCTGCCGCACTGGCCCACGTGCGGGCCCCCACCCTGCTCATCGTGGGCTCGCTGGACACCCGGGTGCTGGGCCTCAACCGGCTGGCGGCCGACTGGATGCGCTGCGACCACCGGATCACCGTCGTCCCCGGCGCCACCCACCTCTTCGAGGAACCCGGCACGCTGTCCACGGTCGCGGACCTGGCCCGGGAGTGGTTCACGGCCCACCTCGCACTGCCGCCGTTCGGCACACCGGCGCGCCGGTCGGCGTAGGGACCCAGCGGGAAGGCCGGTCCCCGTCACAGGGCGGGTTCGCCCTGTGACGGGGACCGGGTGGCCCATGGCGGCTCCACCTTCCGGGGCGAAGGGTGGAGCGAAGAGTCGTCCCACCTTCTGGGGGTCCCGTGCCGAGTCATCTCGCCGCGAGTGCTCCGGCCGGCCGCGCCGCGAAGCCGACGGCCACGCCGCCCGCCGACTCGGCGCCGCCCGTGCAACAGTTGCGCGCCGACGAGGTGTTCACCGCGTTCGCCACATCACCGCGCGGACTGTCCGAAGGTGCCGCCGACACACTGCGGGAGCGATACGGGCCCAACGAGCTGCCCCGTCCGCGCCGCAAAGGGGTGTGGCGGCGTTTCCTGGCGCAGTTCACCGACCTGTTCGCGCTCGTCCTGATCGCGGCGTCGGCGCTGACGTTCCTCGCCTACGCCCTGCAGGACCCGCGCGACGTCGGGAACCTGCAGTTGGCCTTCGCGATCCTGGGCGTCGTCGTGCTCAACGCGGTGATCGGATTCGTGCAGGAGTACTCGGCCGAGCGCACCGCCGAGACCTTGCAGGCCATGGTGCCGCACACCTGCCGGGTGCTGCGGGACGGCGAACGCCTGGAGCTGCCGTCCGGCGCGCTGGTCCCCGGGGACGTGGTCGTCCTGGAGGCGGGGGACGCGGTGTCGGCGGACTGCCGGGTGGTCGAGGCCCACGGCCTGTCCGTGAACAACGCGCCGCTGACCGGCGAGAGCGCGGCCGTGGCCCGGGTCGGCGAGCCGACCGCCTCGGACACCGCGCTGGACTCCCGCAACTGCGTCTTCATGGGCACCACGGTGGTCTCCGGCTCCGGCAAGGCCGTCGTGTACGCCACCGGCGCGACGACCGAGTTCGGAAGGATCTTCCGGCTCACCGATCAGGCACCGCGCCAGAAGACGCCCCTGCAGCGCGAGGTGGCCGTCATGGCGCGGCGGGTGGCGGCGCTGGCGGTGGCGATCGGCGCCGGCATGTTCGCGCTGCGCCTGCAGACGGGCCAGTCCCTGGTGTCGGCCTTCGTGTTCGCGCTCGGGGTCATGGTCGCGATGGTGCCCGAGGGACTCCCCGCGACGCTGTCCGTGTCGCTGGCCATCGGGGTACGGCGGATGGCCCGCCGTCAGGCGTTGGTCAAGCGGCTGCTGGCGGTGGAGGCACTGGGCTCGACCACCGTCATCTGCACCGACAAGACCGGCACCCTCACCCAGGCCGAGATGACGGTCACCCGCGTCTGGAGCGGCGGGATATGGCACGAGGTGTCCGGCGTGGGGTACGCCCCGGTGGGCGAGGTGTCCGGTGCGGAGGAGCTGCGCGAGCTGCTGCGAAGTGCCGTGCTGTGCACGGACGCCCGGCTCGTGCCCCCGTCGGGCTCCGAGGGCTGGCGGGTGCTGGGCGACACCACCGAGGGCGCGATCCTCGTCGCCGCGGCCAAGGCCGGCCTGCACCCGGGTACGGAGAAGGAGGCGGCGCCGCGGATCGGCGAGTTCCCCTTCGATCCCGTGCGCAAGCTGATGAGCACCGTCCACCGGACACCCGAGGGCGAGGTCCTGTGCGTCAAGGGCGCGCCGCAGGAGCTGCTCGCCCGCTGCATCCGGATACGGGTGCACGGAGCGGAGCAGGACCTTACCGCACCACTGCGGGACGGTGTCGTCGGCGCCAACGACACCATGGCGGGGAAGGGACTCCGCGTCCTGGGCGTCGCCGTCCGCCCGGTCGGCGAGGCGCCGCGCACGGCGGAGCAGGCCGAGGCCGGTCTCACGTTCCTGGGACTGATCGGCATGCTCGACCCGCCCAGGCCCGAGGTCGCCGAGGCGGTCCGAGCCTGCCGACGGGCCGGCATCCGGATCGTGATGGTCACCGGGGACCACCCGCTGACCGCGGAGGCGATCGCCCGCCGCGTCGGCATCGTCACCGCCCCTCATCCGACCGTGGTGACCGGCTCCCGCCTGGACGGCATGGACGCGGCGGAGCTGGACGGGCTGCTCGCGGAGCAGGGCCAGCTGCTGCTGTGCCGGGTCAGTCCCGAGCACAAGATGCGCGTGGTGGCGGCGCTGCAGGCGCGCGGGGAGGTGGTGGCCGTCACCGGGGACGGGGCCAACGACGCGCCCGCGCTCAAGCACGCCGACATCGGCGTGTCCATGGGGGCCACCGGCACCGACGTCGCCCGCGAGGCCTCCGAGATGGTGCTGCTGGACGACTCTTTCGCCTCCATCACCGCGGCAGTGGAGCTGGGCCGGTCGGTCTACCGCAACATCCGCAAGTTCCTCGCCTACCTCTTCAGCCACAACATCGCCGAGCTCGCCCCGATCCTCGCGGCGGCCTTCGCCGGCTTCCCGCTGGTGCCGCTGACCGCCGTGCAGATCCTCGCCATCGACCTGGGATCGGACGTGCTGCCCGCGCTGGCCCTGGGCGCGGAACCGCCCGAGCCGGACACCATGGACCGTCCGCCCCGCTCCCGCCGCGAGCGGCTGTTCTCCGCCGAGCTGGTGCGCAGGTTCCTGTTCCTGGGTGCCGTGCAGTCCATCGGCGTATGCGCGGTGTTCTTCTGGCAGATCCACGCCTCGGGGATCCCGTACGCCGACTTCACCAGCTCCGCCCCCGCCTACCGCAAGGCGATCACCCTCACCCAGGCGGCGATCGTGGTGAGCCAGTTCTTCAACGCCCTGGCGGTGCGCACGGACCGGCAGAGCGTGTTCAGCGTGGGGCTGTTCTCCAACCCGCGGCTGATCGCGGCCGGCTGCTTCGGCATCGGTCTGATGGCGGCGATCAGTTACGTGCCGCTGCTGCAGGACGTGTTCAACACGGCGCCGCTGGCCGCCGCCGACTGGGCCGTCCTCGTCGCCTTCGGCGTGCTGCTGCTGGGCGCGGAGGAGGTCCGCAAGTGGTGGGTGCGTCGCAGGCCCGTCCCCGCCACGACAGGAGCCCCGTCAGGAGCCCCGACAGGAAAGGAGGCCGCGCGATGAGGGTCATCGTGGTGGGCTGCGGCCGGGTCGGTTCCGCGCTCGCCGTCCAGCTGGTCAACGAGGGCCACGACGTGCGCGTCATCGACCGCGACCCGAGAACCCGGCGACTGCTGCCGGCGGGCTTCACCGGTCAGGTCCTGCACGGCAACGGTTTCAACCGCGCGCTGCTGGAGTCGGCCGGCATCGAACTGGCCGACGCGTTCGTCGCCGTCACCTCCGGCGACAACACCAACATCGTCAGCGCCCGCACGGCGAAGGAGACGTACCGGGTGCCGATCGTGCTGGCCCGCATCTACGATCCACGGCGCGCCGACATCTACCGTGACCTGGGCATCCCGACGATCGCCAGCGTGCGCTGGACCGTGCACCAGCTCCATCAGATGCTGCTGCACCGCCATCTCACCCCGGAACTCGACTTCGGCAACGGGGAGACCGTGCTGCTGCGTTCCCGGCTGCCCGCCTACCTCACCGGCCGCGGTATGGGCAATCTGGAGGTCGACGGCGAGATCAGGGTCGTCGAGGTGACCCGCGGCGGACGGTCGTTCCTGCCCACCCCGCACACCCCGGCGGAGGCGGACGACCTGGTCACGTTCGCCGTCGCGGCCGATGCCCTGGGCCGGCTGCGCGACTTCCTGGACAAGGAGCTCGGCACATGAGGATCATCATCGCCGGGGCGGGCCGCCTCGGCACCCAGATCGCCCAGGTTCTGGGCGGGACCGGCAACCGGGTCACGCTCCTGGACCAGGACGACGACCGTGTGGCCGCGCTCGGGGACCGCCTCCCCGCCGAGGTGCTCGCCGGTGACGCGTGCGAACCGGGCGTGCTGGAGGACGCGGGCGCGCACGCGGCGGACCTCGTCGTCGCCACCACCGGCGATGACGAGGACAACCTGGTGGTCAGCCTGCTCGCCAAGCGCCAGTTCAAGGTGCCCCGGGTCATCGCCCGCGTCAACGACGACGACAACGCCTGGCTCTTCACCCAGCACTGGGGCGTCGACACCGCCGTACCGGCCGCCGCGCCCCTGGTCTCCCTCGTCGAGGAGGCCACCAGCGCCAGCGACACGGTGGCGCTGCTGCGGCTGAGCAAGGCGGGCGTGAACGTGATCGAGACGACCATCGGTGAGCGCTCCCGCGCCGCCGGGCGCGCCCTCGGCGAGCTGGCCGTCCCGCCGGGCATCGTCGTGGCCGCCGTCGTCCGGGGCGGGGATCCGCTGACTCCCGCGCCGGACCTGGAGCTGCGGGAGGGCGACGAGATCCTCGTGCTGTCCCACACGGCCACCGAGGGCGAGGTCCACGCGGTCTTCCAGTGAGGGGGCACGCCACCGCGAGGTCACGTGGCCGGCGGTGTCAGCCGTTCATCTTCTTGCGCCACTGGGGGTCGACCTGTGCCCACTCGGTCTCCCAGTCGCGCAGCCGCCGCCGGTCGAGCCGGAGCCGTACCACCCAGCCGCAGCCCACCACCGCGCCACCGGTGCCGGCCGCGACCAGGACACCGGCCAGTTCGGACTGCAGGCGCGCCTCCGTGGCGCTGGGCGGGCTGGAGACCAGCTCACCCCGGTGGTCGATCCAGACGCCGACCGTGGAGCCCGCCTTGCTTCGCGGCTCGACCCGAGTCAGGCCGGTATGGCTGGACCCGTCGGCGGCCGTCCAGCGCACCTTCGCCCAGACCACCCCGTCACCGCCGTCGCCGGTGGACACAGGCGGGGTCTTGTCCGCGTCCTGGGTGAGCACCGCCGACACGGTGGACATTGTCGCCCGTCGAGCCGCGAGGCTGTCCTGCATGGCGGCGTCGGCGGCCTGGCCGGCGAACACGCCACCGGCCAGGGCGACGGTCCAGGTGCCCAGGACGATCCACGCTTCGGCGGTGTCGCTGGGGCGGCGCAGCGGATTGTGCCGCCAGCGCCAGAACCGCACCTTCTTCACCCGGGTGGGCCGCGTGTCCGCCATGTGCCGACACCCCCTTGCCTCTCAACTCGAACGTCTCACGGCCGGGGCGCGGTCTGCAGGGGCCGACCAGGCAGCATCGCGGGCCGAGTGGTCAGGTCCCGGGACCGCACGGCTCAGCCCCGGGCTCCGCTGCCGTAGGGGGCGTACAGATCGAGCAGCCGGGTGCGGGCGGCACCGAGCCGGCACACCATGGACTCGCCGACCCACAGGGCGATCGAGCGCCCCATGTCCGGATCGGCCTCGCACATCCGCCGGACGGCCTCGGCGTCGAACTCGTGCGCGCACACGGGCCCGGTCGTCCTGGCACCGAACCGCCAGGTGTACGGCCGGTACAGCCAGGAGCAGCCGAGGAGTTCCCCGGCGCCCAGGGTCTCGATCACGGCGGCCTGGCGTCCGGGCACCCGCATGTCGAGGGCGACGGTGCCGGAATCGATGATCCAGAAGTGGTCCGCGCGCCCGCCCTCACTGAACAGACGGGTGCCCGCCGGGTAGCGCACCTCGTGCGCCAGGCTCATCAGTCTGCCCCGGTACACGGCGGGGAGTTTCCTGGCGGAGCGGGGTGTGGTCTCGGTGGTCATGGCTGCGCCTCCTCCTGCGCGGGGCCGGTGCGGCGGCCGCCACGGGGGAACACCGCCTCCTACCAGGCTCGGTCACAGACGCAGAGATCGCATGGGCCGATCGGTCCTCGTCGGGGAGCCCACCGGGGTACGGGTTCCTCCGTCGCCGTCTGGCGGGGAGTCGCGGTCCGGACGCGGTGGACGATGTGGGTTACGCGAGATGGCCGACGAGGGCGCTCCAGACGTGGACGAGGCGGGTGAAGGGCCCGGCGGTCAGGTACAGGCTGATCTTGCGCCGCAGGTCGAATATTTCTCCGGCCGCCGCCGACGGTGGCAGGGCCGCGACTGCGTCCGCCGACCTGGGCCTCTCGTCGGCGAGTTCGCTGGCCCTGTCCCCGCCGCAGATCAGTCACCGGCGCCGCCTCGCGCACCCGACCATGGCGAACACACAGGCTGCCGTCCACCGCCCGCACCCCGCCCCGCTCCCACCAGCGCACGCGGGCACGGCCCACCCGACGTCGCCCGGGCCCGTCCCAGGGCCGGCCGTCAAGGGCGGCGGCCCCTGACGTCCGGGGCCCGAGTCGGCCGGGCCCTTCGGCCCTCGGGCCGGGGCCCAGCAGCCCCTGCCCCGGTGGGGGTGTCGTGCGGACGCTGGAAGCATCGAGTCCGCCGGCCCTCGCGCGGGCGCGACGTGGGAGGTGTTTCACGTGCGGCGACCCGTTGTCGTAGGACTGGACGGTTCAGCCGAGAGCCTCGCCGCCGCCGACTGGGCGGCAAGGGAGGCCCTGCGGCGCGGGCTCTCGCTGCGCCTCCTGTACGCGTTCGAGGGGCTGCCCGCCGAGGCCTCGGACCTTCCCGAGCTCGCCGCGCCTCGGTACTGGGCGGGCCGCGTGCTGCGCGGCGCCATGGACCGGCTCGCGGAGACCTACCCCCAGGTGCCGCTCGGCGCGGAGCAGATCGCCCGGCCGGCACCGGAAGCCCTTCTCGCCGCCGAGGCCGAGGTGCTGGTCCTGGGCAACCGCGCCTTCAGCGGTTTCGCCGGTCTGCTCGCCGACTCCGTGGGGCTGGCGACCGTGGCGCGGGCACAGGGGCCCATCGTGCTCGTGCCGGCCGGGTACGAGCAGGGGCCGGAGAGCGGGAGCCCGAACCAGCCCGTCGTGGTCGGTGTGGACACGGCGCATCCCTGCGACGAAGTGCTCGAGTTCGCCTTCGACGCCGCCGCCCTGCGCCGAGCGCCTCTGCGCGCGGTTCACGCCTGGCATCCGCGCCGCGTCCCTTCCGGACCCACCTCGCGGGAGGACGCCGAGCGGGCCCTGGACCTGGCGCTCGGGCCGTGGCGGGAGAAGTACCCGAACGTCGACGTCCACAGCATCGTCGACGTCGGCCGCGCCGCGCAGCGCCTGCTGCACGCCTCGGCCGACGCCGGTCTGCTCGTCGTGGGCCGCCGGATCCGCCCGGCCAGGCTCGGCCCGCACACCGGCCCGGTGGCGCACGCGGTGCTGCACCACGCCCGCTGCCCGGTCGCCATCGTCCCGCACGCGTGAGGAGAACGGCATGTTCCAGGTGCGCATCCACGGACGGGGCGGCCAAGGGGCCGTCACCGCGGCGGAGTTGCTGTCGGTGGCGGCGTTCGTCGAGGGCCGCCACGCGCAGGCGTTCCCGAGCTTCGGCTCGGAGCGGACCGGGGCGCCGGTCGTCGCTTTCTGCCGGATCGACGACCGGCCGATCCGCGTACGCGAACCCGTCACACGGCCGGACGCCCTGGTGGTGCAGGACGCGACCCTGCTGCACCAGATCGACGTCCTCGGCGGACTGCGCTCCGGAGGGTCCGTCCTCATCAACTCATCACAAGCAGTCGAGGAGTTGGGTCTTCCTGCGCTCACGGCCGCCGGCCGTGCCCTGACCGTCCCGGCGACCGCGATCGCGCTGCGCCGCTTCGGCCGCCCGGTCCCCAACGCGGTTCTGCTGGGCGGTCTCGCCGCCCTCACCGGATGTGTCCTGCTCGACTCCCTGACGGCGGCCATCGCGGAACGCTTCCCGGGCGACCTCGGCACGGCCAACGCGGCCGCGGCCCGGGACGCCTTCGACCACGTGAGCGCCCGCACAGGGGAAGCGCTCCGGGAGGAACACGCTCATGCTCAAGCAGACTGAGGGCTCAAGGGCCGTCGCCGAGACAGTCGGGTACTGCCGGCCCGAGGTGATCGCCGCCTACCCGATCTCCCCGCAGACCCACATCGTCGAGGAACTCAGCAGGCTGGCGAAGTCGGGCGCGCTGAAACCGTGCGAGTACGTCAACGTCGAGTCCGAGTTCGCCGCCATGTCGATGTGCATCGGAGCCTCGGCGGCCGGCGCGCGCACCTACACGGCGACCGCCAGCCAGGGGCTGCTGTACATGGTGGAGGCCCTGTACAACGCCTCCGGGCTCGGCCTGCCGATCGTGATGACGGTCGCCAACCGGGCCATCGGAGCGCCCATCAACATCTGGAACGATCACAGCGACTCGATGTCGCAGCGCGACTCCGGCTGGATCCAGCTCTACGCCCGCGACAACCAGGAGGCCGCCGACCTGCACCCGCAGGCCTTCAGGCTGGCCGAGGAGCTGTCGCTGCCGGTGATGGTGTGCATGGACGGCTTCGTCCTCACCCACGCCTGGGAGCGCGTCGACGTCCCCGAGCAGGCACAGGTCGACGCGTTTCTGCCGCCGTACGAGCCCCGTCAGGTGCTGGATCCCGAGGAGCCGCTGTCGATCGGGGCGATGGTCGGCCCGGACGCCTTCACGGAGGTGCGCTATCTGGCGCACGCCAAGCAGATGCAGGCACTCGACGCGATCCCCCGGGTGGCGGACGAGTTCCGGCGGGTCTTCGGGCGGGCCAGCGGCGGACTGGTGCAGCCGTACGCCTGCGAGGACGCCGACATCGTCGTCGTGGCGCTGGGTTCGGTGTTCGGCACGGTGTGCGACGTCGTCGACGAGATGCGCGAGAGCGGGGTGCGGATCGGGGCGCTCGCGATCACGTCGTTCCGGCCCTTCCCGCTGAACGCGGTGCGCACCGTGCTCGGCCGGGCACGTCAAGTCCTGGTGCTGGAGCGGGCGTTGGCGGTCGGCATCGGCGGGATCGTGTCGGCGAACGTCCGCACCGCGCTGTCCGGGATCCAGCTCGACGGGCACACCGTGATCGCCGGGCTCGGCGGCCGGGCGATCACCAAGGACTCGCTGCACCGGCTGTTCGACGACGCGATCGCCGGGCGGCTCGGGGAGCTCACTTTCCTGGACCTCAACCGTGATCTGGTGGAGCGGGAGTTGGCGCGGATGGAGGAGACCAGGCGCTCCGGTCCGTCCGCGGAGAACATCCTGCGCGATGTGGGGAGCAACCGATGACTGGCGCACCCGAGGTCAAGTTCTACCAGGTGGGCAGCTTCGCCGCCGGGAACCGGCTGCTGGGGCCGGAGTTGCAGTCCGACCAGGCCGACCCGGGCCGCTCCAACGCGCTGACCTGCGGTCACCGCGCCTGCCAGGGCTGCGGCGAGGCGCTGGGCGCCCGCTACGTCCTGGACGCGGCGCAGCGGGCGGCCGGCGGCAAGGTCATCGCCGTCAACGCGACCGGCTGTCTGGAGGTGTTCTCCACACCGTATCCGGAGACGTCCTGGCAACTTCCGTGGCTGCACTCGCTGTTCGGCAACGCCCCGGCCGTCGCCGCGGGCGTGGCCGCCGCGCTGCGCGCCAAGGGCCGCACGGACGTCCGGGTGGTCGGGCAGGGCGGAGACGGCGGCACCGTCGACATCGGACTGGGCTGCCTGTCCGGGATGTTCGAGCGGGGCGACGACGTGCTGTACATCTGTTACGACAACGAGGCGTACATGAACACCGGCGTGCAGCGCTCCGGGGCGACTCCCCCGACCGCGCGCACGGCGACGACCCAGGCGGTCGGCGACGAGCCGGGCGCGCCGTTCGGCCAGGGCAAGAACCTGCCGCTGATCGCGATGGCGCACGAGATCCCGTACGTCGCCACGGCCACCGTCGCCGGACTGCGCGACCTGGAGGCCAAGGTGCACCGCGCGATGGGCCTGCGCGGTGCCCGCTATCTGCACGTGCTGGTGCCCTGTCCGCTGGGCTGGGGCACGGCGTCCCACGACACGGTGCGCATCGCCCGGCTGGCCGAACAGACCGGGCTGTTCCCGGTGTTCGAGGCCAGGGACGGCGAGGTCACCGACGTCACCCCCATCCGGCGCCGGGTGCCCGTCGAGGAGTACCTGCGTCCGCAGAAGCGGTACGCGCACCTCTTCGAACCGGAGCCGCACACCGAGGTCATCGCCCGTCTGCAGCGGACCGCCGACCGCAACATCGCCCGTTTCGGGCTGCTCGCCGAGGAGGAGGTGCCGTCGTGAAGGAGAAGCCGTTCGCGATCACCCTGGACGTCGGGTCCAGCCTCGCCAACCGCACCGGCGCCTGGCGGACCGAGCGTCCCGTCTACGTAGACCGGATGCCGCCGTGCAACCAGGCGTGCCCGGCCGGCGAGAACATCCAGCAGTGGCTCTTCCATGCGGAGAGCGGTGACTACGAGGCCGCGTGGCGGCAGTTGATGCGGGACAACCCGCTGCCCGCCGTCATGGGCCGGGTCTGCTACCACCCTTGTGAGACGGCCTGCAACCGCGTCCAGGTCGACAACGCAGTGGGGATCAACTCCGTGGAGCGCTTCCTGGGCGACCAGGCGATCCGGCACGGCTGGACGGTGGCGCCCCCGGAGACGACGTCCGGCAAGCGTGTCCTGGTGGTCGGCTCGGGACCGGCCGGGCTGTCGGCCGCCTACCATCTGCGGCTGCTCGGCCACGAGGTGACGATCCGGGAGGCGCAGGAGAAACCCGGCGGCATGATGCGTTACGGCATCCCGCACTACCGCCTGCCGCGCCGGGTGCTGGACGCGGAGATCGAGCGCGTCGTGGCCCTGGGGGTGCGGCTGGAGACGGACACCCGTGTGGACGACGTGCTCGCCGCGCAGCGGGACGGCGGCTTCGCCGCCGTGTTCCTGGCAGTGGGCGCCGGCATCGGCAAGCGCGCCTACATCCCGGCCGGGGACACCGCGCACATCCTCGACGCGGTGTCGCTGCTGGGCAGCATGGAGGGCGAGGGCCCGCCCATGCTCGGGCGGCGGGTAGCGGTGTACGGCGGCGGCAACACCGCCATGGACGCGGCACGCACCGCCCGCAGGCTCGGCGCGAGCGAGGCCGTGGTCGTGTACCGGCGCACCCGGGACCGGATGCCCGCGCACGACGAGGAGGTCGAGGAAGCGCTGGAGGAAGGTGTGCGGGTGAAGTGGCTGTCGACCATCAAGCACGCCGACGGCGGCCGGATCACCATCGAGCGCATGGAGCTCGACGAGAGCGGATTCCCGCAGCCCACCGGCGAGTTCGAGGAACTCGAGGCCGACTCGGTCGTCCTCGCCCTGGGCCAGGAGTCCGACCTGTCCCTGCTGCGGGGCGTACCGGACCTGACCGTGGACCACGGCACGGTCCAGGTGGCCGACGGACTGATGACCGGCCATGCGGGCGTCTTCGCGGGCGGCGACATGGTGCCCGCCGACCGCACGGTCACCGTCGCCGTGGGGCACGGCAAGAAGGCGGCCCGGCACATCGACGCCTATCTGCGCGGAGAGGCCTACGAGCCCGGCCCCAAGCACGCCCAGGCCGACTTCGACCGTCTCAACACCTGGTACTACTCTGACGCGCCCGCCTCGGTCCGGCCGCAACTGGCGCTGGCGCGGCGCGTGTCGACGTTCGACGAGGTGAAACAGGGGCTGGACGAGTCCACCGCGCTGTTCGAGGCCCGACGCTGCATGTCCTGCGGCAACTGCTTCGAGTGCGACAACTGCTACGGCGTCTGCCCCGACAACGCGATCACCAAGCTGGGCCCGGGCAAGGGTTTCACGATCGACCTCGACTACTGCAAGGGCTGCGGCCTGTGCGCGGCCGAGTGCCCGAGCGGAGCGATCGACATGGTGCCCGAGGAGTAGGGCCGTACGTGAGTGGGCCCCCGCCGAGCCTGGCGGGGGACCACTCACCTATCAGATGTCAGCTGACGAACTCCCCCACGGCCGCCTTCAGTTCGGCCAGTCCCTTCTTCGCGTCGGTGAAGAACATGCCGGTCTTGGGTTCGGTGTAGAGCTCGTTGTCGATGCCCGCGTAGCCGTGGCCCATGGAGCGCTTGATGACGACCACGCTCTTGGCCTTGTCGACGTCCAGGATCGGCATGCCCGAGATCGCGTTGCCGGGGCGGCGGGCGATCGGGTTGGTGACGTCGTTGGCGCCGATCACGAGGGCGACGTCGGCCTGGGGGAACTCGGGGTTGACGTCGTCCATCTCCTTCAGCTGGGTGTAGGGCACGTTGGCCTCGGCCAGCAGCACGTTCATGTGCCCGGGCATCCGGCCCGCGACCGGGTGGACGGCGTAGCTGACGTCGATGCCGTGGTCGGCCAGCAGCTTGGCCAGGTCGCCGAGTTCGTGCTGGGCCTGGGCGGCGGCGAGGCCGTAGCCGGGGACGAAGATGACCTTGCCGGCGTAGGCCAGCTGGATCGCCACGTCGTCCGCGGAGACGGACCGCACCTGGGCCGCCCCGCCCGCCGTCACCGCCGGGGCGCTGTCGCCGGTGCCGAAGCCGCCGACGACGATGTTGGCGATGGAGCGGTTCATGGCGTCGGCCATCAGCTTGGTCAGGATGCCGCCCGAGGAGCTGACGAGCATGCCCGCGATGATCAGCGCGGTCTCGTTCAGGACGAAGCCGGCCATCGCGACCGCGGATCCGGTGAAGGCGTTCAGCAGGGCGATGACGACCGGCATGTCGGCCCCGCCGATCGGCAGCACCATGGTCACGCCGAACAGCAGCGCCACGGCCACCAGCCCGTACAGGGCGGTGCGGGAGTCCGGTGACAGCACCAGCCAGACCGTGCCGCCCACGAAGGCGGCCGGCAGCAGCACGTTGAGCAGCCGGGCCCCGGGGAACACGACCGGTGCCCCGGAGACGACCCCCTGCAGCTTGCCGGCCGCGATCAGCGAGCCGGAGAAGGTGACCGCGCCGATGACGATGTCCAGGGCGCCCGGGAGGGAGACACGTGCGCCGAGCCCGGCCGGGTTCTCGGCCTGGAGCAGGTCGTTGACGGCGATCAGCGCGGCCGCCCCACCGCCGACCGCGTTGAAGAGGCTGACCAGTTGGGGCATGGCGGTCATCTTGACCTCGCGGGCCGCGTACAGCCCGAGGGCCGCGCCGACCAGGCCGCCGGAGGCCAGGACGAGCCAGCCGGTGGTGGTGATGGTGCTCTGGTGGATCACCAGCCACACGGTGGCGGCGATCGCGACGGCCATCGCGCTCGCGGAGACGGTGTTGCCCCGGCGGGCGGTACGCGGGTGGTTCATCAGGTGCAGGCCGAGCACGAAGCAGGCGGCCGTGGCCAGGAAGACGTAGTGGACGGCGTTGGAGACGGTGTCCATGACGGTCACACCTCCGCCTTCTCGTTCCCGGCCGTCTTCTCGGCGGCGGGCTTGGCCTTGAACATCTCCAGCATCCGGTCGGTGACGACGTAACCGCCGACGACGTTCATCGCGCCGAACACCATCGCCACGAAGGCCAGGACGTAGCCGAGCCAGGTGTGCGACTCGGCGGCGATCAGCATGGCGCCGATGACGACGATGCCGTGCACCGCGTTGGAGCCGGACATCAGCGGGGTGTGCAGGGTCGCGGGCACCTTGCTGATGACCTCGACGCCGACGAGGACGCTGAGCACGAACACGGTGATCGCGGTGAGCAGATCGAGGTCGTTCATGACTGGCCGCCTCCCATCAGGGCGCCGGTGATCTCGTCCGCCGGGTCGAGGACGAGTTCGCCGTCCCGCACCAGGTGGCGCAGGAGGGCGACGAGGTTGCGGGCGTAGGCGGTGGACGCGGCGGTGGCCATCGCGGACGGCAGCCGTCCGGCACCGATGACGGTGACACCGTTGTCCAGGACCTGCGTCTTGTCGGGCTCGGAGCCCTCGACGTTGCCGCCGAGGTCGCTCGCCCCGAGGTCGACGACGACCGCGCCGGACTGCATCCGTTCCAGGACGGCCGCGCTCACCAGCAGCGGCGGCCTGCGGCCCGGTACCTGGGCGGTGGTGATGACGACGTCGGAGCGGGCGATGTGCGCGTCCAGCGCCGCACGCTGGGCCCCTTGCTCCTCCGGCGTCAGCTCCCTTGCGTAGCCGCCCTGTCCGGCGTCTCCTTGCGGGCTCTGGACGTCGAGGAAGCGGGCGCCCAGCGACTCCACCTCTCCTCGCGACTCGGGGCGTACGTCGTACGCCGATACGACGGCGCCGAGGCGGCGGGCCGTGGCGATGGCCTGCAGTCCGGCCACGCCGGCGCCGAGGACGAGGACCTGCGCCGGGCGCATGGTGCCCGCGGCGGTGGTCAGCATCGGGAAGAAACGGTCGTAGGAGTCGGCGGCGAGCAGGGCCGCCTTGTAGCCGGCGACGTTCGCCTGGGAGGTCAGCGCGTCCATGGACTGGGCGCGGCTGAGGGTGCGCGGCAGCAGATCGAGGCTGACCGTGTGCACCCCGCGCCGGTACAGGTCCTGCACCAGGGCGGGCTGCCGCAGCGGCTCCAGCAGGCCGATCAGGGTCTGTCCGGCACGCAGGGCGCGCGCGGTCTCCTGGTCGGGCGGCCCGACGCACAGCACGACGTCTGCGCGCAGGTACAGCTCGTCCGGCGGTACGACGGTCGCGCCGGCGTCGGTGTAGTCGGCGTCGGCGAACCAGGCGCCGGAGCCGGCACCGGTCTCGACCAGGACGTCGATCCCGGCGCGGTGCAGAAGGGTGACGGCCTCGGGGACGAGGGCCACCCGGCGTTCGCCGGGTGCCCGCTCCCGTAGGGCAGCCACAGTGACGTTTGCCATGATCCGCTGCCTCTCTACCGAGGTCCGGGGGTCGCCCGGGCCTCAGAACTCGAAGACGAGACGCGCCTCGGCTCGTCCGCCGAGTACCTCGTCGAAGGAGTCGTTCACCTGGTCGAGGCGCCGTGGCTCGGCGATGACCTGGGTGCGCCCCGCGGCGTGCAGCGCGAACACCTCGGCCAGGTCCTGCCGCGTGCCGACGATCGAGCCGATGACGGAGATCCCGCCGAGGACGGTCTCGAAGATCGGGACGTCGATGGCAGCATTGTCCGCGGGCAGCGCGACCATGACCAGCCGTCCGCCGCGGTTGAGCGAGCGGAAGGCCTGCTCGAACGCCTTGGGCGCGGCGGCCAGCACGACGGCCACGTCCGCGCCGCCGGCCTTCCTGATCTCCTCGACCGGGTCGTGGGTGCGCGCGTTGACGAGCTGGTCGGCGCCCAGTCGGTGGGCCAGGCCCAGCTTGTCGGGTTCGAGGTCGACCGCGGTGACCAGGCCGCCGACCAGGCGCGCGTACTGCAGCGCCAGGTGGCCGAGGCCGCCGATGCCGAACACGGCGACCCGCTCGGCGGGCACCACGTGCGCGACCTTGATCGCCTTGTACGTGGTGACGCCCGCGCAGGTCAGCGGTGCCGCGTCGAAGGAGCTGACGCCCTCGGGCACCTCGACGACCGCACCCGCGTTCGCCACGGCGTACTCGGCGTAGCAACCGTCCACGGAGTAGCCGGAGTTGACCTGGGACTCGCACAGGGTCTCCCAGCCGGAGACGCAGTAGCGGCAGGTGCCGCAGGACGAGCCGAGCCAGGGGACGGCGACCCGCTTGCCGAGCAGGTCGGCCGGGACGCCGGTGCCCAGGGCCTGGACGGAGCCGATGCCCTCGTGGCCGGGGATGAACGGGGGCCGGGGCTTGACGGGCCAGTCGCCGTGGGCGGCGTGGATGTCGGTGTGGCAGAGCCCGGAGGCCCGCATCTTCACGAGCACCTGGCCGGGGCCGGGCTCGGGGATGGGCAGGTCCTGGATCTCCAGGGGCTTGCCGAAGTCGGTGACGACCGCTGCCTTCATGGTGTGCTCCTCAACTGGCTTGCTGTCGGGCCGCCTTGGCCCGGGTTACGAACCGCAGCCCGTCTCCGGCTGCGAGGGAGAAGCCGCCCGGCATGCCCGGTTCGACGTCCAGTACGAAGAAGGGGCGGCCGAGCGCCTCGTACTGGTCGGCGTCCATGTGGAACGTGCAGCCGTCCACCACGCCGACGAGCATGTCGCCCTCTCCCAGGGCGAATTCGCCGCTCGGGAAGCACATCGGGTCGCTTCCGTCGCAGCAGCCGCCGGGCTGGACGAACATCACCGGGCCGCGGCCGGCCCGCAGGGCCGCGATGGCCCTGCGCGCCGCACGTGTCGCGGTGACGCGCCCGACGGTGCCGTACTCGGTCCTCGCGGGCATGACCGCTCACTCCTCCTCAGAACAGCCCGAGCGGCTGGGTGCCGTAGCTGACCAGGAGGTTCTTGGTCTGGCTGTAGTGCTCGAGCATCATCTTGTGCGTCTCACGACCGATGCCGGAGACCTTGTAGCCGCCGAAGGCGGCACCGGCGGGGTACTGGTGGTAGCAGTTCGTCCAGACCCGGCCGGCCTTGATCGCGCGGCCCATGCGGTAGGCGAGGGAGCCGTCGCGGCTCCACACGCCGGCGCCCAGGCCGTACAGCGTGTCGTTGGCGATCTCCAGGGCCTCGGCCTCGTCCTTGAAGGTGGTGACCGCGAGGACGGGTCCGAAGATCTCCTCCTGGAAGACCCGCATCCTGTTGTGGCCCTTGAGGACGGTCGGCTCGAAGAAGAAGCCGTCCTTGAACTCGCCGGCGAGCGCGGGCCGGTGGCCGCCGACGAGCAGCTCGGCGCCCTCCTTCAGGCCGATCTCGACGTACGACGCGATCTTCTCGACCTGCTGGCGGGAAACCTGGGGGCCGATCATGGTCGCGGTGTCGAGCGGGTCGCCCTGCTTGATGGCGCGGATCCGGTCGAGGCAACGGCCCATGAACTCCTCGTAGATGTCCTCCTGGATCAGGGCGCGGGAGGGGCAGGTGCAGACCTCGCCCTTGTTGAACGCGTAGAGCACCAGGCCCTCGACCGCCTTGTTCAGGAAGTCGTCGTCCTTCGCGGCCACGTCGTTGAAGAAGATGTTCGGCGACTTGCCGCCCAGCTCCAGGGTGACCGGGATGATGTTCTGCGCCGCGTACTGCATGATCAGGCGGCCGGTGGTGGTCTCACCGGTGAAGGCGACCTTGGCGATGCGCTTGTTGGCTGCGAGGGCCTTGCCGATCTCGGCGCCGGGTCCGTTGACGACGTTGAGGACGCCGGGCGGCAGCAGGTCGCCGACGACCTCCATCAGCTTCAGGATCGACCACGGTGTGGGCGAGGCCGGCTTGATGACGGAGGCGTTGCCCGCGGCGAGCGCCGGGGCGAGCTTCCACGCGGCCATCAGCAGCGGGAAGTTGAAGGGGATGATCTGCCCGACCACGCCCAGCGGCTCGTGGAAGTGGTAGGCGATGAGGTCCTTGTCGATCTCGGTGATCGAGCTCTCCTCGGCGCGGATCGCGGCCGCGAAGTAGCGGAAGTGGTCGGCGGCGAGGGGGATGTCGGCGGCCAGTGTCTCGCGGACCGGCTTGCCGTTGTCCCAGCTCTCGGCGACGGCGAGTTCCTCACGGTGGGCGTCGATGGCGTCGGCCATCTTGTTGAGGACCGCGGCCCGCTGGGCGGCGCTCGCCTCGCCCCACGCGTCCTTGGCGGCGTGCGCGGCGTCGAGGGCGAGTTCGATGTCCTCGGGGCCGGACTTCGGGATCTCACAGATCGGCTTGGCGGTGGCCGGGCTCGGGTTGGACGTGTACTCGCCGGTGGTGGGCGCCTGCCACTTGCCGCCGATGAAGTTCTCGTAGCGGGGCGCGACGTCCACGGGGCTGCCTGCCCTGCCCGGAGGCTGGTACTTCATGACCGTCCCCTTTCCTCTCCCATCACGACGATCGTGGTGATGCCCAGCACGCTAGGAGCAGCCACGCTGCAACACCGCTGCATGCCTCCTGGCCTGCGGAAAGGAGATGGTGCCCGGGGTCAGTGCGCGGGCGCGTGCGGCGGCTGCCGCGCGCTGCGGCGAGCCGGCCGGCAGCTCCCTGGCCAGCTCCGTCCACGCAGGGCCGTCGTCAGCACCCCAGCTCGCGTCGACCCAGCGACGCAGCAGGCCCGGGTCGCCGCTGCCGAGGACCGCCCCGCGCAGCTGCTGCTCCAGACAGCGGCGGTGCTCGACGACGACCGGAGCCTCGGAACGCGGCAGCGGCGGGCCCGGGTAGCGGGCCAGGGCCTCGCCGACGCGGCCCTGGGCGAGCAGGTCGGAGACGGCCGTCACGTCGGTGAACACCGGCCGCAGCAGGGCGTAGGGCCGGGAGCCGAGCAGGTCGGCGCCGAGCACGGCGCGCAGCCGGGTCAGCTCGGCGCGCAGGGTCGAGGCCGGTATCTCCCGGTCCGACAGGTCCACGGCGAGCCGCTCGCCGGTCACGCCCCCTCCGGCCAGGGCGAGCGCCAGCACGATCTCGCTGTGCCGTGGGCTGAGTCGGCGGACGTGCTCCGCGCACTCCAGCAGGGCCTCGTCGCGGCCCAATACCCACAGGTGGGCGGCCTCGAGCCGGGGTTTCGCACTCCGGAGCGCCTGGCCGTCGGGGCCGAGCAGGGGCGGGGCGGGCATCCGGGCCAGCTGTCCCTCCGCCGCCAGCGCGGCGGCCCGTACGGCGGCCAGGGCGGGCGGCGTGGCGATGGTGCCGCCGCCCGAGAGGTCGACGACGCCGAGCACGCGTCCGGTAGAGGGGTCGCGGACCGGAGCGGCGGCGCAGGACCAGGCGTGCACGGCGGCGCTGTAGTGCTCACCCGTCACGATCTGCACCGCACGGCCCAACTGCAGTGCCGTCCCGGGGGCGTTGGTGCCCGCCTGACGCTCCGCCCAGCCGGCTCCGGCCATGAAGTGCATGCGCTCGGCGCGTGCCATGGTGCGGGTGTCGCCCTCGACCCAAAGGAGGGTTCCGTCGGCGTCCCCGACGGCGAAGACATGCCCGTCGTCAGCGGCTCCGGCCCCCAGCAGCTCGCGGAACAGAGGCATCAGCGGCGCCAGCGGATGGGTTTCGCGGTAGGCGGTCAGTTCGTCGGAGGCCCAGCGCAGGGGAGGCAGGCGGCTGCCGTCGGGCCGTATGCCCTCGCGGGCCGAGCGCCGCCAGGAGTCGGCCACCAGGCTCCGCACACCGCGCTCGGGTTCGGGCGCGGTCGCGTACCGCTCGTGCGCGGTGCGCGGTGCGGTCGTGACGTGCGACATGGCGCTCCCCTCTGCCGTCCCGCCGGGCCGGTCGCTCCAGCCTCACCCGCGCGTGTCGGTGGGCGCAGAGGCCGAAGGACCCGGGTGGCGAGGCCGGTCGGACCCGGCAGGCGGTCCTGCTTCCAGGGTCGTCGGGGAGACAGGGCGGGGGGATGGGCCGCCCGGTCACAACGGACGGCCACTGGGCCCGTCTCACGGCGGACCGCGCGGGGAGTCAGGCTCCCAGCGGCACCCGCCACACCAGCTCGGCGCCGCCACCCTCGGGACGGTTGAGTTCCAGCCGTCCGCCGAACTGTTCGGCGCGCTCGGCCATGTTCTTCAGCCCGCTGCGACGGCCCTCGTCCGGAATGCCCACGCCGTTGTCCGACACGGTGAGCCGCACCTCGCGCCCGTCGGTCTGCAGGACGACGTCGGCGTGGTCGGCGCCGGAGTGCCGCGCGGTGTTGGTCAGGGCCTCGGAGAGGACGGCGATCAGATGGTCGGCGATCTCCCGCGGTACGTCGGTGTCGACCAGGCCCTCCATCCGGACGCTGGGGGCGAACCCCAGCACGGGCGCGGCCTCGCCGACCACCCGGACGGTGCGGGCGCGCAGTCCGGCCCCGGCGCCGCCCTCACGGGCGCGCAGGCCGAAGATCGTCGACCTGATGATCTTGATGGTCTCGTCCAGGTCGTCCACGGCGCGCACGACGCGTTCCGCTGCCTCCGGGTGCTCGATGAAGCGGCCGGCGCTCTGCAGGGTCATGCCGGTGGCGAACAGCCGCTGGATCGCCAGGTCGTGCAGGTCGCGGGCGATGCGGTCGCGGTCCTGCAGCACCGCGATCTGCTCGGCGTCCCGGCGGTGTTCGGCCAGCTCCATCGCGATGGCGGCCTGGGCGGCGAAGGCCCGCAGGGGCTCGATCTCCGTCTCGGAGAACACCGGTCGGCCGATCTGACGGGCCAGCAGGAGCACACCCCGTGGGCCCTCGGCGCCGGTGCCGATGGGTACGGCCACGGCGGGGCCCAGCCCCTTGAAGCGGGGAGGTTCCAGGGAGATCCGCTCGTCCTGTGACGCATCCTCGCTGGTCACCGGGGCGGCGCCGGAGAAGGCCAGGCCCATCAGGCTCCGGTCCATGGGCAGCACGAGCCCCCGGTGGGCGTCGGCCTCCAGACCGACGGCGATCTCCACGGTGAGGGAGTCGGTGCCCTCCATGGGCAGACCGACCGCCGCCAGGGCCGACCCGGTGATCTCACCGGCCCGCTCGGCGATCAGGCCCAGAACCTCCGGGCCCTCACCGTCCGACATCAGACTGTGGGTGATCTCCGCGTTCGCCCTCAGCCACCGCTCGCGCAGCCGGGTCTCCTCATACAGGCGGGCGTTGTCGATGGCGACACCGGCGGCGACGGCGAGGGTGGACAGCACCGACTCGTCCTCCTCGTCGAACTGCGCCCCGCCCCGCTTCTCGGTGAGGTACAGATTGCCGAAGACCTGGTCGCGCACCCGGATCGGGACGCCCACGAAGGTGTTCATGGGCGGGTGGTGCGGCGGGAAGCCGTACGAGGCCGGATGCTGAGAGATCTTCGACAGGCGCAGGGGCTCCGGATGCTTGATGAGTTCACCGAGGATGCCGTGCCCCTCGGGGTAGGGGCCGATCTGCCTGATCTGCTCGGTGGTGACGCCGACCGTGTGGAAGGCCGACAGCCGCCTGCCGTCGGGGCCGATGACGCCGAGGGCCGCGTATTCGGCGTCCACCAGCGCGGCCGCCGCCTCCACGATGCTGTACAGCGCCTGCTCCAGATCCAGTTCCCGGCCGACCGAGAGCACCGCCTCCAGAAGGCTGTGCACCCGGTCGCGGGTGCCGCGGGCCGCGTCGAGGCGTGCCTGCAGCTCCTCCAGCAGCTCGTCGAGCCTGAGCTGCGGCAGCCGTACACGGGCTTCCCCGGTGTGTTCCGAGCCTGCCACCCGTGGTCCTCCACATTCCCTCGACCGGTCGGCCACATGCCGTCATGTGCCACGGTAACGGTCCAGGGGGAGGTGGGATACGGGACCAGGGCAGGTTGCCCCCGTCACGGCATCCGTCGGCCACGACTCAGGCGCGCGGCAACCGGGCGGCCACGTACTCGGTGAGGTCCAGCAGCCGGTTGGTGTAGCCCCACTCGTTGTCGTACCAGCCGAAGACCTTCACCAGCTCGCCGTGCGCCTGGGTCAGCGGGGCGTCGAGCACGCAGGAAGCGGGGTCGCCCACCACGTCGCGGGAGACGATCGGCGCGTCCGAGACCCGCAGGACGCCCTTGAGCGGTCCGTCGGCGGCCTCCCGGTAGGCGGCGTTGATCTCGTCGGCCGTCACCGGCCGGTCCAGGACGACACTGAGGTCGGTCAGCGAGCCGTCCTCCACCGGCACCCGGACGGCGATGCCGTCCAGCGTCCCGGCCAGCTCGGGCAGGACCAGTCCCACGGCGCGGGCGGCGCCGGTGCTGGTGGGAATGATGTTGACGGCGGCGCTGCGGCCGCGGCGCAGGTCCTTGTGCGGCCCGTCGAGGACCACCTGGTCGTTGGTGTAGCCGTGGATGGTGGTCATCAGGCCCTTGACGATGCCGAAGTGCTCGTCGAGCACCTTGACCATCGGCGCCACGCAGTTGGTGGTGCAGGAGGCGTTGGAGACGACGTGGTCCTCGTCGGGGTCGTAGGTGCCCTCGTTCACGCCCATCACGACGGTGGCGTCGACGTCCTTGCCCGGCACGGACAGCAGGACCTTGCGGGCCCCCGCCTTCAGGTGGAGCCCGGCCTGTTCGCGGGTGCGGAAGCGGCCGGTGGACTCGATCACGACGTCCACGCCGAGGTCTCCCCAGGCCAGGGCGGCGGGGTCGCGCTCGGCTGTCACCGCGACGCGGTGTCCGCCGACCGTGAGGGACTGGTCGTCGTGCTCGACGGTGCGGCCCAGCCGGCCGTACGTCGAGTCGTACGCCAGCAGATGGGCCAGCGCCGCCGGTGAGGTGATGTCGTTGACCGCCACGACCTCGACGGGGGTGCCGGCGGCGCTCTCCGCGCGTTCCAGCACGCACCGCAGGTAGTTGCGTCCGATACGGCCGAATCCGTTGATGCCCACGCGCACGCTCATGCCCGTCGCCCTCCCAGGTCGATGTCTTCGCGGTGTCTCGCTGTCAGCCTCTCGTCCGCGGGGGCGGCGCGGCTTGGGCCGGGCGGGGGCGAGCCGGGGGACGACCGGCCCAACCGGGCGGGGAACAATCCGGGTTCGGCAGACGCTGGCATACATACCCCGTTGGGTATGGGTGCTTCAGCTGCCGAGGAAGTGAGATCGATGACGACGACCGGACCCGACCCCTCGTTCACGGCAGGGGTTCCGCCTCTCGTGACCACGTGCGGCCGTCGGATCGCGGTCCGCCGCCTGACGCTCGCCCCCGCGGACCGGCCCATCACCAGGGTCGCCCTGGACGTCGGCACGGTCACCGGCGGTGAGCCGGGCACCTGGGCGGCGCTGACCGCCGGCGAGGCCCGCCGCCTGGCCGGTCTGCTGCTGGCCCAGGCCGACCTCGCCGACCGCGAGGGCACCGGGCCGAGCCGGACCCACCGGTAGTTCCCGCCGAGGGCCTACGACGCCTGCGTGTCAGTGGTCCTGCTGCCTGATCCGGTCCTGGGCCTGGGTGGCGATCACCGCGGCCTGGATGCGGCGCTCCACGCCGAGTTTGGCCAGCAGCCGAGAGATGTGGTTCTTCACCGTCTTCTCCGCGAGGAACAGGCGCTGGCCGATCTGACGGTTGGTCAGGCCTTCGCCGATGAGGGCGAGGATCTGCCGTTCCCTGTCGGTCAGACCGGGCAGCGCCTCCGGTTCCTCTTCCTCCGGCTGCCGGCCCTGGCGCAGCCGGGCCATGAGGCGTGTCGTGGCACTGGCGTCGAGCAGCGACTGGCCGGAGGCGACGGTGCGCACCGCCGACACCAGGTCCGAGCCCTGGATCTGCTTGAGGACATAGCCGGCCGCACCGGCCATGATCGAGTCCAGCAGCGCCTCCTCGTCGTCGAACGAGGTCAGCATCAGACAGGCCAGCTCCGGCATCCGCGAGCGCAGCTCCCTGCAGACGCTCACCCCGTCGCCGTCCGGCAGACGTACGTCGAGGACGGCGACCTGGGGACGCAGGGCGGGGACGCGCACCAGGGCCTGTTCGGCGGTGGCGGCCTCGCCGACGACGCTGATGTCCGGCTCGTCGTTCAGCAGGTCGTGCACTCCGCGCCGTACCACCTCGTGGTCGTCCAGCAGGAAGACCCGGATCGGTCCGTCGGGGCCGGGCCGCTGGCTGTCCGCCATCAGACGCTCCTCGTCGTGTGTTCCGCGTCGGGGAAGGGTTCCTGTCCGAGATCCAACGCCTTTCGAGGCCGTGGGGCCAGGGCCGGTCGGCCCTGATTGGCCGGTCGCCCGGGCCGACGGCCCCATGCCGGTGCGTCGCGCGGCCGGGCCAGAGAGGGACCGCCGGGCCACGCCCGGGGCCGGGCGGCCCCTGGGGCCGGTGGGGCACCGGCGCCAGGCTGAAGGTCGACAAGCGATCAAAGGAGTGGAGCACATGACTCCCAGGGACACCGGGGCCGGTGACACCGTCACGTCGTTGCGGGTGCGCGCCGAGGGCGACGTGGGCGAGGAGGCCCTCGCCTACGTCCGGGCCAAGGTGCGGGCGGCGCTCGAACGGCCGGGGCTGCCTGCCGCCGACGGCGAGGTGCGGATCTCCCGGGCGGTCGCGCACCACGACGAACGGCCGTGGTCCGCGGGCGGGGAGATCCGGGTGGGAAGCGTCGTGGTGGTCGTGCACGCCCGCGAGGCGAGCGCGCACGAACTCGCCGACCGGATCCAGGACCGTCTGCGGGGCCAGGTGGAACGCCTCACACACCGCGGCGACACGGCCCGCAGGACGGCCGCACCGCCCCCGTGGCGCGGCGGCCCTGGCGCGGGCCGGCAGGGCCAGGGGCATGACCAGAAGCAGGACCAAGAGCAGGACCAAGGGCAGGACTAGAACGACCACGGGCCCCTCGCCGCTCGCGAGGGGCCCCTTCCCACGGGGGCGAGGAGGTGGGTGCCGTGGGACCACGCACCATCGGTGAGGTGATGACCAGTGAGGTCGTCCACGCCCGACGGGCGACACCGTTCAAGGAACTGATCAGGCTGTTGGACCGGCACCGCATCAGCGGGCTGCCGGTCGTCGACCACGACGACAAGGTGATCGGCGTGGTCTCCGGCACCGACCTCGTGCGCGCGCGGACCACCGTACGGGCCGGCACAGCCGGAGAGCTGATGTCGAGTCCGGCGATCACCACCCACCCCGAACAGCCCGTGCCGGACGCCGCCCGGGTGATGGAGCGGCACGGCGTCGACCGGCTGCCCGTGGTGGACGAGGAGGACCGGCTGATCGGCATCGCCACCCGCCGTGACCTGTTGCGGATCTTCCTGCGCCCGGACGACACGATCCGACGTGAGGTGATCGAGGAGGCCGTCGTCGGCACGCTCGGTCTGCCGCCGGACGCGGTCGGCGTGCTCGTCCGGGACGGCATGGTCACCCTCGCGGGACGGGTGGCCGACGGTACCGACATCGGGTCCGCGGTGTGGGCGACCTGGCAGGTGGACGGGGTCGTCGGTGTCGTCAACGCTCTGGGCCTCGGCAACGGCTTCGGCGCGGTCGACGCTGTCGGCGCCGTCGAGGCGAAGGGTCCGGCGGGCACCGTGTGAGGGCCGACCGGCCCTAGCGGCTCGGCGGTGAACTCGGTTCGAATGATCCGATCGGACACATGGCCCACCAGGCCCACCAGGACGTACGGAAACCCGCCATGACCCTTGACCACGCCGAGGCGGCCCCGGCCGGCCCCCGTCAGAGCATCGAGCTCGACAGCGCCGAGGCCATGCGCCTGCTGGGCGGCGTCTCCTTCGGGAGAATCGTCTTCACCCAGCACGCGCTGCCCACGATCCGGCCCGTCAACCACATCCTGGTCGACGGCGACATCGTCATCCGTACGCACGAGGGAGCCGCCCTGACCCGGCACGCCGGGGACCCGGGAGTCGTCGTCGCCTACGAGGCGGACGTCATCGACCCGGCCACGCATCTCGGCTGGAGCGTGGTGGTCACCGGCTACGCCCGTCTGGTCACCGACCCCGACGAGCTGGCCCGCTACCAGTCCCTGCTGCGCCCGTGGGTGAGGCAGACCATGGACTACGCGGTCCGCATCCGCCCCGACCTCGTCACCGGCATCCGCCTGACCGTCGCCGACGCGCCCTGAGCATCAACTAGACGACTGGTCTACTCCGATGCTACGGTGCACCGCATGCCGGTCACCACGCGCACCAAGGACACCCGCCGGGTCATCCTCGACGCCGCCCAGCGGATCATGGCCCACAAGGGCTACTCGGCCGTCGGCATCAATGAGGTGCTCGCGGAGGCCGGCGTGCCGAAGGGCTCCTTCTATCACTACTTCGCCTCGAAGGACGCCTTCGGTGAAGCGATCCTCAAGAGCTATTTCGCGGACTACCTCACGGACATGGACCGCGTCCTCGCCCGCTCCGGCCAGTCGGCGGCCGAACGGCTGATGACCTATTGGCAGCAGTGGCGGGAGACTCAGAGCCTCGACGAGTGCCAGGGCAAGTGCCTGGCAGTGAAACTCGGGGCCGAGGTGGCGGACCTGTCCGAGGCGATGCGTCTGGCGTTGAAGGAAGGAACGAGCGCCGTCGTCGACCGCATCGAGCGGACCATCACCGAAGGCCTGGAGGACGGCTCTTTCTCGGTCGACGGCGAGGCCCACGAGGTCGCACAGGCCCTGTACGACATGTGGCTCGGCGCCAGCGTGATGGCAAAGATCCATCGCAGTCTGGCCCCGCTCGACACCGTCACGGCGGTGACCCGCGGGCTTCTGCACCTGTAGAAGTCCGCACTCCCATGACCGGTCCGGCCGTGGGAGGCCCCTGTCAGTCTCGATAGTAGACTGGTCTACTTAATCAAGGAGCGTGTCATGAAGGTCCTGATCGTTCTCACCTCGCACGACGAGCTGGGCGACACCGGCGTCAAGACCGGGTTCTGGCTGGAGGAGCTGGCGGCGCCCTACTACCGCTTCAAGGAGGCCGGTTGGGACATCACCCTCGCCTCGCCGAAGGGCGGACAGCCGCCGCTGGACCCCAAGAGCAACGAGCCCGGCTTCCAGACCGACGACACCCGGCGCTTCGAGGCCGATACGGAGGCGAGCGCGGCACTGGCGAACACCGTGCGCCTCGACTCCGTCTCGGCCGGCGACTTCGACACCGTCTTCTACCCCGGCGGGCACGGACCGCTGTGGGACCTGGCCGAGGACACCGTCTCCGCCCGTCTGATCGAAACCACCCTCCGCTCCGGCAAGCCCGTGGGACTTGTGTGCCACGCACCCGGCGCGCTGCGGCACACCGTCAACGAGGACGGCACCCCGCTGGTCGCGGGCAAGAAGGTCACCGGATTCGCCAACTCCGAGGAGGCGGCCGTCCAGCTCACCGACGTCGTCCCCTTCCTGGTCGAGGACGAACTCACCAAGCTCGGCGGCCTCTACTCCAAGACCGACGACTGGCAGCCCTATGTCCTGACGGACGGTCTGCTGATCACCGGACAGAACCCGGCCTCCTCGGCCCCCGCGGCCGACGCCCTGATCGAGCTGGTCACCAAGGCCGGCTGATGAGCCCCTACGTGACCGACCGGCCGAGCCGGCTCTCCACGCCGGCTCGGCCCGGACCGGTCACGAGGTGACACCCGTCGTCGGGTACGGGGTCTGCGCGGGCCCCCGCTTCCGGCTCAGCCGTCCCAGGCCCAGTCCGCGACCTCCGGCAGGTCGGTGCCGTGGACGCGGATCCAGTCGTGGTGGCGCAGCCGGGCGTCCTCCATGCGCTGCCGTACCGTCGCGGCGCGCACCGCAAGGCCGGGCACGCGGTCGATGACGTCCATGACCAGGCGGTAGCGGTCGAGGTCGTTGCGGACCACCATGTCGAACGGGGTGGTCGTGGTACCGATCTCCTTGTAGCCGCGCACATGCAGATTGCGGTGGCCGGTGCGGCGGTAGGCGAGCCGGTGGATCAGCCACGGGTAGCCGTGGTAGGCGAAGATCACCGGCTTGTCGGCGGTGAACAGGCCGTCGTACTCGAAGTCGTTCATCCCGTGCGGGTGTTCCTCGGTGGGCAGCAGCCGCGCGATGTCGACGACGTTGACCACGCGCACCGCCAGCTCCGGCAGATGCCGGCGCAGCAACTGCGCGGCGGCCAGCACCTCCTGGGTCGGTACGTCACCGGCGCAGGCGAGCACCACGTCCGGCTCCCGGGTGCCGTTCTCGGTGCCGGGCCAGTCCCAGATCCCGGCGCCGCGCGCGCAGTGGGCGCGGGCCTGCTCCATGCTCAGCCAGTCGAAGCAGGGCTGCTTGCCGGCCACGATCACGTTGACGTAGTCCTTGCTGCGCAGCGCGTGATCCGCCACCGAGAGCAGGGTGTTGGCGTCCGGCGGCAGGTAGACCCGGACGACCTCGGGGCTCTTGTTGAGGATGTGGTCGACGAAGCCGGGGTCCTGGTGGGAGAAGCCGTTGTGGTCCTGGCGCCACACGTGCGAGGTCAGCAGGTAGTTGAGAGAGGCGATGGGGGCGCGCCAGGGCAGTCGGCGGGTGGTGCGCAGCCACTTGATGTGCTGGTTGACCATGGAGTCGACGATGTGCACGAACGCCTCGTAGCAGGAGAACAGCCCGTGCCGGCCGGTCAGCAGATAGCCCTCCAGCCAGCCCTGGCAGGTGTGTTCGGAGAGGATCTCCATCACCCGGCCGTGCCGGTCGAGGTGTTCGTCGACCGGCAGGGTCCCGGCCTGCCAGGCCTTGCCGCTGGCCTCGTAGACGGCCTGGAGCCGGTTGGAGGCGGTCTCGTCCGGGCCGACGAGACGGAAGTCCCGGCGGTCGGCGGTGGATCGCATCACGTCTTCGAGCAACTCGCCCAGCACCCGGGTGGGTTCGTGCAGGCTCGCGCCCGGCTTGTCGACGGATACGGCGTACTTCTCCAGTTCGGGCAGCGGGAGTTCACGCAGCAGCAGTCCGCCGTTGGCGTGCGGGGTGGCCCCGAGGCGGCGGGTGCCGTCGGGGACGCAGGCCAGGACGTCCGGGCGGGGCGCCCCGTACTCGTCGAAGAGTTCCTCCGGGCGGTAGGAGCGCAGCCACTCCTCCAACTGCCTCAGGTGGTCGGGGTTGTCGCGTACGGCGGCCATCGGAACTTGGTGGGCACGCCAGGTGCCCTCCACGGGCAGCCCGTCGACCTCGGCCGGGCCGGTCCAGCCCTTCGGGGTGCGCAGGACGATCATCGGCCAGCGGGGGCGCTCGGTCGCGCCGTCCTCGCGGGCGGCGCGCTGGAAGGCGGCGATGCGGTCCAGCGCGGTGTCCATGGCCTCGGCCATGGCCCGGTGCACGGCGGCCGGGTCGTCACCGGTGACGTGGATCGGGTCGTGGCCGTAGCCGCGCAGCAGTTCGTCGAGTTCCGCCTCGGGGAGGCGGGCGAGCACCGTCGGGTTGGCGATCTTGTAGCCGTTGAGGTGCAGGATCGGCAGGACGGCGCCGTCGTGGACGGGGTCGAGGAACTTGTCGGAGTGCCAGGAGGCGGCCAGCGGGCCGGTCTCCGCCTCGCCGTCACCGATGACGCAGGCGACGACCAGGTCGGGGTTGTCGAGCGCGGCGCCGTAGGCGTGGGACAGCGAGTAGCCGAGCTCGCCGCCCTCATGGATGGAGCCGGGCGTCTCGGGCGCGACATGGCTGGGCACCCCGCCCGGGAACGAGAACTGCTTGAACAGCCGCCCCATGCCCTGGGCGTCCCGCGAGACGTCCGGATAGGTCTCGGAGTACGAGCCCTCCAGCCAGGCGTTGGCCAGTACGGCGGGTCCGCCGTGGCCGGGGCCCCAGATGCACAGGGCGTTCAGGTCGCGGGCCTTGATGATCCGGTTGAGGTGCGTGTGCACCAGGTTCAGGCCCGGGGACGTGCCCCAGTGGCCCAGTAGCCGCGGTTTGACGTGCTCGGGACGCAGCGGCTCGGTGAGCAGCGGATTGGCCATCAGATAGATCTGGCCGACGGACAGGTAGTTCGCGGCGCGCCAGTGGGCGTCCAGCGTCCTCAGCTCGTCGTCGGTGAGCCGAGCGGACGCCTGCTGCGTGTCGACGGACATCAGGGGGTTCCCTTCCGGATCGGATTCGGATCGGAGGTGCTTGCCGGTCCGCACCTCCTCACCCTCTCCCGCCCGCTGGGTACCCAACAGGGCCGAGCGGCCCATCCGGCCTAGGAGATACGGTCATTCGGTGCCCGGGACCAGCACCACCGGGCAGTGCGAGCGGTGCAGCAGGGTGTGCGCCACCGGGCCGAGGTGCCGGTGGCGGCCGATGACGACGACCGCGCACTCACGGGTGGCCGCCAGCAGCGCGTGGGCCGGGCCGGTGCGCACCGACCCCGTGTCGACGGTGACCGCCGGGTGTGCCTGCCGCAGCCGGGCGATACCGAACCGCGACACGGCCTCCTCGGCCCGCTCCTCCTGGGCCTGCCGGCGCTGGCCGGGGCTGGTCGCGGGGATCAGCGAGGGCAGTTCGGGGGTGGTGTGCCGGTGTGCCGGGGTGTGCAGGACGCGCAACCGCACCGCGCGCCGCTCCGCCTCCTCAAAGGCGTGGGCGGCCGCTTCCGCGTCGGCGTCGCTCTCCAGCCCGAGCAGCACCGCCCGGTCGTCGCCGCAGGGGTGGTCGCCGCGGACGATCATCAGCGGCCCGTGTGTGTGCGCGGCCAGCCGCAGGCTGACGGAGCCGAACAGGGTGCCGCCGACCGTGCCGAGACCCCGGGTGCCGACGACGGTGAGGGCCGCGCCGGTGCTCTCCCTGGCCAGGGCGCGGACCGGGTCGTCCTCGGCGGCCTCGGTCTCGAAGGGCAGCTCGGGGTGACGGTCGCGGATCCGTTCGGCGGCCGCGGCGAGGATCGGTGGGGCTTCGTCGCGGTCGGACACGGCGTAGACCACGCGCAGGGGCGCGCCGCGCCGGACCGCCTCCTCGGCGGCCAGGTCGAGCGCTCGTACGGCGATGAGCGAGCCGTCGACTCCGACGGCCACGTGCTGGGCGGTCATGACCCTGCTCCTCCCGTGGGTCCGGTCTGACGGTGTCATCGTGGGCCCGGGTGCCGGGGGCGGTCAGGGGCCATCGGTCCCGCCCGTACGGAAAGCGACCCCGTTCCGGACACGACCCCGTACCGGAAGCGACCCCGTACCGAATGGCGATAGCGGAAACCGACCGCGCATCGGGAAGCGACCCCGTGACGTTCAGCCGGTGGTGTGTCCCCACTGGCGGCCGACGCGCTCCCACTCGGCGCCCCACCGCTCGGTGGCGCGCCGCTGCACCCGCAGCCGTACCAGGCCACCGGCTCCCAGCGCCGTCAGCCCGGCGCTCAGGGCGGCTCCGGTGCCGGCCAGGACCACGCGGGTCGTCGCCTCGGCGGAGTTCATGGGCGCGGCCACCAGCCGGCCCCGGCCGTCCGTCCACACGGTCAGCGCGCTGCCCGGTTTCACGGTCGTCTTCACGTCCGTCACACCCGTGTGCGTGACTCCCTTCGCGTCGGTCCAGCGGACCGTGGCCCGGACCCGGTCGTACTTGAAGCCGGTGACCAGGTCCCGGCCGCCGGGCACCGCCTTCACCAGCACGGCGGACACGGGCAGACGTCCCGCCCGGTCGTGCGCCACCGCTCTATGCGCGATCTGCGAGCCGATCACCCCCGCGACGACCGCCCCCACGATCGCGACCGTCCAGGCGACCAGCACGATCCACGCCTCGACCACGTCACTCGGCCGACGCAGGGGGTTGCGGCGCCAGCGCCATCCCAGGACCTTCCCCCGGCGGAGCTTCCGCATCGGTCACACCCCCTTACGGGCGCAATGGGACGGACCCTCCTAAAGGGACCCACCTAAACGGTCTCACTCCATCGCGGCGGAGGGGAGGGTCGAGCGGTCCCTCGCGTCGGTCACCGGTCGGCCGCGGGCACCAGGGCGACAGGGCAGTGCGCGTCGCGCAGGATGGAGCGGCCTTCGGATCCGGGCAGCACGGCCGTCGTACCGCCGCGCGGCACGCCGACCACGACGAGCTGCGCGTCGACGCTCGCCTCGACCAGGGCACGGTGATGACGGCCGCGGACCGCAGGGGTGCGCACGGTGACGTTCGGATACTTCTCGCGCAGTGCGGACAGCGCGTCGGCCGTCGTACGACCATTGCGCCTCGCGCGCAGCACCACCAGGTCGGCGCCGCGCTCGGAGGCCTCGGCGAAGGCGAACCCGGCGGCTTCCCGGGCCCTGGGCGACTCGTCCGCCGCCAGGACGACGGGACCGGTCCGCGTGTGCCTGCCGCGGACGACCAGCACCGGGCAGCCGGCCCGGGCGGTCAGGCGGCCGGCGACCGAGCCGTGCAGACGGCCGCGCGCTCCGTCGATCCGGTGGATGCCCACGACGGTGAGGCAGGCGGCGCGCGACTCGGACCCCAGAACAGTCTCCGGCGCGCCGACCTGGACCTCGCGCGTGATCACGAGGTGGGGCGCGACCCGGCGGGCCCGGTCCTCGGCGTCCGAGAAGGCCTGGTTGACCCGGTCCCGGGTGCCGGCACCGTCCGGGTCCCAGGGCGCCACACCGGCCGGCACGTCCGGCGAGACCCACGTCAGCGCGTGCGCGAGCCGAAGCGCCGCACCGCGCCGGTCGGCCTCCCACGCCGCGGCCTCCACGGCGGCCAGACCAGCCGCCGTACCGTCCACTCCCACCACGACCGGACCGCAACCGTTCATGACACCCCTCCCTCATCCGGATCCGCACTACGCCCTCCAGCGTCGACCGCCGGCCCACACCCCGCACGGGGCCGACCAGCCCCGCCAACGCCCCCGACCGGCCCCCGTACGGCCCGGCCGGTCCCGTTGCCCGTCGGCCGGCGGACAGACGTGTGCGCGGTCGGCGTACCGACCGCGCACTTCTTGGTCAGGCCGTGTACGGCGTCGTACTCAGACCTGCCGCACGGGGATGGTCTTCGTGCCCGTCTTGATCTCGGGCACCGGGATCGTGACGGTCAGGACACCGTCCCTGTACTCGGCGGTGGCCTCGTCACCCGCTGCCCCGGCCGGCAGGCGGACGGAGCGGGCGAAGGTGCCGTAGCGGAACTCCGTGCGGTGCTTCTGTGTCGTCTCCTCACTGCGCTCGGCCCGCAGGGTCAGAACGCCTTCCGTGACGGTGATCTCGACGTCCTTGGCGGGGTCGATGCCCGGGAGTTCGGCCCGCAGCACGTACTTCTCGTCCGCCAGGTGCTCCTCGATCCGGATGCCGTGCAGACCGGGGACCGTGTGCGCCCCCGGGAAGCCGGACTCGACCCATCCGAACAGGTCGGGGAACGCCGGCCAGCCCGGCAGCCGCTCGATCATGCCAGTCATGTCTCCCTCCTCCTCTTCTTCTTCGCCGCTTTCAGCGTCCCGCCGGGCGCCGGGGCGCGCGTGGGCCGACCGAGCCCGACATGCGCCCGGTCGGCCCTGGCGTCCAAGGTCCGCCGAACTCCCGCCTGTTCGGCGCCGCCTCAGCCGGCGCCGCCGGTTCCCGGGGGCCGCGCGATCGAGGCGGTGTCCGGCAGATCGGGGTCGAGGTCGGGGTGCCGACGTGGGCCCAGCAGGGCGCAGTCCACGTCCACGACGCCTTCGACGGCACGTGCCAGCCGGGTGGTGACGGGGACCAGGGTGGTGTCGGTGACCCGTCCGGTGATCCGCACGACCCCGTCCCGGACCGCGACATCGATCGGTCCGGCCGTTTCGGGGAACAACGCGGCGACGACGTCGCGGCGGACCTCCTCGGCGATGTCCTCGTCGTCCCGCAGGAAGACCGTGAGCAGGTCGGAACGGCTGACGATGCCGCGCAGCGCGCCGTCCTCGTCGACGACGGGCAGTCGCTTCACCTTGTGCAGCGCCATGATCCGCGCGGCCTGGGCGAGGGAGGCGGAGGCCGGCACGGTGACGGGCGGGCTGCTCATCAGGTCCCCGGCGGTACCCGCGCCCGCCTTCACCAGGTCGGCCAGACGGTGCAGTTGGGTGTACCGGCCGGGGTCGCCGTCGCGGAACTCCTCCTTGGGGAGCAGGTCCGCCTCGGAGACGACCCCGGCCACCCGGTCACCGTCTTCCAGCACCGGCATGGCACTGACGTTCCAACGCCGCATGGTCCGGACGATCTCCTTGAACGGCGCACCTCGACGCAGGGCGACGACGGTACGGGTCATCACATCGCTCACGAGATACGGAGTACCGGTCATGGCGACCTCCCGAGGACTCACGTCACGCGTCCCCATCCATCGCGTGACACCTCCATGCTCGGCCGCACCCGCGACACGTGAAGGGGCCGAACGGTCCACCGCGGGGACCCGGCGGACTCCCGTCGACGCGTCCACGGGACACCGGCCCACGCACCAGCCGATTGCCCCGCGGGCAGCAGCGAACCCGTGTATGTGCCGACCCGGCGAACAGCCACGCACAAGCCCCTTCGCGCCGGAGGTCCTCGCCCGACGCCGGTCCGAGCCACGCGCGGCGGAGGGCCACCTCGTCCCACGCCCACGCACCGTCACCCGCAATGCCAGTTCGGGCGGCATGCGGCGTGGTCCGCCTTTTCGGAAAGCGGTGACGGACAGGTTCGGTCAGTGCGCGGACAGTAGGGGACATCCGGTGGCGGGGCCGGGGTGGGTGCGCTGGGATGGCCCGACCCACCGCGCGGTGAACTGGGGGTTGGCATGAGTGAGTTCGCAGGAGTCGGGATGACCACTGCCGCCGGGGTGGCCGAATGGGACGGCTGCCGGTGTGGTGCGGAGCTCCGGGAGAGCGGGTCGGGGGCCGCCGAGGAGCGGTTCAGGGGACTTCTGGAGGCGGCCCCGGACGCCATGGTGATCGTCGACGACACCGGGACCATCCGGCTGGTCAACGCCCAGACCGAGGCACTCTTCGGCTACCGGCGCGAGGAACTGCTCGGCCGCCCCGTCGAGTTGCTGATGCCGCACCGCTTCCACGAGCAGCACACCAGGCACCGCCACGGCTACACCGCCAACCGTCAGGTCCGCCCGATGGGCGCCGGCCTGGACCTGCACGGACTGCGCAAGGACGGCACCGAGTTCCCCGTCGAGATCAGCCTCAGTCCGCTGGAGACGACCGACGGACTCCTGGTGTCGGCCGCCGTACGGGACGTCAGCGACCGCAAGGCCGCCGAGGCCCGCATCAACGAACTGGCCGCGCTCGTCGAGTCCTCCCAGGACGCCATCCTCGCCAAGACCCTCGACGGATACATCACCTACTGGAACGCCGCCGCCCAGAGCCTGTACGGCTACACCGCCGAGGAGGCCATCGGCCGGCACGTGTCGCTGCTCGCTCCACCGGAACTGCGGGAGGAGGTCAGCTCGCTGCTCAAACGGCTGCGACACGGGGAGAAGGTCGAACACTTCGAGACGCTGCGGCTGACCAACACCGGCGACCTGCTGGACGTCGACGTCACGCTCTGGCCCACCCGCGACACCGACGGCACGGTCGTGGGCGCCTGCGCCATCGTGCGGGACATCAGCGACCGCAAGCGCGCGGAGGCCGAACTCACCGCGCTCTACGAGCAGCAACGGCACATCGCCCTGACCCTGCAGCGCAGCCTCATGGGCGCCCCGTCCGCCATCCCGGGCCTGGCCACGGCGAGCCGCTACCGGCCCGCCACCCAGGGCGCCGGTGTGGGCGGCGACTGGTTCGACCTGATCCCGCTGGGCGCCGACAGGGTCGGCGTGCTCATGGGCGACGTGATGGGCCGCGGCCTCGAAGCGGCCGCCGTGATGGGCCAGTTGCGCTCGGCCGCCCACGCCCTCGCCAAGACCGGCATGCAGCCGCGCCAGCTGATGCAGGCCCTGGACACCTGCGTGACCGACCTCGACGTCCCCGACCAACTGGTCACCTGCTGCTATCTGGTGATCGCCCCGGACGCCGGGACGGTGACCGTGTGCTCGGCCGGCCACCTGCCCACCCTGGTCGCCCTGCCCGGCGAGGGCGTCAGCAACCTCGACTCGCCCGTCAACGCGCCGCTCGGCGTCGGCGGCGTCCTCTACCAGCAGTCCTGCACGGCCATCCCGCCCGGCGCGACCCTCGTCCTCTACACCGACGGACTGATCGAGACCCCGGGCAGCGACATCGAGGGCAGGATCGAGGAACTCACCACCGTTCTGGGCCGCTCCTTCGCCGAGGCCCCCGGTCTGGAGGCCGTGGCCGACCGGGTGCTGGCGAGCCTCCTGCCCGACGCTGACAGCCACAACGACGACGTCACCCTGCTGCTGGCACAGCTGCCCGCCGCCCCGCTGGCGTCCATCAGCGCCGACCTGCCCGCCATACCGTCGTCGGTGCCCGAAGCGCGCGCCTTCCTGCACAAGGCACTCGAGGCCTGGGACTGTGCCACGGCCACGGACGACGCGGTCCTGCTCCTGTCGGAGACCCTCACCAACGCGGTCCAGCACGCCGTCGGCCCCATCGGCCTGCACCTGCGCCGCACCGACACCGACCTCACCGTCGAGGTCAGCGACCACAGCCCGCACCTCCCCCAGCCCCGGCTGGCCGCCGACGACGAGGAGTCCGGACGAGGCCTGCTGCTGGTGCGGGCACTCGCCGACGACTGGGGGGTACGGCCCACCGACGAGGGCAAGACCACCTGGTTCACGCTCAAGCTGTGACGAACCGCGGGCAGGGGGGCCGACGGCACAAAACCGGTGCCGCCGTAAAGCCCTTGAGCGACTGTTCAAGCGCGATGGCTGACCGGGCGTTCAGGGGGCCAGCTGCACCCCGTACAGGCTGCGTCCGCCGACCAGTTCGCGGCCGGTGACGAGTTCCGGCTCGATGCGCACGAAGACCTCCCGGGGCGAGGGCACCCAGGACCGCGGGCCGGTCCGGGTCAGGCGCTCGTGCTCCGCGGGGTCCGTCACCACCATCGCCGGGCCGGTGACGACCACGCTCCAGCCCGAGTGGGTGGCCGCGTCGACCTCGTCGACCTCGAAGGCGACGACCACGCCGTCGACCGCGCGGGCCAGCTCCGAGGCCGCCGAGGTACGCAGCAGAACCGCGCCGTCGCCGTCCAGGGTGAAGTTGACGGGCAGCACGGCGGGCAGGGCCTGCCGGGTGTGGACGATCCGCCCGACGGGCACCTTCGCCAGCAGACGCAGGCACTCCGGCCGTTCGAGTTCGCGGAAACCGTCGTTCGGATACATGGGCCAGCCCGTCTCTCACCTGGGTACATCGCTGGAGCGTTCCGTCCATCCTGCGCCGGGCGAGCCCTCGGGGTGAGGGACCATCGGTCCTCGTCCGCGGGCAAAACGTCCCGGATCACACCGTGATGCGGCGCCCGGTGACGGCGAGGGGATCGACGCGCACCCACTGCTCGCGCCGTCCGCCCGCCCAGGGCGTGCTGTGCGCCAGCTCGGCGAGCCGGCCCGCCTCGGCGGGATCCGTCACGATCTCGGCGTACCCCCGCACCAGCACGCTCCAGCCGCTGCTGAAGGCGTCGTCGATGCGGTCGACCTCGAAGGCGACCCGGTGGCCGGAGGCCCGTGCGGGCGTGGTGCCCGGTGCGGTACGGAAGACGATCGCGCCGTCGACGACGCTGTAGTTGACCGGCACGACCAAGGGCCCGGAGGCGGTGGGCACCGCGATCCGTCCCACTCCGTGCGTGTCCAGCAGGGCCCGGCACTCCGTGGCGCTCAGCTCGACGAAGTCCGGCTCGCGCACCGCGCGCCCCGGGCCCGGCGGTTGATCGGTGTCACCGCCGGTGAGGTCCCGCACGGTGGTCTCCAGGGCCTCCGCCAGCCGCAGCAGGACGCCCGGTCCGGGGGCGGCGCCGGGGTGCTCCTCGACGTAGCGCAGATAGCCCGGGGCCATGCCGGCCCGGTCGGCGGCCTGCTCGCGGCTCAGTCCGAGTTCCGTACGCCGTGCGACGAGCCGACGCCCGAGATCACCCGGCGCGTGCGCCTCGACGGCCTGGGAAGGTGCGTTGTCCGCCATGGCTCGTCACTCCCTCTCGACTCCCTCTCGTCGGATCGGCCGCCCGTACCCGGACGAACGCGTGCGACGCACGGATGGCCCTCCACCCCCATGGTGTCCGGGACGCCATGTCCGCACTTGGGCCGGTCGGCCCTGGTTGCGGGGGCCGTTCATATACGCAACCAAGTGGTTGCACATTCCGCGCTCGACGTGCAACCTAGTGGTAGCGCATCCACACGAAACGAGGTTGCGATGCTTCCCGACGTCATCGAACGCGACATCCTGATCAACGCGCCCGTGGAACGGGTCTGGACGGTCCTCACCGAACCCGCCTTCCTGGGCCGCTGGTTCGGCAACGGCGACCCGGTCAAGGTCGAGCTGCACCCCGACGGCCTCCTGCTCTTCGATCACGGCGTGCACGGCACCATCCCGGCCCGCATCCAGACGGTCGATCCGCCGCACACCTTCTCCTGGCGCTGGTCCCAGGGCGCCGCGGGCGAGGAACCGACCGATGCCAACGCCACCCTCGTCACCTTCACGCTCGCCTGGGACGAGAGTGCGGGAGGCACCCGGCTCACCATGGCCGAGAGCGGATTCACCCGGCTCGGCCTGCCCGCCGACGAGGCCGCCGATCGCCACCGCGCCAACAGCCGGAACTGGCCCGGCAAGCTCGGCCAGCTGCGTGAGCAGTGCGAGCGGCCCGCAGCATGACCGGAGCGGACGGCGGCGAGCACGCGCCCGAGGACGTCCTGCTGGCGCTGGCCGATCCGGTCCGCCGCCGGATCATCGCCACACTCGTCCGCGACGGCGACGCGACCTCCACGTCCCTCGCCGCGCCCCTCCCGGTCACACGGCAGGCGGTGGCCAAGCATCTGGCCGTCCTGGAGCGCGCGGGGCTGGTGCGTGGGCGACGGAGCGGGCGCGAGGTCCGTTACGCCGCGGACCTCCAGCCACTGCGGCACGCCACGCGTTGGCTGGACACCCTGGCGGAGCAGTGGGAGGGCCGTCTGCGGTCGATCAAGGCACTGGCCGAACAGGACGCCGAGCCCGGAGGCGATGCCAGCGACGGACCGTGACCGACGGTCCGCGAAAGGGCCCGATCGGCCCATCCGCATCTCGCCACTGGTTCCGGTCGGCCCCGGACCCGCCCCTGGTCGGCCCATCCCGCACCGCGCTCCCCGGCTGCCACCGTGCAGGTGGTGACGAGAGGGAGGTGCGGCCGATGCGCGCACACGGGCGGACCAGTCGGTGGCTGTGGCGGTGGCGGGCCAACCCGCTGCGGCGGCACGACGACGTTCTGGAGGCCTGGCTGGTGCTGGCCGTGTGGCTGATCGTCGCGGTGGGCGGCACCTTCGCCGGGTTCATGGCGGCCCGGTCCGCCGCCGACGTCTTCGCCCGCCAGCGCGCCGAGCGCGCCCCCGTTCAGGCCGTTCTGCTCACGGACGCGCCCCGGGCCTCACAGACCTATCGCCGAGCTCTGGTGACGGTCCGCTGGACGCCAGCGGGCGGGCCCGCACGAACCGGGACGGCTCTGGTGGACGCGGGCCGTACCGCCGGATCTCATGTCGTCGTCTGGACGAACACCCGGGGTGACCTGACCACCGAACCGCCGGGTCCGACCGAGTCGCTCGCCGAGGCCGTCCTCTTCGGAGCCGGTGCCGCGCTCGCGGTGACCGGACTGGGACTCGGTGCCGGGGCCGCCGGGAGGTGCCTGCTGGACCGGCGGCGGGTCGAGTCCTGGGGCCGGGAATGGGACCAGCTCGCGCCCCACTGAGACGGCCGCCCGGGCCCCCTGGAACGCAGCGGGATCCCGCCGTCCACGTGACCTTCGCCCTCCGAGCGCGGATACTTCCGAGAGTGGCAGCAGTACGGGCCCAGGAGCCGGACGCGCATCTCACCAGGAGGAACCCATGAAGATGTTGATCAACGTTCCGGAAACCGTGGTAGCCGACGCGTTGCGGGGCATGGCGGCGGCGCATCCCGAGCTGACGGTCGACGTGGAGAACCGGGTGATCGTACGGCGCGACGCCCCCGTGGCCGGAAAGGTCGCCCTGATCTCCGGCGGCGGCTCGGGGCACGAGCCGCTGCACGGCGGTTTCGTCGGCCCCGGCATGCTGTCGGCCGCCTGCCCGGGCGAGGTGTTCACCTCCCCGGTGCCGGACCAGATGGCGCGGGCCGCGGCGGCCGTGAACAGTGGGCCCGGTGTGCTGTTCATCGTGAAGAACTACACCGGTGACGTCCTGAACTTCGACATGGCGGCGGAGCTCGCCGAGGACGAGGGCATCCAGGTCGCCAAGGTACTGGTCAACGACGACGTGGCGGTCACCGACAGCCTCTACACGGCGGGCCGGCGCGGTACCGGCGCGACGCTGTTCGTGGAGAAGATCGCGGGCGCGGCGGCGGACGAGGGCCAGCCGCTGGAGCGGGTGGAGGCGATCGGCCGGCAGGTCAACGAGAACTCCCGCAGCTTCGGCGTCGCCCTCAGCGCCTGCACCACCCCCGCCAAGGGCAGCCCCACCTTCGATCTGCCGCCCGGCGAGCTGGAGTTGGGCATCGGCATCCACGGCGAGCCCGGCCGGGAGCGGCGCGCGATGATGACGTCCGGCGAGATCGCCGAGTTCGCGGTGGGCGCGATCCTGGACGACATGACCCCGCGCAATCCGGTGCTCGTCCTGGTCAACGGCATGGGCGCGACCCCGCTGCTGGAGCTGTACGGGTTCAACGCCGAGGTCCAGCGCGTGCTCACCCAGCGGGGTGTGGCCGTCGCCCGCACCCTGGTCGGCAACTACGTGACCTCCCTCGACATGGCGGGTGCCTCGGTCACCCTGTGCCAGGTCGACGAGGAACTGCTGCGCCTCTGGGACGCGCCGGTGAAGACGCCGGGGCTGCGCTGGGGGATGTAGCACCGCGGGCCGGGGTGTCAACGTACCTACCACGCAAGGAGATCCAGTGCTCGACGCCGAGTTCTTCCGCCGTTGGATGACGGCGACCGCCGCGTCCGTCGACCGCGAGGCGGAGCGGCTCACGGCCCTCGACTCGCCCATCGGGGACGCCGACCACGGCAGCAATCTGCAGCGCGGTTTCAAAGCCGTCATCGCGGCGCTGGAGAAGGAGGCGCCCCAGACCCCCGGTGCGGTCCTGACGCTCTCGGGACGGCAGCTGATCTCGACCGTCGGCGGTGCCTCGGGGCCGCTGTACGGCACACTGCTGCGCCGCACCGGCAAGGCACTGGGCGATGCCGCCGAGGTCGACGAGGGTCAGCTGGCCGAGGCGCTGCGGGCCGGCGTGGACGCGGTGATGGCGCTCGGGGGTGCCGCACCGGGCGACAAGACCATGATCGACGCGTTGGTGCCGGCCGTGGACGCGCTCGGCGACGGCTTCCCGGCGGCCCGGTCGGCGGCCGAGCAGGGTGCGCTGGCGACGACACCGCTGCAGGCCCGCAAGGGCAGGGCCAGCTATCTCGGCGAGCGCAGCGTCGGCCACCAGGACCCCGGCGCCACCTCGTCGGCGCTGCTGATCGCGGGGCTCGCGGAGGCGGCCGGTGAGTGACGACAAGACGGTCGGGATCGTGCTGGTGTCGCACAGCGCGGAAGTGGCCGCGTCCGTCGCCGAGTTGGCGAAGGGGCTGGCGGGCGGCGGGACGTCGGTGCCCGTCGCCCCCGCGGGCGGCACCGAGGGCGGCGGACTCGGCACGAGCGCGGAGCTGATCGCCGCGGCGGCCGCGTCCGTGGACCGGGGTGCCGGGGTGGCCGTGCTCACCGATCTCGGCAGTGCCGTGCTCACGGTGAAGGCGCTGCTCGCCGAGGGCGACGAACTCCCCGCGAACACCCGTCTGGTGGACGCGCCGTTCGTGGAGGGCGCGGTGGCCGCGGTCGTCACGGCGGCGGCCGGAGCCGACCTCGCAGCGGTCGAGGCGGCGGCAGCGGAGGCGTACACCTACCGAAAGGCCTGACCGACAACCGATCATGACCAGTACTCAGACGCTCTTACGGACCGCGGACGTCGGCGACGTGGAGGGAATCACAGAGCTGCACACCCAGGCCCGTACCGCCTACTACGCGGCGGGCGGAGTGCCGACGGCGGAGCTCGACTCGCCCGAGGCGTACGCCCGTCGGCGGGAAGGCTGGCTGCGGGCCGTGCGGGCCGACGACATGACCGTGGTCTGCGCCGAACAGGCGGGCGAGCTCGCGGGGATCCTGATGGCGGGGCCTCCCTACGAACCCGATGTGGACGCGGAGACCGTGGGCCAGCTCTACCAGATCCATGTCCGTCCGGGCTCCTGGGGCCAGGGCGTCGGCGGTCGGCTGCACGCCGAGTTCGTGCGGTTGCTGCGTGACGCGTCGCTGGCGACCGGCGTGTTGGAGGCCTGGGCGCGCAACAGCCGGGCCCAGGACTTCTACGTGCGGCACGGGTGGCGGCCGGACGGGCATCACCGGCCCGGGCCCGGGGGCGCCGACTATGTGCGGATGCGCCTGCATCTGGCCCAGCAGGGGCTCAGGTAAGGCCGCTCGCCACCGTCTCGAGGGCCGTGCGCAGGGTGGCCAGGAGCTCGGCCTCCGCGGTCGCGAGGCTGGGCTCCGTGTCCGCGGTGCGCCAGGCGTGGTGTTCGACCGCCGCGCGCAGCGCCGCGTTGAACATCGCCGCCTGGATGACCGGCCGCAGATCACCGGCCGGCAGTCCGGCCCGCTCGGCGAGGGCACCGGCGAACGCCGGCTCGGCCTCGTCGTACGTCTGCAGCCAGACGGCCCGTAGCCCCGGCTCGGTTCGGGTCAGTCGTACCAGCGCCCCCACGGTGGCCCGGTCGGGGCCCGCGACGAGTTGGAGGTCCGTCGTGTACTCGGGCGCGAAGATCTCCTCCAGCGGCTGTCCGGGCCGCCATTCCCGCAGACGGGCGGCGAGCATGTGGATGCCGGCCGTGAACAGGGGCCGTACGCAGGCCTCCTTGCTGGGGAAGTAGCGCCACACGGTCCGCGCGGAGACGCCCACGGCCTGGGCGATCTGCTCGCCGGTGGTGGCCGCGACGCCCTGGGTGACGAACAGGTCCACCGCGGCCCGGGCGATCTCCAGCCGGATCTCCGCCTTGCGCTCCTCCGTGAGCGGCGGTCGTCCCGTGCGTCCGCTGGCTGCGGTCATGTGTTCCTCCGGCTCCGTGATCGGTCCTCCGGAATTCTCCACCACCATTTTATGTCACTCGCCGACATTAAGTCGTAGGGTGGGCCCTGCCCCACCGGGCGACCCGCCCCGCACAACGACAGGAGCACCCCCATGGCCAGCGGACTCGACGGCAGAAGCGTCATCGTCACCGGAGCGGGCTCGGGCATCGGGCGCGCCACCGCCCTGGCCTTCGCGGCGGAAGGATCCCGGGTCCTGGTCGCGGACCTCAGCGAGGAGGGAGCGCACGCCACCGTCAAGGACATCGAGCAGGCGGGCGGCACCGCGGTCGCCGTCGTGGGCGACCTGAGCGAGCAGGCCGTGGTCGACCGGGTGACCGAGACGGCGGTGGAGCGGTTCGGCGGGGTGGACGTCCTCGTGAACAACGCCGGGATCATGGACCGTATGTCGGCGCTCGCGGACGTGAGCGACGCCGAGTGGGAGCGGGTGATCCGGATCAACCTGACGGCGCCGTTCCTGCTGACGCGGGCGGTGCTGCCGCACATGCTGGCGGCGGGCCGGGGCTCGGTCGTCAACACCGCCTCGGAGGCGGGCCTGCGCGGCAGCGCGGCGGGCGCGGCCTACACCGCCTCGAAGCACGGGGTGGTGGGGCTCACCAAGTCGCTCGCGGTGATGTACCGCAAGCAGGGCATCCGCGCGAACGCCATCGCCCCGGGCGGCACCGCGACCAACATCGCGGTGGACGCCGACCAGGCCGCGCACGGCCCGGCCGCGCTCGGCCCGCACTTCGTCAACCTCGGCCGTATCGCCCAGCCCGAGGAGCAGGCCGCCGCCATCGTGTTCCTCGCCTCGGACGCGGCGAGCAACATCAACGGCGTGGTGCTGCCAGTGGACGACGGCTGGTCGGCGGTCTGAGGCCCGGTCACTTGCCCCGTACGAACAGCCGCGCCAGCCGCCGTCCGGTGGCGACGGCGGCGGCGCGGTCCTCGATCGGCTTGACCTGCGAGTCCTTGAAGACGATGTAGGTGACGCCGGAGGCCGCGCCGCCGCCGCGCGGATCGGGGCTGATGCCGAGGCCGCGGGCGGTGGCGTAGGAGGCTTCACCGATGATCCCGCGGGGGCCGATGTCGCCGACGACCGCGTACTGCACCCGGTCGCGGTAGACGACGGCGGCGACCGAACCACCGCGCACCCCGTGGTTCCAGATACGGCTCACGGCCGGCACGACGATGTACGGCAGGCTCTCCGCGCTCAGATGGCGGCCGTCGGACTGCTGGAAGGCGGTGGCGGCGGTGAACAGCGGGTCGGTACGGCGGTTGCAGCGCGGGCCGGGCCGGCCGTCGCAGTCGATGTCCAGGTCCGCCTTCCAGAAGACGGCGTCCCGCGTGGCGCAGACCGGGACGGTGGCCGGGGCGCCCTCGTCGCTGCGGTAGCGGCCGCGTGAGATCTGGGCGCAGTCGCGCACCTCGGCCAGCAGGTCGGCGGCCCGGACCTCACCCTGGCGCCAGGCGACGGGCTCCTCGGCGATGCCGTGCAGGGATGCGGGCAGCGCGGCCGGGGCGAGCAGGGCGGCGCAGGCCACGGCCGGCGTCAGCGACGGGACACGCACGATGAGGGACCCTCTCCTGGGGAACACTGACGAACACTCAGCCCAATGTGTTGCCCATTTGATCGTGCGGCTACCGCTGAGGGGCCGTACGGCGCACGCGCCGAAGTACGGGCAGGGGCCGGGCACCTGAGCCCGCGTCGGCTCCGGCCGCCCGGCCACCCGCGTCCGGCGCGGGATCAGCGACGACAGCGGTCCGCGCCACCGGCATGAACTGACCGTCCCCCAAGGAGAGTTCAGCCGCGAGGACCTTCAGCATACGTAACGGCCACGGGCCCACGTCACCACCCCGGGCCGCTACGCGCCCTCTTGATGTACCTGCAACAACAGCGTCATATTGGTACGGACCATTGCCGTCCTGTCCCCGGGAGGCACAGCCGTGCCACGTGCCGCCGTACTCCCCCGCCGACTCCTGGCGCCGATCGCGGGCCTGGTCCTGGTCTGCTCCTGCGGCTGGGGCGGCGACGGGGACGACGGGCGGGCGCCGGGCGCTCCCGGGGGTGTCACCGCGGCGGCGGGCAGCTCCAGCAGTGTGCACGTGATGTGGGACGCGGTGTCCGCCCAGCCCCGGGTCCGCGTGTACGAGGTGTATCGCGGCACCACAAAGGCCGCGGAGGTGCCCGCTTCCGAACACATGGTGGACGTCACCAGGCTCAGGCCGTCCACCATGTACGTCTTCACCGTGCGGGCGCGCGACACACAGGGCCGCCTCGGGCCGCCCAGCGGGGAGGTCCGCGCGACGACTCCCGCCGCCGTCCCGGCCGACGACACCCCGCCGAGCCGCCCGGGCCGGACCAGCGGCCGGGCGGTCGGCGGCCGGGAGGTGCAGCTGGCCTGGTCCGCGTCGAGGGACGACACGGCCGTGCTGTCGTACGACGTGTACCAGGGGTCCGCGAAGATCCACAGTGTCGGCGGGAGTCAGACGGCGACCGTGGTCACCGGACTGCGGCCGGGCACCCGGTACGTCTTCACCGTCCGCGCCCGCGACGCGGCCGACAACCTCTCCCCGCCCGGGCCCGCCGTACGTCTCACCACGCCCGGCACCGACGACGGCCGCGGCACCGCGCCCACCGGCTTCAGCGTGACCGGTCACCGTGCCGACGGCGCGTACTTCCTGGACCTGTCCTGGAGCCCGCCGCGCACGGACGGCGTGGTCGGCGAGTACCAGATCCTGCTGGACGGGAGGACGGCGACCTCGCTCGTGTACGGCGCGAACGCGCCGCGCGAACGGGCGTCGTACTCGTTCTACGTGGGCCGCCGGGCGGGGGTGAGCCACCGGGTGCGGATCCGGGCACGGCTGCCCGACGGCAGCTGGGGCGGGTTCTCGGCGGAGCGGACCGTGACGACCGGCTGATGGGCCGGACGAAGGAATCCGTCACCTGAGCGGGGGCCGTCCGCATGCGCGGCGGGTCGGGGGCGCATTGGCTGCCCCTGAGGCAGCACGGGCGTTCCCCGACCCTCGGCGGCACCAGGGATGTACCGCCGACCGTGCCGCCGGAGGGCAGTCCTGATGCGCAACTCCCAGCTTCCGATCCGCTCCGGCCTGGCGGTGGCAGCCGTCGCCGCGCTGCCCCTGGCCCTGGCCGCCCCGTCCGCCTCGGCGGTGGGGACGGGCATCTCGGTGAGCACCAGCGGTTCGACCGTCTCGGTGACGACCACCGTGTGCAACCAGACCAGCAGCAGCGGCATGTGGGGCACGGCCTCGCTGCTCAACAGCGGCCAGTCGAACTTCGCCCAGGGGCGCCAGGTGGCGCTCGCCGGGACGACCAGCCAGCAGTCGGCGGCGTGGCAGGGCGTGAGCCCCGGCACCTACACCGTCATCGTGATGTGCTCCTTCAACAACACCACCGCGGGCACGCAGTCCATCATCGTCGCGGCCCCCTCGTCGCCGACCATCTCCGCCACCTCCTCGCCGTCCCGCGGTGTCATGGGCGGTCTCGGGGGTGCCGTCAAGGACTACGGCCCGGTCACCCTGGGCGTGGGCGGCGCGCTGGTCGGGGCGGGCGTCATCGCGTCCGGCTGGTTCCTGCGCCGCCGATCGAAGCCGTACCGCCTCTGACGGCGAACGGGCTCACGCCGGGCCGGAGTCCGGCAGTTCGCCGAACTCCTCCAGCGCATCGGTGAGCCACCGGGTCCAGAAGGTCTCCAGTTCGATGCCCGCCCGCAGGACCAGGTGGCGCAGCTTGTCCTCGGAGGTGTCCCGGCCGGGCGGGAAGTCGCGCTTCTCGATCTCCTCGTACTCCGCCAACTGCCGCCGGTGCAGGTCGAGATGGCGGCGCAGATCGGCCTCGATGCCCTCCGTTCCCACCACCGCCGACGCGCGCAGCCGCAGCAGCAGCGTGTCGCGGTGGGGCCTGGGGTCCTGGGAGGCGGCGGTCCAGCGGGCCAGTTCGGCGCGGCCCGCGGGCAGCACCTCGTAGCTCTTCTTCTGCCCGCGGGCCGGCTGCTCGGTGGGCAGCGCCCGGATGTGCCCCTCGGCCTCCAGCTTCCCCAGCTCGCGGTAGATCTGCTGATGCGTCGCCGACCAGAAGTAGCCGATCGACCGGTCGAAGCGGCGGGTCAGCTCCAGCCCCGAGGACGGCTTCTCGAGCAGGGCGGTGAGGATCGCGTGCGGGAGGGACATGGGCACATCCTAGGGAGGCTCTACAGGGCGGCCGCGACCTCGGTGCCCTGCAGGATCGCCCGCTTGGCGTCCAGCTCCGCGGCCACGTCCGCACCCCCGATCAGGTGCGCGTCGCGCCCGGCGGCGACCAGCTCGTCGTACAGGTCGCGGCGCGGCTCCTGGCCGGTGCACAGCACGACGGTGTCGACGGGCAGGACGGTGGACTCCTCACCGACGGTGATGTGCAGCCCGGCGTCGTCGATGCGGTCGTAGCGCACGCCCGGGACCATGGTGACGCCGCGGTGCTTGAGCTCGGTGCGGTGGATCCAGCCGGTGGTCTTGCCCAGGCCAGCGCCGACCTTCGACGTCTTGCGCTGGAGCAGGTGCACGGTCCGCGGCGGGGCGGTGCGCTTCGGTGCGGAGAGCCCGCCGGGCGCCCGGTAGTCCATGTCGACGCCCCACTGCCGGAAGTACGTCTCCGGGTCCTCGCTCGCCGCGTCGCCGCCGTCGGTGAGGAACTCGGCGACGTCGAAGCCGATGCCGCCGGCGCCGAGGACGGCGACGCGCTCGCCGACGGGCGCCTCGCCGCGCAGGACGTCGAGGTAGCCGACGACGCTCGGGTGGTCGACGCCCGGGATGTCCGGGGTGCGCGGGGTGACGCCGGTGGCGACGACCACCTCGTCGTAGTCCGCCAAGTCAGCTGCTTCGACGGGGGTGTTCAGACGTACGTCCACACCGTGGGCGTCGAGCTGGTGGCGGAAGTAGCGCAGGGTCTCGTCGAACTCCTGCTTGCCGGGGACCTTGCGGGCCACGTTCAGCTGACCGCCGATCTCGCTCGCCGCGTCGAACAGCGTGACGGTGTGGCCGCGTTCGGCCGCGGACACCGCGCAGGCGAGGCCCGCGGGACCGGCCCCGACGACGGCGACGCGCTTGGTCAGACGGGTCGGCGAGAGCACCAGCTCGGTCTCGTGGCAGGCGCGCGGGTTGACCAGGCAGGAGGTGATCTTCCCGCTGAAGGTGTGGTCGAGACAGGCCTGGTTGCAGCCGATGCAGGTGTTGATGGCCTCGGGCGTCCCGGCCGTGGCCTTGGCGACGAAGTCCGGGTCGGCGAGCATCGGGCGGGCCATCGACACCATGTCCGCGTAACCCTCGGCGAGCAACTCCTCGGCGAGTTCCGGGGTGTTGATGCGGTTGGTGGTGACGAGCGGGATCGACACCCGGCCCATGATCCGCCGGGTGACCCAGGTGTAGGCGCCGCGCGGCACGGAGGTGGCGATGGTGGGGATACGGGCCTCGTGCCAGCCGATGCCGGTGTTGATGATCGTCGCACCGGCCGCCTCGACGGCCCGGGCGAGCGTGATCACCTCGTCTAGCGTGGAGCCGCCGGGGACCAGGTCCAGCATGGACAGCCGGTAGACGATGATGAAGTCCTCGCCGACGGCCTCGCGCACCCGCCGGACGATCTCCACCGGGAAACGCATGCGGTTGTCGTAGGAGCCGCCCCAGCGGTCGGTGCGGTGGTTGGTCCCGGCGGCGATGAACTCGTTGATGAGGTAGCCCTCGGAGCCCATGATCTCGACGCCGTCGTAGCCGGCCCGCCTGGCCAGCCGGGCGGCGCGGGCGTAGTCCTCGACGGTCTGCTCGACCTCGTCGTCGGTCAGCTCCCGGGGCACGAAGGGGCTGATCGGCGCCTGTAGCGGGCTCGGCGCGACCAGGTCCTCGTGGTAGGCGTACCGCCCGAAGTGCAGGATCTGCATCGCGATCCGGCCGCCCTCGCGGTGCACGGCCTCGGTGATCACCGCATGCTGCTCGGCCTCCGCGTCGGTGGTCAGCTTCGCCCCGCCCCCGTACGGCCGTCCGGCCTCGTTGGGCGCGATCCCGCCGGTGACGATCAGGCCCACGCCACCGCGGGCCCGGGCGGCGTAGAACTCCGCCATCCGCTCGAAGCCGCGCTCGGCCTCCTCCAGGCCGACGTGCATGGAGCCCATGAGGACGCGGTTGGGCAGCGTGGTGAAGCCCAGGTCGAGCGGGTTCAGCAGATGCGGGTAACGGCTCATGGCGCCCCTCCGTCGCGGTGTGGTCCCTCAGTTGTAGAGGACCGCACCGCGTTTGTGCAACTAGTTGCACAAAGGAGGGGGAGGCCGAGCCTCAGCGGCTCCGGAGGGGCCGAAGCTCAGCGGCCCTCCAAAATCACATGCAGCTCCCGCTCCTGGTCGCCGGAGGCCGACGAGAGATCCCGCACCGTGAACAACGGCTCCAACGTGCTCCGCAGCCGCTCGATCGCCCAGTAACCCCCCTGCGCGTCCAACTCGACCGAGGACGACAGACGCGTCGGCACCGGACACTCGTGCGCGTCCGTCACCTCGAACGTGCCGAGCCACACCATCGGCCGCGTCTCGTGCAGCTGCTGCGGCACCTCGTCGGCGCCCCGGTCGGACTCGAAGCACGCGCACAGCGTGTCGAAGACGATCCGTGCGTCCTCCTTGCTGCATCCGCTGATCTCGAGGGAGACCGGCTCCTCGTGCAGTCGCTCACGGTCCATCGTGATCGCTCCTCTCATGGGCGGTGACGCGGTCCGGCGGGTTCCCGGCGAACCGCGTCACATCCCCAGAAAAGCACCACTGTCCGGGCCGTACCAGCGAGCGGCTCAGCCCTTCTTGAAGCGGTAGGTCTTGCTGTCCGTCAGCACACAGAAGCCCGGCGAGACGACGATCACGCGCAGGGTGCCGTCCCGGCGGTCGTAGTCGATGCCCTCCGCCTCGAAGGTGCCCGAGCAGCCACTGCGCAGGGGCAGCTGACGCAGGGCCGTGACATGGCCCAAGACGTCCGAGGTGCCGTTCGGCGCGGCGGACAGGTCGACCTGGAGCAGCGGCTTGGTGATGCCGAACAGGGTGCCCGCGGGGTCGTCGGAGGAGCACAGCAGGGTCGTGGGTCCGGAGAAGTCGCAGCCCTGCACGTCACGGACGGCGTGGTCGAGGTTGACGGTGGCGACCTGCGGGAGGTTCGCCGAGGGCGAGGTGCTCGCGTTGACGCCGGGTGTAGGGAAGACCAGGAAGCGGGTCATGGTGCCGTACTCCCCCGACAGCATCCACTGACCGTCGGGCGAGATCGCGTCCCAGGAGTTGTTCAGCGCCTCCCCGGGGCTCAGCGTGTGGACGTACTCGGACCAGCCGCCGCCGGGTGCCTGGACGCGGTACATCTTCGCGGTGCCGGAGTCGGCCTGGTAGGGCTCGACGTAGTAGCCGTTGTAGGAGGCGTCGGGGTCGCCGACGTGGTTCCAGCCGCGGCTGGAGACGCTGACCGGGATGGTGCCGATGCCGGTGTAACGGTTGGGGCTGCCGGCCGGGACCTCGACGGAGGTGAGGCCCTGGCTCTCGGTCAGCGGGTCGGCGCGGTCGGAGCCGACCTCGGTCCAGGTGTCGGCGGCGGAGGCCGGCGGGGCGGCGGACAGCAGGGCGGCGGTGGCGAGGGCGAGGGCCGCGGTCAGGGCCGCGTGACGACGTCGCCGGGCGCGCAGAGGCATGCAAGGGCTCCTCGGGGAGGGTGGGGGCGGGCCTGCTCGGCGGACAGTCTGGCCGCGTCAGATGGTCATGTACAGACCAGATCGGTAACGGGGGCCGTCGCTTCGGCGACGGTCCGTGGCCGGTACTGTCGTCACCACTTCGAGGACGCCGCCGCCTGTGTCGAGAGATGGTGGAGGTGGGCGACACAGGCGTCACAGCGACGGTTGAGCGCGGTAGAACAGGGGAGTCGGCACGGGGGAACGGCGTGCCGCGTCAAGGAACGAAGGCGGTGCGTGGAATGAGTGCACCTGGGTTTCCGGTGACCGACGGCGACGAGTCGGTGCGCCCGAGCGGTCTGCTCGACGTCCTGGGCGTGGCCTCGGTGGTCCTGGACGCCCAGGGACGGGTCGTGCTGTGGAGCCCGCAGGCCGAGGAGCTGTTCGGCTATCCGGCGAAGGAGGCCCTCGGCGAGTACGCGGCCCGGATCATGGTGCACGAGCAGCACCTCGACCTGGTCGTGAAGCTGTTCGCCGACGTGATGGTGACCGGCCAGAGCTGGGCCGGTGCCTTCCCCATCCGGCGCAAGGACGGCAGCACCCGCCTGGTGGAGTTCCGCAACATGCGGCTGCTGGACGACCGGGGCGACGTCTACGCGCTGGGCCTGTGCGCCGACCGGTCGACGGTACGGCAGCTGGAGCGGGACGTGGCGCTGTCCACCCGGATGATCGCGCAGTCCCCCATCGGACTGGCCGTCCTGGACACCGAGCTGCGGTACGTCTCCGTCAACCTGGCCCTGGAGCGGATGAACGGAGTGCCCGCCGAGGATCACATCGGCCGCCGTATCGCCGAGGTCGTGCCCAACCTGGAGGTCGAGGCGCTGGAGGCGGCGGCGCGCCGGGTGCTGGAGACCGGGCGGCCGCTCGTCGACCAGCGGACCGTGGGCCGCACCCCGGCCGATCCGGACGAGGAGCGCGCCTGGTCGATCTCGCTGTACCGGCTGGAGGACGCGTTCGGGCACGTACTGGGAGTGGCCGGGTCGATCCTCGACACCACCGAGGAGCACCGGGCGCGGGTGGAGGCGGAGGCCGCTCGGCGGCGGCTGACGCTCATCGCGGACGCCTCCGCCCGGATCGGCACCACGCTGGAACTGGACCGTACCGCCTGTGAGCTGGCGGAGGTCGCGGTGCCGGAGCTGGCCGACTGGGCGTCGGTGGACCTGCTCGAGGCGGTGGTCCAAGGCAGACGCAGCACACTGCGTCCCTCGGAGCCGGCCGACATACGGGCCCTGGCCGTGCGGGCCGACGACGACCCTCCGGTGCCGGCGGCCGCCGACCGGCCGGAAAAGGTGGCCCGGTACGGCCCCGACCTCCTGGTCACCGAGTGCGTGCGCACGGCCCGGCCGGTCATGGTCGCCGAGGTCGAGGCCGCCGACCTGCCCCGCATCGCCCGCTCCGAGGAGGCGGCCGGGCAGCTGGCCGAGGCGGGCGTGCACTCCTATCTGGCGGTACCGCTGATCGCCCGCGGCGAGGTGCTGGGCGCCCTGGAGCTGGAGCGCACCCGCAATCCCGTGCCGTTCAGCGAGGACGACCTGCTGCTCGCCCGCGAACTCGCGGCGCGGGCGGCGGTGCAGATCGACAACGCCCGCTGGTACCAGAACGCCCGTGACACCGCCCTCACCCTGCAACGCAGCCTGTTGCCCAGCCATCCGCCGGTCATCGGTGGCCTGGAGGTCGCCTCCCGCTACCAGCCGGCGGGCGCCACCAGCGAGGTCGGCGGCGACTGGTTCGACGTGATCCCGCTGGAGGACGGCAAGACCGCGCTGGTCGTCGGCGACGTGATGGGCAGCGGCATCAACGCGGCGGCCACCATGGGCCGGCTGCGTACCGCGACCAACACCCTCGCCTCCCTCGACCTCGACCCGGCCCGCCTCCTGGAGCACCTCGACCGGATCACCGAGGGCCTGGACCACTCCATCGCCACCTGCGTGTACGCCGTCCACGACCGCGAGCTGCGGCAGTGCCGCATCGCCAACGCCGGGCATCTGCCGCCGGCCCGGCTGCGTGAGGGGCACCCCCCTGAGCTGCTGGAGCTGCCCACCGGTGCGCCGCTGGGCGTCGGCGGGGTCGCCTTCTCCACCACCACGGTCGATCTGGAGCCCGGCGACCGGCTGGTCTTCTACACCGACGGTCTCGTCGAGACGCGCCAGCACCCCCTCGACGAACGCCTGGACGCGCTCCTGGCCCTGCTCGACGGCCCCGACCGCCCGCTGGAGGAGGTCTGCGACCTGCTGCTGCGCACCCTGCACCAGCCGGACAACTCCGACGACGTGGCCCTGCTCATCGCCCGGGTCCAGCAGCCGCACTGATCCGTACGCGTGTTCTCACAGGTACTGATTACCTGACCCTTATCGCGCCCATCGCACAATCACAGGTAGGTGTGGCATGGGGATGCCCGGTGCCTTGGCCGATGGGAGCGAGCCGTGACGGATCAGGAACCCACTGCCGGAGGAGCGCCGGACCGGCATGGCGAGACGACACCGGACTGGGAAGTGATGACGGGTCCGGGCGGGGCCGACCCCGCCTCGGGCGAGGCCTGGGACAGGGTCTGGCGGCGGCGTTCGGCCCGGTCCCGCGCGGTGATCGCGGCGGCCACGGTCGCCGTCCTGGCCCTCGGCGGCACCGTCGCCTACGCGACGACCTCCGGCGGCTCGGGCGGCGGCGCCACCCCGTCCGCGTCCGGCTCCGCGTCACCGTCCCCGAGCGGGCCCGAGGGCCGGCACGGCGGCCGGTGGTTCGACTTCGGCGGCATGGGCGTGCACGGCGAGGCCACGGTGAAGGACCAGGACACCGGCAAGTGGGTGGTACGGGTCTGGCAGCGCGGCACCGTCGAGAAGATCTCCGGCGACCAGGTCACCGTCAAGAGCGAGGACGGCGCCTCCTGGACATGGACCTTGAACTCGGACACCACGGTCCTGCACGACGGCGCCGAGGGTTCCGGTACCGACGGCATCAAGAAGGGCGAGACCGCGGTCCTGGTCGGCACCCGCGCGGACGACGGCACCCGCACCGCCACCCGCGTCCTGTCCGGAACCTTCGCCGACAAGGGACCCGGCGACGAGGGCCCAGGCGACAGGAACCCGGGCGGCTGGCACGGCGGCTTCGGCGGCCACGGCCCCCACGACTGGCGGATGCCGACCCCGTCACCGAGCCCATCGGGCAACGGGGCGACGACCTGACGAATCTCTCTGTTGAGCGTTCAGCTCGGCTCGTCCAGCGTCCACCGGGTCGCTATCGCCTGGTGCCGATCACCACGTGGGCGTTCCACTCCTCCGAGACCGCCAGACGGGTCGTCAGCCCGGCGCCGGTGAACGCCTCGACGGCCGCGGGTGCCTGTGCCTCGCTCGTCTCGATCAGCAGGCAACCGCCCGGTGCCAGCCAGTGCGGTGCCTCGGTCGCGACCCGGCGCAGGACGTCGAGTCCGTCCGTGCCGCCGTCGAGGGCGACCAGCGGTTCGTGATCGCGGGCCTCGGCGGGCAGCAGGCCCACCTCGTCGGTGGGCACGTAGGGGACGTTGGCGGCGAGGATGTCGACGCGGCCGCGCAGGCCGGCCGGCAGTGCGGCGAACAGATCGCCCGCGTGGACGTGTCCGCCGACGCCTGCGACATTGCGGCGGGCGCAGCGCACCGCGGCCGGGTCGATGTCGGCGGCGTGCAGTTCGGTGTCGCCGAGCGCGGTGGCCAGAGCGGTGCCGACGGCGCCCGAGCCGCAGCACAGGTCCACCACGACGGACGCACCGGGGACCTGGACAAGAGCCTGCTCGACGAGGAACTCGGTACGGCGGCGGGGTACGAAGACGCCGGGTTCGACGAGGATGCGCAGGCCGCGGAACTCCGCCCACCCCAGGACGAGTTCGAGGGGCAGACCGGCCACGCGGCGGTCGACCAGGGCGGTGAGTTCCCGCGGTGTGCGGGCCTGGGACAGGATCAACCGGGCCTCGTCCTCGGCGAAGACGCAGCCCGCCGAACGCAGGACGGCGGCGACGGATTCGACCGACGAGGACGACAAGGGAGATGAGGGCATGGAAGCCGAGAGCCTTTCGGTGGGGCGAAGGGCGCTCTCGCGGTCGCCTACCGGCGGCGATCCGCTTCGACCAGAGGAGAGAGCACCCGACCTGACACAGCGGTAATGGGTCTCACCTCCTCGTTCTCCGGCGGCCGGGACGTTCCCCGGCCGGACGGAAACACTACCCCAACCGTCGTACGCCGACGGTCTCCTCCTGATTGACTCCGTGAAGTTGTACCGTACAACTAGGGGGGCGGAGTGAGGAGGAGCCGTGGACGCGGATGAGGCCGTGGAGACGATTCAGCGCGAGATGACGGTGTTCGCCCGCCGCGCCCGGGCGTCGGCGGGACGGATGCACCCCGAGCTGTCCCTGGTGTCGTACACGTTGCTGGGGCATCTGGAGGAGAGCGGCGGTTGCCGGGCCACCGATCTGGCGGCCCACTACGCCCTGGACAAGTCGACGGTCAGCCGCCAGGTGGCCGCGCTGGAGCGGGCCCGGCTGATCGAGCGACGTCTGGACGCCGACGACCACCGCGTCCAGGTCCTGCAGCTGACCGACGCCGGCCGCGAGATCCTCGCCCAGGTCACCGACAGCCGCCGGGCGGCCTTCCGCGAGCGGCTGGAGGGCTGGCCGGAGGAGGACCTGGAGCGGTTCGCCTCCTATCTCGTGCGCTACAACACGTCGGGACGGGCGGACCGCGTCACCTCGCGGCCCTGATCCCGGCGTGCCCTAAGCGACCGTCACCGCCTGTTCGTCCGCGAGGTGTTCCGGTACGCGGGCCGCGCCGAACGTGGTGGTGCGCCGCAGTCGGAAGCCGAGGGACTCGTAGAGGCGGATGGCGTTCGTGTTGCCGGCGCCGGTGTGCAGGAACGGGGTCTCGCCGCGTTCCCGTATGCCGTGCGCGACGGCGCGGATCAGCCGGGTCGCGAGGCCCTCGCCGCGGAAGGCGGGGTCGGTGCAGACCGCGCTGATCTCGGTCCAGCCCGGCGGGTGCAGCCGCTCCCCCGCCATCGCTATCAGCGCGCCCTCCCGCCGTATGCCCAGGTAGGTGCCCATTTCGATGGTGCGGGGCAGGAAGGGGCCGGGCCGGGTGCGTTCGACCAGATCGAGCATCTCGGGGACGTCGGCGGGACCGAGGCGGACGGCCTCCGGCTCGGGCGCTGTCTTGAGACCGTCGTCGACCAACTGCACGCCCTCGACATGGAAGGTGACCTCCCAGCCGGCCGGCACCGCGCCGCTGAAGCCGAGCAGCGGCACCTCGGCGCCGGGGCCCGCGAGGGCCGCGAGGCCGGCCCAGTCACCCGCGTCGGGCTCGTCGGGCAGCGCCAGCCAGGGCGTCACGTCGACCGGGTAGCGCACCACCCGCCCGTGCCACTCGGCGAAGTGGGCGTGCGGGCCGGTAAGGGAGGCGAGGGCGGGGTTGTCCAGGACGTGGCTCACGCGGCGACCTCGATCACGATCTTGCCGCGCGCGTGGCCTTCCTCGACCTCGCGCAGCGCCTCGCCGGCCCGCTCCAGCGGATAGGTGCCGGTCACGTGCGGGTCCAGGTCGCCGTCGATCACCAGCTGGGCGACCGCGTCCAGGACCGCCGCGTTGCGGGCCCGGGCGACCCGGGCCCCGCCGAGTTCCTCGACGGTCGCGGGCGGCGCGGCGGCGGTGACCAGCTTCGTGCGGTCCTCGAGCAGTGTCGCCGCCTCGGTGAGCACCTCATCGCCGACGAGGTCGTAGACACCGTCCACGCCGTCGGGCGCCGCCGCGCGCACCCGCGCCGCCAGGTCCGGTCCCGAAGGGACGTGCACCGCGCCCAGCGCCTCCACGAAGTCCTTCTTCGCCTCGCTCGCGACGCCCACCACCCGCAGACCGAGGGCGCGGGCGATCTGCACGGCCGCGCTGCCGACCCCGCCGCCCGCGCCGGTGACCAGGACAGTCGCGCCGACGGGCAGGCCCAGCTGGTGGACGCCGTCGTACGCGGTCGCGGCGGCGACCGGGAGGGTGGCAGCGTCCCGGAAGGAGAGGCCGGCCGGCTTGTGCGCCGTGATGTCGGCGGGCAGCAGCGTGTACTCGGCATAACCGCCGGTCGCGGTGTTCCCGAAGACCTCGTCCCCCACGGCGAACCCCGTCACATCGGCGCCGGTCTCGACGACGACACCGGAGACCTCGTTGCCCAGCACCACCGGAAACAGCGGCTCACCGGTCTCGCCGGGGCGCCGGAAGCCGGTGCGCAGCTTCCAGTCGACAGGATTCACACCCGCGGCCCGCACCGCGACCAGCACCTGCCCGGGGCCCGGGCTGGGCCGGTCCAGGTCGACGAGGGCCTCGGTCTCCGGTCCCCCGAACCGCGTGTAGACGTACGCCTTGGGCATGCTCCACTCTCCTTCGCTGCCGCGTGGTCACCGGGTGTACGGGACACCGGTTCCGGCATCAGACGGCAAGGCGCGGGCGGGGGGCGCTATTCCCGGGGCCGGGGAGTGTTCATACGTCTTTAATGATCGACGGGCGGCCCGGGGCAGGGGCCGGTCCGGGCGGCACGTACGGTTGACCGGTAGGCCATCACTTCCGTCCCGCTGGATCCGTATGAACGTCACCCGAGGCTTCATCGGGCGCCCCCGCGCCCACCGTCCGGGCCTCCCGCCCGGCCAGTACGACACGGGCGACGACTGGCCCGTGCTGTCCGCGGAGGTCACCCCCGAGCTGGCGCCGGACGACTGGACCTTCCGCGTCGACGGGCTGGTCGAGCGGCCGTGCACCTGGGACTGGGACGCGGCGCACGCGCTGCCGGCGTCGGCCTACGAGGGTGACATCCACTGTGTGACGAGCTGGTCGAAGTTCGGGGTCCGGTTCGGGGGCGTGTCGCTGGACGCCTTCCTGGACGTGGTGCGGCCCCAGGCGTCCGCCACCCATGCCGTCGCCTACTCGCACACCGGGTATACCGCGAACCTGCCGCTCGCGGACCTCACCGGCGGCCGGGCCTGGATCGCGTTCACGTACGAGGGCGAGCCGCTCGCTCCCGAGCACGGCGGGCCGGCGCGGCTGCTGGTGCCGCACCTGTACTTCTGGAAGAGCGCCAAGTGGATCGCGGGCATCCGGCTTCTCGACCACGACGAGCCGGGTTTCTGGGAACGGAACGGCTACCACGAGCGCGGCAACCCGTGGAAGGAGCAGCGGTACTCCGGTGACTGAGCAGATGACCGCAGCGACCCCTTCCGCAGCAACGGCCCCTTCTCCCGCCTTCACTCCCCCGACGCGCTTCGCCGTGCCCGGCCGTGTCGCCGTGAGCGGCCAGGCCGCCGCGGTCTGGCAGACGGCCACGCTGACCGAGGTCCGCCGTGAGACGCCGTACGTCTCGACGTTCCGGTTCGCGGTGCCCGCCTGGCCTGGGCACCTTCCGGGGCAGCACCTGATGCTGCGGCTGACCGCCGAGGACGGTTATGTGGCCCAGCGCCACTACTCGATCGCCTCCGCGCCGGACAACCGCGGGCACATCGAGCTGACCCTGGACCACGTGGAGGGCGGCGAGGTCTCCGGCTGGTTCCACACGGTGGCCGAGCCCGGCGACGTGGTGGAAGTGCGCGGTCCGGTGAGCGGGTTCTTCGCCTGGCCCGGCGACCGGCCCGCCCTGCTCATCGGCGCGGGCTCCGGGGTCGTACCGCTGATGTCGATGGTCCGGCACCGCCGGGCGCGCAGCCTCGACGTGCCGCTGCGGCTGCTGGTGTCCGCGCGCAGCCCCGAAGAGCTCGTCTACGCACGGGAGTTGGGCGCCGAGACGACGCCCGTGTTCACGCGCCGCGCACCGCGGGGCGTGGCGGTGGGACGTATGGCCGCCGCACATGTGGCGCCGCTCCTGGCCGAGCCGCCCGACGGTGGGTGGGAGGCCTATGTGTGCGGCTCGAACGCCTTCGCCGAGCACGCCTCGCGGCTGCTGGTCGAGGCCGGCCAGCCGGTGGACCGGATCCGCATCGAACGCTTCGGCTGACGGCCGGACACCGGGGCCGTCACCGGCCGTTCACGGTGAGCGATCTTCGAGGCGCTGGGTACCCGATGTCCATGGGCACTCGCGCGCGCACATGGTCCGGGGGGACAATACGGACCAAGCAGGTACGGCTGAACGTATGGCCCCTCCGGTTTCGGTGACGGCGAGGAGGTCGACATGCGGACCCGGGTGCGCGGCTGGCGCTGGCGGCGCAATCCGCTGCGGCGCCGGTCGGACGTGGTGGAGGCGTGGACGACGCTGGTCGTCGCGCTCCTGCTGTTCGTCGGCGCGCCGCTCGCGGGGGCCGTCACGGGCTGGTGGGCGCACGACCGGGCCGGGGCCGCGGCCGCGGCGGAGCGCGCGGACCGGCATCGCACGCGTGTGGTGGTGGTCGGCGCGACGCCCGAGCGGGCGCCCGCGGTGCAGGGCGGCCGGGAGCACTCGTTCCTGGCGACCGTGCGCTGGACGGACCCCGTCACCGGGCCGCACACCACCGAGGCGCGCGTTCCCGCGGGCACGCGGCACGGGGAGACGGTGGACGCGTGGTTCGACGCCCGCAACCGGCCGGTGGGTCCGCCGCCGGGCCGGACGCAGATCTGGCAGCACACCGTCACCATGGGCGTCTGTGCCGCGGGCGGCGCGGTAGCGGTGATCCTCCTCGGCAACTCCGTCGTCCGGCGCGTGGCCATCGGGCATCGGCTGACCGAGTGGGAGCGGGAATGGGCCCGCACGGAGCCGCAGTGGACCCGCCGCCAGGCGGGCGGACCGTGACGGCCGCTGTGCGGATGTGATCGCGCGGGCGCCGTCCGGGAAAGATCTGGCCAGTGGTCCGATCGCACACGTACGGTGTTGATCATCCGCACGGTCCCTATGCGAAGGCGGTCCTGCATGGCCCTGTTCGACCTCCCCCTCGACGAACTCCACGAGTACCGCAGCGCGTCCGTCGAGCCCGAGGACTTCGACGCGTTCTGGTCCAAGACCCTGCAGGAGGCCCGCGAGCACGACCTGGACGCCCGCTTCGAGCCGGTCGACACCGGGCTGACGACGGTCGAGGTGTACGACGTGACGTTCGCCGGATTCGGCGGGCACCCGGTGAAGGGCTGGCTGACGCTGCCCGCCGGGGCGTCCGAACCCCTGCCTTTGGTGGTGGAGTTCATCGGGTACGGCGGCGGACGCGGCCTGCCGCACGAGCATCTGCTGTGGGCGTCCACCGGCCGGGCGCACTTCGTGATGGACACCCGCGGGCAGGGCAGCGCCTGGGGCGGCGGGGGCGGCACCGCGGACCCGGTGGGCGGCGCGCCCGCGTACCCGGGCTTCATGACCCGCGGTATCGACGCGCCGGAGAACTACTACTACCGCCGGGTGTTCACCGACGCCGTCCGTGCCGTCGAGGCGGCCCGCTCCCACCCGCTGACCGACGCCTCCCGCACGGTCGCGGTCGGCGCGAGCCAGGGCGGCGGCATCACCATCGCCGTCGCCGGTCTGGTCCCCGACCTGGTGGCGGCGGCCCCGGACGTGCCGTTCCTGTGCGACTACCCGCGTGCCGCGACTCTGACGGACCGTCACCCCTACCGGGAGATCGGCCTGTTCCTCAAGACGCACCGCGGCCGCTCCGAGGACGCCCTGCGCACCCTGTCCTACTTCGACGGCGTCCACTTCGCCGCCCGCGGCCGCGCGCCGGCGCTGTTCTCGGCGGCCCTGGAGGACCAGACCTGCCCGCCCTCGACCGTCTTCGCGGCCTACAACGCCTGGGCCCACGAGGACAGGACGATCGAGGTGTACGACTTCAACGACCACGAGGGCGGCGGGCCTTACCAGGAGGCGACGAAGCTGCGCTGGCTGCGGTCGTATGCCTGAGGAGGCCGGCCGTGGACACGCGTGAGGCCGCCGAGCGGTTCGTACGGGTCTGGGAGCGCGGCTGGGCCGCACACGACGTGGACGCGCTCCTCGACCTGTACGCCGTGGACTGCGTCCACCGCTCGATGCCCTTCCGCGAGCCGCACCGGGGGTGGGCCGAGCTCGCCGCCTATCTGCGCTGGTCGTTCGAGCGGGAGCGGGTGAGGGACGTACGGTTCTCGCCGCCCGTGGTCGGCCAGGACGGGATCGCGGTCGCCGAGTTCCGGGTGCTGAGCGAGGAGGACGGGGTGCCGTCCACCCTCGCGGGCTGCGTGTTCGTACGGTTCGACGCCGACGGCCTCGCGGTCGAGACCCGGGACTACTGGCACGGTGCGGACGGTCACCGGGAACCGGAGGACAAGCTGTTCCTTCTCTGACCTTCCCTCCAGTCCGACCAGTCGGTACGTTCAGGACGCCCGGGTCGCGACGGTGCGGCCCGGGGTTCCGGCGACGACGGAGGGCCCCATGGCGGAGCACGAGCCAGGTGTGGTCGGTTACTGCGACGAACGGTTCGCGGCGGTGCGGACGGCGTTCGCGGAGAACTTCCGGGAACGGGGCGAACTGGGTGCCGCGGTCGCGGTGAGCGTGGGCGGCCAGGTCGTGGTCGACCTGTGGGGCGGCTGGGCGGACGCGAACCGCACCCGGCCCTGGGAGCGGGACACCCTGGTCAACGTGTGGTCGACCACCAAGGGCCCGACGGCGCTGTGCGCGCACATCCTCGCCGACCGGGGCCTGCTCGACCTCGACGCGCCCGTGGCCAAGTACTGGCCCGAGTTCGCCGCGGCCGGAAAGGAGGAGGTGCTCGTACGGCATCTGCTGTCGCACCGGGCCGGACTGTCGGGGCTGCGTGAGCCGCACTCGGTCGAGCAGCTCTACGACTGGGACTTCACGACCGGGCGGCTCGCGGCGACGGAACCCTGGTGGGAGCCGGGGACCGCGTCCGGGTACCACGCGTTCACGTACGGCTTCCTGGTCGGCGAGGTGGTCCGGCGGGTCTCGGGGCAGTTGCCCAGCGCCTTCCTCGCCCGCGAGGTGACCGGTCCGCTCGGGATCGACTTCACCATCGGGCTGCCGGAGCAGGAGGCGGGCAGGGCGGCCGAGCTGGTGCATCCGCCGGTCGCGTCGAGCAGCGAACAGGCGGCGATCTTCAGTCAGTTGACGCCCGCGGCACTGGCGGCGCTGACCAATCCGGTGGTGGGTGCGGACGAGGCCAACTCGCCCGCGTGGCGGGCCGCCGAGATCCCGGCCGCGAACGGGCACGGCACGGCGCGGGCGGTCGCCGCGCTGTACGGGATCTTCGCGGGCGGGGGGACGTACGCCGGCCGTCGCGTCCTGTCCCCCGAGGCGGCCGAGCGGGTGCGTGAGGGGCAGGGCAGCTGCCGCGACCTGGTGCTGGGGGCCGGCCTCGACGCCGAGACGGAGATCGGGCTCGGCCTGTGGCTGAGCGGCGACAACGGCTCCTACGGCCCCAACCCGCGTGCTTTCGGACACGACGGGTTCGGCGGCTCGTGCGGACTCGCGGACCCGGAGGCGGGGGTGTCGCTCGGCTATGTGATGAACCGGATGGGGCCTCAGATCGCCAACGACCCCCGGAAGATGGCCCTGATCGAGGCCCTGTACAGCGCCCTGTGAACGCCGGTGCGGGCGGGCCGGTTTCGGCCGAACCGGCCGCCCGCCCTTCCCTGCTGGTTTAGACCAATGCTAGATCTGGTGGCGCACTGAGCCCGCACGGCTACGGCATGTCACCAACAGGAGGCGCGGCATGGCCCGCACCGACCATCCGGTCACCGATCAGCAGCCGCTGTACTGGCGTGTAGCGACCCGACTGCTCGGCGAGCTGCGCGACGGCACGATTCCGCCCGGCGAACGACTGCCGAGCGAACGGCGGTTGGCCGCACATTTCGAGGTCAGCAGGGAGACGGTCCGGCAGGCGCTGGAGGTGCTGCGCCGCGACGGGCTGATCGGCACCGACCGGCGCGGCAGCCACGCCACGCTGCCGGGCCTGCCGGTGGAGACCCCCTCCACGCCCGCCTTCCCGGTCGGCGCCCGGGCCGCGGACCCGCGCGCCGTGGACCGGGCCACGGTCACCTGGGAGGCGCCCCCGCCCGAGCACGCCGAGGCCCTCGGTCTCGCCCCGCACCACCCGACCCTGATACACCGCTACGAGTCGACGGGCGCCGACGGCCGCGGACGGCGTACGGCGGTGACGTCGTTCTCCGCGGTCGCCCTGGCGGAGGTCGAGGAACTGGCCCGCTACCGCGACCGCGCCGACGGCGCCGCCTCGGCACAGCTGCACCGCGCCTACGAGTGGATGCGCAAAGCCGGCCTGACCCTGCACCACCGGGACGCCATCACCCGGCTCCCGGACACCCCCTCGGTCCGGGTGACACGGCGGGTGCACGACCAGTACGCGCGACCGCTGGAGATCACGGACTTGCTGGTGGACGCCCAACAGGACGCCTTGGTCTACGAGTTCATGCTTCCGGCCGCGGGCTGAGCGAGGACAGCGGACGCCGGGCCACGACCATCCGCACCCGCGGGCTGCCGTCGCTCCGCCGTCCGAACTCCTCCAGCGCCTGCAACTCGACGACGAATCCGACGCGCTCCAACTCCCGCCGTACACCCGCGAGTCGGAAGGCGCGGTAGTACATGACGAACGGCGGACGCCACACGGCGTTGCGCACCCGCATCACCGCGTCGAAACCAAGGAGCATCCAGTACGCGGGCGACGAGGGCCGGGGCGGGGCCAGGACGGGGAACGCGAAACACCCGCCCGGCCGCAGCACCGAGTGGACCTCGGCGAACAGCCCCGGCACCTCCTGTGGCAGGAAGTGCCCGAACGCCCCGAAGCTGACCACGAGGTCGAAGGCGGACCGGAAGGGCAGCGCGCGGGCGTCCGCACGCACCCAGGCCACCCGCGAACCGGCCGGCCGGACCCGCTCCCGCGCCACGGCCAGCATCCCCGCGCTGAAGTCGGCCCCCGTGACACTGCGCCGGCACACCCGCGCCAGCACGTCGATGCCCGCGCCCGTGCCGCAGCACAGGTCGAGTCCGTCGTCGAAGGGACCCGTCCGCGCCAGCGCCGAGGCGACGGCCTCCAGCACGGAGTCGGGCGTCCGGAAGGGGGTGTGGTCGAACTTCGGAGCGAGCAGGTCGTATCCCCGCTCCACGGAGGACAGGGCCTGGACGGCGAGTTCTCGCAGGCTGGGGCCTTCAGGGCTGAACACCCACGTCAGCCTAGTGGACAGGGTCGCGGCAGCTGATTACCCTCATCCTCACCTACTCAACTAATTGACTATGAGGTGATCCGATGCGCGCGTTCCGCGAGGCGGTCGAGGCCGGCGATCTCGATGCCGTCGAGGCGCTGCTGGCGGAGGACGTCGTGTTCACCAGCCCGGTGGTGTTCAAGCCGTACCCGGGCAAGGCGATCACCGCGGCGATCCTGCGCGCGGTCTCCCAGGTCTTCGAGGACTTCCGCTACGAGCGCGAGCTCAGCGGCGGGACCGACGGCCGCGACCACGCTCTGGTCTTCGCCGCGCGCGTGGGCGACCGGGAGCTGACGGGCTGCGACTTCATCCACGTGGACGACAACGGCCTGATCGACGAACTCACCGTGATGGTGCGGCCGTTGTCGGGCGCCCAGGCGCTGGCGGCGGCGATGGGAGCCCGGTTCGAGGAGATCGCGAAGGAGGCGGAGGCTCGGTCCGCCTCCGCCTCCTGACCTCATGCCACGGTGAGGACGAGGGCGCCGGTGTAGGACGTACCGGGGGTGAGCGCTGTCCGCGTCCCGTCGACCGTCAGAGTCACCGTCCGGCCGCGCGGCGCCCGCACGGCCGCATCGGAGGCGAGGGTGAGCGCCGTCAGGTACGAGGTACCGGTGACCGTCCAGGTGGAGCCGCCCTCGAGCCGGACGACGGCGCGATTGTTCACGGCGGGCTGCGGGGTGTCGGCGATCACGAACGCACTCGACGGCGTGTGACGGCCACGGCCCGGACGGCCCCCGGGCGACGGGATGCGCCGAGGAGGGCGGCGGCGCAGGCCAGGCCCGCCGTCGCCAGCAGCGCACAGGCTGTGAACCCGGCGCGGTAGCCCGCCGTCAGGCCGGCGGGTCCGGGTCCGCCCGTGTGGGAGAGGGCGACGGAGGTGACCACCGCGACACCGAAGGCTCCACCGATCTGGAAGGCCGCGGTGTTGATGCCGGAGGCCACCCCCGACTCCCGCTCCCCGACACCGGTGAGGGCGGCGATCGAACCGGCCACCGCGCAGGCGCCGAGCCCGGGACCGAAGAGCAGCAGCCCCGGCAGCAGATCGCGCACGAAGCCGCCGTGGGCCGGGATCCGGGACAGCAGCAGGCTTCCCGTGCCGACCAGCGCCAGCCCGCCGACCGCGACCGCGCGGGCGCCGACGCGGGTGACCAGGGCCTGCCCGGCGTAGGAGCCGACGACCGCGCCGAGGGGCATCACGACGTTGCACAGACCGAACAGCAGCGGCGAGTAGCCGAGGACGCCCTGGCCGTACTGGGACAGCGTGTACGACATCCCGAAGGCGCTCGCGCCGAGCAGGAACACCACCAGATTGCCGCCGCTGACGGTGCGGGCGCGCAGCAGGGACAGCGGCACGAGGGGTGCCCGCGACCCGGCCTCCGCGCGGACGAAGAGGGCGGCGAGGACGACGGCGGCGGCCAGCAGGCCGCTCGTGCGCACCGACAGCCAGCCCGCCGTCGGCGCCTGGACGACGGCGTACACGCAGGCGACGAGCGCCGCGGTGGCGGTGAGGGCGCCGGCCGGGTCGTAGGAGCGGGCGCGTTCCGCCGAGCGGCTCTCGCTCAGCAGGACCGGGGTCAGGGCGAGCAGCGCCAGGGCGACAGGCACGTTGAGGAAGAACACCCACTGCCAGCCGAAGGCGTCGGTGAGGGGGCCGCCGAGCAGGAGGGCGGCGGTGGCGCCGAAGCCTCCGCTGCCGGACCAGACGGCGAGCGCCCTGTTGCGTTCGGGTCCCTCCGCGAAGGTGCTCACCAGCAGGGACAGCGCGCTCGGCGCCATGACGGCGGCCGACACGCCCTGTAGGGCGCGGGCGGCGACCAGCACCCCGCCCGTCCAGGCCAGTCCGCACAGCAGGGAGGACAGTCCGAACAGCAGGGTGCCGGTCATGAAGACCCGGCGGCGGCCCAGCAGGTCGGCGGTGCGGCCACCGAGGAGCAGCAGCCCGCCGAAGGTCAGCAGATAGGCGCTCATCACCCACTGGGCACCGCCCGCGGACAGACCGAGGCCGGCCGTGACGGACGGCAGGGCGAGCAGGACGATCTGCGCGTCCAGGATCACCATGAACCCGGCGACGCAGAGCAGGGCGAGGGCGTACCGGCGGCGGTCTCCGGTCATGGTGCGGCGCGTGCTCATGGGGGCCTCCCGGGCCGTGGGGCGGTTTCACCCCACCGACGAACGGCCGCTACGCCGATCGACACTCCGCGAGCCGCCTTCGCAGAAATCTCCGCTCGGCCTCGTTCTCCGCCAGCTCCAGCGCTCGGGCGTACGCCTCGGCCGCCTCGGTGCGGCGGCCGCTGCGCCGCAGCAGGTCCGCGCGGGTCGCGGGCAGGAGGTGGTAGCCGGCCAGATCGCCCTCGCGTTCCAGTTCGGCGACGAGGGCGAGTCCGGCGTCGGGGCCCTCGGACATGCCGACGGCCACGGCGTGGTTGAGGCGGACGACGGCGGAGGGCACGAAGCGGACCAGTTCGCCGTAGAGGCCGGCGATGTCCGCCCAGTCGGTGTCATCGGCCGTGGCGGCGGTCGTGTGGCAGGCCGCGATGGCGGCCTGGATCTGGTAGGCGCCGGGACGGCCGCGGCGCAGGGCCGTCTCCAGCAGGGCGGTGCCCTCGTCGATCTCGGCGCGGTCCCAGGCGGTGCGGTCCTGGTCCTCCAGAGTGATCAGTTCGCCGGAGGCGTCCACGCGCGTGTGCCGGCGGGCGTCGTGCAGCAGCAGGAGGGCGAGCAGGCCGAGCGCCTCGGGCTCGTCGGGCATGAGCCGGGCCAGCAGACGGGCGAGACGGACGGCCTCGGAGCACAGGTCCCTGCGGACCAGATCGGCGCCGGACGAGGCGGCGTACCCCTCGTTGAACAGCAGGTACAGCACGCCGAGCACACCCGTCGTGCGCTCGGGCAACAGGTGCGCGGGCGGTACCCGGTAGGGGATCCCGGCGTTGCGGATCTTGCGCTTGGCGCGCACCAGTCGCTGCGCCATCGTCGCCTCGGGGACGAGGAAGGCGCGGGCGATCTCCGGGGTGGTCAGCCCGGCGAGGGTGCGCAGGGTGAGCGCGACCCGGGCCTCGATGGGCAGGGCGGGATGGCAGCAGGTGAAGATCAGCCGCAGCCGGTCGTCCTGGACACCGCTGTCGTCCCCGTCGTCGTACGCCGTCTCGTCGCGCGCCAGCACGGCCGCCTCCCGCAGTTTCGCCGCCCCCACCGCCTCACGGCGCAGCACGTCGAGAGCGCGGTTGCGGGCGGTCGTCGTCAGCCAGGCGCCGGGGCGGCGCGGGACTCCGTCGCGCCGCCACCGGTCGAGGGCCTGGGCGAAGGCGTCCTGCGCGCACTCCTCGGCGAGGTCCCAGTCGCCGGTCACCCGGATCAGGGTGGCGACGACCTGGCCCCACTCCTCCCGGAAGGCGGCGGCGACGGCCTCCTCGATCCCTTCCGTGGAGCTCACTCCCAGACCGGCCGTACCTCGACCGAGCCGCCGTCGGCGGCCGCCGGATGCTTCGCGGCGAGGGCGACGGCCTCGTCGAGGTCCGGCACGTCGATGAACGCGATGCCCGCGAGGTACTCCTTGGTTTCCGCGAAGGGGCCGTCGCTGAGCAGGATCTCGTCGCCCCGCACGCGCACGGTGGTGGCGTCGGCGGGCGGCCGCAGCCGTGCGCCGCCGGTGACCCGGCCCGCCCGCACCTCGGCGAAGTAGGCGGCGAACCGCGGGTCGTCGGCGTGCTCGGCCGGGCTCCGCTCCTCATCCCGGACGGGCGAGGAGAACAGCAGGGCGTACTTCATCACGCCTCCCTCAGCGACACGGCCTGCTCGTGGGTGATCAGCCGGCGCAGTCCGATGTCACGGTAGCCGGTGATCACGCGCAGGGTGTCGGAGAAGGGGCTGCCGTCGGCGCGGGTGCCCGTCAGCCGTACGAGGGAGTGGGCGAAGCCGATGCTCTCGTCCACGTGGACGCGGAACTCCAGCACCTCGCGGGTCACGGGCCCGGACGCGAACACCTCTTGCAGGGCCTTGCGGTGGGCGTCGAGGCCCTGCCGCCCGTGCCCGCCGGTGAGGTGGAAGACGTCGGCGTCCGGGGCGTAACAGGCCAGCACCCCGTCGATGTCCCGGTCACGGTGGGCCTCGGTGAGGCGGGTGTCGAGGGCACGGATCGCGGTCTCGGGGTCCTCCTCGTCCCACATGGGCCAGAAGGGCCGTACCTCCATGGCCCCGATGGTGGCCACCGGGTGCCGGGCCGCCGCCTCGACGGCCTCCTCCAGGCTGTCGCACTCGAGGATGTCGTAGCCGGCGACGTACTCCTTGGTCTCCGCGAACGGGCCGTCCGTGCGCAGCACCTCGCCGCCGCGCACCCGGACGGTGACCGCCTCGGCGGGCAGGGCGAGCCGGTGGCCGTGCAGCCGGGCACCGCGGTCGCCGAGTTCCTCCACCCAGGGTTCGACGGGTGCCATGCCCGAGGCGTCGGCGGTGTCGTCGCCGCAGACGAGCAGCATGTACTTCATGATTCCTCCCGGTCGTCAGAGCTGGTTGCACCCCACCGACGAACGGGGGCGGAGCGAATCGACACCCTGGCGGACGGATTCCTCGGTCCCGCTCACGACGCGCCGTCGACCTCCCGTACCAGTTCGATCGCCCGCCCCAGCGTCGCCAGCCGCTCGTGCAGGGTCGTCCCGGCCGGATACAACCGTACGGTGGTCACGCCCGCGTCCCGCCACACGCGCAGCCGTCGGCGCACCATCGGCTCGGTGCCGATGAGGGTCGTGGCGAGCACCATCTCGTCGGTGACGAGGCCGGCCGCGCCGTCCCGGTCGCCCGCCTGCCAGCGCTCCCGCACCTCGGCGGCCACCTCCGCCCAGCCCTGGCGGCTGTAGGCGGCGTTGTAGAAGTTGGTCGAGGCGGAGCCCATGCCGCCGAGGCTGAAGGCGAGTTCCTTCTTCCGGCCGGCGGTCAGCGCGCCGAGGGCGTCCTCGTCGGGTGCGAAGGCGACCTCGGCGCCCTGGCAGACGTCGAGGTCGGCGCGGGTGCGTCCGGCACGGGCCAGCCCTTCGTCGAGGTGGGCGAAGTACGCCCCGGCCGCGCCCTCGGGCACGAAGCTGGTGCCGAGCCAGCCGTCGGCGACCTCACCCGTCAGCCGCAGCATGGCGGGCGACAGGGCGGCGAGATAGACGGGGACGGGGTGCTCGGGCCGGGTCGACAGACGCATGGGGACGGCCTCGCCACCGGGCAGCGGGATGCTGAACCGGCTTCCCCGGTACGACAGTTTGCCGCCGTCGAAGACCCGGCGCACGATCTCGACGGTCTCCCGCATACGCGCCAGCGGACGGGCGAACGGCACCCCGTGCAGTCCCTCGATCACCTGCGGACCGGAGACACCGAGGCCGAGCAGGAAGCGTCCGCCGGAGAGGTTGGACAGGGTGATCGCGGTCTGGGCCACGGCCACCGGGGTGCGGGTGCCGAGCTGCAGGACACCGGAGCCCAGCAGCATCCGGTCGGTCAGCGCGGCGTAGTAGCCGAGCGCGGAGGGCGCGTCGGAGCCCCAGGCCTCGGCCACCCAGCAGACGTCCAGGCCGAGTTTCTCCGCCTCCACGACGAAGTCGGCCTGCTGCGACCAGTGTTGACCGCCGGAGGCCTCGATCGTGGTCGCGGTGCGCATCAGCCGTTCTCCGCACGGTTCTTGAGGTGACGCAGGGTGGTGGTCATGGCCTGCTCCAGCTCCCGCAGCCGTACGAACACGATCTTCTGTTCCTTCTCCGGCATGCGGTCGATCGCCGCGGACAGTCCGGAGCGGCCGGGGCCCATCTGCATCCACTGCGACAGCTCGGTGCCGCCGTCGCCGGCGTGCAGACGAAAGCGCCAGACCGCCGACGGACGGTCGGGGTTCTGCACCGCCCAGGCGAGGACGCGGCACGGTTCGCACTCGATGACGTACGAGGTGGTGGTCCACTCGCCGAACGCCTCGTGCCGGTTGCGGCCGAGGAACCGCGCTCCGACCGCGGGCTCCTCGGCGCCGTCGAGCCACTCCACCGACTGGAGTTCGTCGCTCATGCCCGGCATCAGGCCGATGTCACGCACCAGCGCCCACACCCGCTCGGGCGGGGCGGCGATCCAGGTCCGCACCTCGACCGTCGGCTTGTCCGTGTAGCGCGCGCCCGTCCACCTCATGCCCGGCCGACCTCCCGCAGTCGAAGTTCAACTTTACGACTTTCCTCAAGCCTTGACGCGCACACGCCAGACTGTCATGGTCTGGACCTGTGTCCCCCACCAAGGTCCTCCTCAGCGCCCTGGGCGCCCTGACACTGCTCCTCGCGATCCCGACCAGCGCCCAGGCCGATGTCCTGCAGTTGCTGCCGCAGAACGCCGACGGCCTGGAACAGAGCTTCTCCCCGGCCTACGACTACGACAAGGACGGCTGCTACGCCACCGCCGCCATCGGCGCCGACGGCACCATCAACCCGGGCCTCAAACTCGGCGGTGACGTCAACGGCCACTGCCACGACTACGCCCAACTGGCCAACGCCAACACCTACTCACGCGAGAAGTGCGACAACGGCTGGTGCGCGGTGGTGTACGCCAGCTACTTCGAGAAGGACCAGGCGACGCTCGGTCCCGCGGCCATCGGCCACCGGCACGACTGGGAGCACGTCGTGGTGTGGATCAGCGACAACCAGGTCCAGTACGTGTCGGTGTCGCAGCACAGCGGCTACCAGGTGGCACCGCGCTCGGCAGTGCGCTTCGACGGCACCCACCCGAAGGTCGTCTACCACAAGGACGGCGTCTCCACGCACTGCTTCCGCTTCGCCAACGCCAACGACGAACCGCCGGAGAACGCCACCGGCGGCTGGTTCTACCCCCGCCTGGTCGGCTGGAACGGATACCCGGCAGGCTTCCGCGACAAGCTGCTGAGCGCGGACTTCGGCGCCGCCACGATCAAGATCAAGGACGGCGACTTCCAGTACGCCCTGGCCCACTCCATGCCCGCCGGGATCCCCTTCGACCCCAACGCCTGACCCGTCCGCGCACGAAGAGGCCGGGGCACCGGGCCCCGGCCTCCCGCTCCGCTCGTTTCCTACGCCGTCGCCGCCTGAACCGCCGCTTCGCCCGCGCCCACCACCGAACGGGCGGCGTTCTTGCGGACCAGCAGCAGGGTGACCAGGGCGCCCAGCAGGGAGGCGCAACCGCAGATCACCACGCCGACCGCCATCCCGTGCCCGAGGGCGCTCTGCGCGGCGGCCCGGGCGCTGTCGCTCCCGGCGTTGACGACGGGCAGCGGACCCGCGGCCGCCTCCATCCCGGCGTCCGCGCCGCTGAGCTTGCCCACCAGCACCGAGGACGCGGCACTCATCGCGACCGTGCTGATCACCGCGGGACCGAGCGCCTGGCCGAACTCGCGCACCAGGCTGGTGGCGCCGCTGGCCATGCCGGTCATGGTGATCGGTACGGCGTTGACGGCGGCGGAGGTGAGCGAGGAGACCACGCAGATGAAGCCGACGCCCAGCAGCAGCACCGGGCCGATGAAGGCGGCGAGGGACGTGGTGATGATCGGCAGGGCGGCGATCCAGAACTGGCCGGCGGCCATGGGCAGCAGACCGCCCATCAGCAGCCAGCGCGGTTCCACGCGGGTGAGCATCCTGCTCAGCACGGGGGCGAGCAGCAGCGGGATCAACTGGAGGATCACGAACGGCATGCCGGCCCGCAGCGCGCTCAGGTGCATCACGGCGCCGAGCCGGATGGAGACGCAGTAGGCGGTGCCGATGAAGCCGAACATGCCCGCCAGGGCGACGACGGCCGCGGCGGCGAAGGACGGGATGCGCAGCAGGTCCAGGTTGAACATCGGGGAGGCGGACCGCTTCTCCGCCAGGACGAAGCCGACGAGCGCGACGGCGGCGAGCGACAGGGCGCCGACGATGGCCGCGCTGCCCCAGCCTCGGTCGCCGCCCTCGACGATGCCCCACAGCAGAGCGGTCCGGCCGATGGCGATGGAGATCTGTCCGGGCCGGTCCAGGCTGCGGCCCTCCGGCGCCCTGGAGTCGGTGACCAGCACCCAGCAGGTGACACCGACGGCCAGGCCGAGGACGACCGGCGGCACGAACGCCCACCGGAAGTCGGCGACGGTGGCGAGGACACCGGAGGACAGCGGGCCGATCGCCGAGGCGAGGGAGATGCTCAGCGCCCACGTCGAGACGGCCTTCGCGCGGTCCTTCTCGCCCGGGGTGGCGGCGATCACGGCGAGCGAACTGGGGAAGAGCGCGGCGGCGCCCACGCCGGCGAGGGCCTGGCCGATCCAGAGCATCGTGATGTTCTGGGAGGTGGCGTCGAGGAGTTCACCGAGGGCGAGGACGAACCCGCCGAGCACCAGAATTGATCGGCGAGGGCACCGTAATGCACAGCTGTGCCGCGGCCACGGCGATACAGCACGCTATCAGCGTCCCCGTATCGAGCTTTTTCAACGAAATCGGTTCGGTCATCGCGCGTGCCCTCACTCTGCGTTCTTCTCTATGAGTTCGATGAGATTTCCCTCGGGGTCGCTGACCCAGGCCATGCGGACCCGGGCTCGGGAGAGGGCCCGGGATCCATGACCTCGCCCGCCCCGCGGGCCACCAGGGCCGCGTAGACGGGGTCGAGTTCGGGGGTGGTGACCGCGAAGTGCCCGTACCCCTCGGTGAGGGCGGCAGTCATCGGGTCCGGCGCCCGCGGGCCGGGCGTGGATCCCTCTCGGGCCAGCAGCTCGATGCGCCAGCCGTGCGGATGGGCGAGGACGACGCCGGTCGGTCCGGGGCCGTCCAGGTGGAACTCGAAGACGGACTTCAGTCCGAAGGCGTCCCGGTACCAGGCGGTCTGGGCGGCGAGGTCGCGCACATTGACGCCGACGTGGTCGAGTCGGGCGTGCACGGCCGCTCAGCCCGCCATCGCGCTGTCGCCGCCGTCGACCATGAGGTTGGCGCCGTTGACGAACGCGGCCTCGTCGGAGCAGAGGAAGGCCGCGGCGCGCGCGACGTCCTCCGGTTCGCCCACCCGCCCGACCGGGATGCGCGCCTCCAAGTGGGCCTTCGGACCGTCCGGGTCGTCGAGGAAGGGGGCGGTGGCGGAGGTGCGGGTCATGCCGGGGCGATGGTGTTGACGCGGATGCGGTGCGGGGCGCCGGCCGCGCACAGGTGCCTGCTCATCGCCAGCACCCCGCCCTTCGCGGCCCCGTGCGGCACCATCGGCAGGAACGGCGCGCCGCGTACGGCGGCCACGGAGGCGACGTTGAGGACGGCCCCGCCGCCGCGCGCGACGAGGTGCGGCCAGGCGGCCACCCGGCGTCGATCCACTCCCTCGCGCCGTCCTGCGTGGACAGGTCCACGGGTGCGAGGGACCGCATGACCCCACCGGCCTTCTCGACGATTTCCACGGTTTCCGCGGCGCTGTCCTCGTCGATGTCACAGCCGAATACGCTGGCGCCTTCCGCAGCGAATACCAGCGCCGCCGCCCTTCCTATTCCGGCTCCCGTTCCACTGATGAAAGCGATTTTCCCGGCGAGTCGCCCCACAGCGTAGGGAGGGGTACTGACCGGAACAAGAAACCGGTCAATCGGGCGTTCGTATGGCTGGTATGCGGGCGTCGGCCGCCGCCAGGGACCGGGCTGCGGTTGGATGTCGGCATGACCACCGACGAGCACGCGCGGTTCATGCGGGCCAACCAGGCCAACTGGGACGCCCGCACCCCCGTCCACCTCGCCAGCCGGTTCTACGGCCTCGACCAGGACCTCGACCCGGCGCGCTGGTTCGCCTCCTTCGAGTGGGACGATCTCGGCGACCTGTCCGGCCGCGACGTACTGCACCTCCAGTGCCATCTCGGCACCGAGACGATCGCCTTCGCCCAGCGCGGCGCCCGCGCCGTCGGCCTCGACTTCTCCGCGGCGTCGGTGGCCGCAGCACGGGACGTCGCGGCGCGGGCGGGCATGCCCGTGGACTACGTACAGGCGAATGTGTATGACGCCCAACAGGCGCTGGACGGACGGCAGTTCGACGTCGTGTACACCGGCAAGGGCGCCCTGTGCTACCTCCCGGACCTGGAGCGGTGGGCCGAGGTCGTCGCCCGGCTCCTGCGCCCCGGCGGTCACCTGTACATCGTGGAGTTCCACCCACTGCTCAACTCGCTGGGCCCCAAGCCCGCCCCCGGCGAGGGCCCCGAGCTGCTGCTGCGCCACGACTACCTGGGCGGCAGGGGCGCCGTGCACCGGGACGCGACACACACCTACACCGACGGTCCGGCGGTCGACGGCGCCACGGACAGTTACGAGTGGATGCACGGAATAAGCGAGGTCGTGAACGCGTTGGTCGGAGCAGGACTGACCATCCGGCGCCTCAGGGAGAGCGAGGAACTTCCCTGGCCGCGCTGGCCGCAGATGGTCCGTACGGCGTCCGGCTGGTGGCGCCTGCCGGAGCCACGGATTCCGCTCCTGTACGGTCTGCTCGCCTCCCGCTGACCGGTTTACGGCCGCACCCCCTGTGGTACTTTCCTGCTAGCACCTGAGTTCGCCCCCTGTCGTGGGCGCCGGTGCCGGTTCCCTCTCAGTTCGCCGCTCCGCCCGCCGTCTCCCGGCCGGCGCACCGGCTCTCCAGCACCACCTCGTGACCGGTACGGCCGTGTCGTACCCGAGGCGCTGTTCCCGCCGCCGAAGGCGCTGTCCGCCTTCCCGTCGCGGCTTCCACCCCTTCCTTCCGCATGTCTCATGCCATCCGTCCTCGAAAGGACACCCACCATGACCACCACTCTCGAACACCCCCCAGTCCGGCAGGAGCCCCAGGCCCAGATCGCCACCGGTGTCCTCGACATCGACGCGGGCGGCAAGGGGCACCTGCGCGCCGAGACCCTTCTCGCCTCGCCCTCCGACCTGCCCGTCTCCCCCGCGCTGATCCGCCGTCACGGCCTGCGCAAGGGCGACCTCGTCGAAGGCGTACGGGACGGCCGGCGCGCCCTGACCGAGGTCGTACGGGTCAACGGGCGCACGCCCGACGACCTGCGCGGCCGCCGTCACTTCCGTGACCTCACCCCCCTCCACCCCCGTCAGCGCCTGCGCCTGGAGCACCCGGCGTCCGGGCTCACGGGCCGGATCGCCGACCTGATCGCGCCCGTCGGCAAGGGCCAGCGCGGGCTGATCGTGGCACCGCCCAAGACCGGCAAGACCGTGCTGCTCCAGCAGATCGCGGCAGCCGCCGCCGGCAACCACCCCGAGTGCCGCCTGATGGTGGTACTCCTCGACGAACGCCCCGAGGAGGTCACCGAGATGCGCCGCTCGGTGCGCGGCGAGGTGTACGCCTCCACCTTCGACCGGGCGGCCAAGCAGCACATCGCCCTCGCCGAGCTCGTCATCGAGCGGGCCAAGCGGCTGGTGGAGGCGGGCGAGGACGTCGTCATCCTGCTCGACTCCCTGACCCGGCTGTGCCGGGCGCACAACAACGCGGCCTCCTCCGGCGGCCGCACCCTCAGCGGCGGTGTCGACGCGGGCGCGCTGCTCGGGCCGAAGCGGTTCTTCGGCGCCGCACGGCTCGCCGAGGAGGGCGGCTCGCTCACGATCCTGGCGACCGCCCTGGTGGAGACCGGCTCGCGGGCCGACGACTACTTCTTCGAGGAGCTCAAGAGCACCGGCAACATGGAGCTCCGCCTCAACCGCGAACTCGCCTCGCGCCGTGTCTTCCCGGCCGTCGACATCACCCCCTCGGGCACCCGCCGCGAGGAACTCCTGCTCTCCCCGGCGGAGTTGACCACCGTCCGTGGCCTGCGGCGCGCCCTGCAGACCCGCGACGCCCAGGGCGGTCTGGAGACCCTCCTGGAACACCTGCGGGCCACCCCCGACAATGCGACCTTCCTGCGGCGCGTCCAGCCGACACTGCCTGCCGAGTGACCCGTGACGGCCGCGAGGCCGAGCCGCCGACGGACACGCGCTGCGGCATACGGGTGCTGGCGCACCCCCTCCGGCCCGGTCATCGGCGCGTCCGGACGATCGATTCCTACGTTGATAAGTATGACCATCGGATTCTCTTCCCGGGCCTGTGTCACGGCCTGCGCGCTCTGCGCGGCGAGTGTCCTGGCGTTCGGCCCCGTCGCGGTGGCCGTCGGCGCGCAGCCCACGCCGAACGGCGGCACCCGGGCGGCGATGCCGCAGCCGTCGCTCCTCTACCGGTCCGGCACACTGGTCCGGGCCCCGCGCGGGGTACCCCGCCTCCCGGACGTCTCCGCGTTGTCGTGGCTGGTGGCCGACGCGGACAGCGGCGAGGTGCTGGCCGCCCACGACGCGCATCGCGGACTGCCGCCCGCCAGCACGCTGAAGACCCTGTTCGCCCTCACCGTGCTGCCGACCCTGCCCGCCGGCGTCCGGCACACGGTGAGCGAGGAGGAACTGGCGGGCATCGGGCAGGGCAGCAGCATGGTCGGTGTCGCCCCGGGGCGCACCTACGAGGTCGCCGACCTGTGGCGCGGGGTCTTCCTGAACTCCGGCAACGACGCCGTGCACGTCCTTGCCGCGCTCAACGGCGGCTGGCGGGTGACCGCCGAGCGGATGCAGGCCAAGGCGCGCGCCCTGGGCGCGCTGGACACCCAGGTGCGCTCGCCGGACGGCTACGACACTCCGGGGCAGGTGTCGTCGGCGTACGACCTGGCGGTGTTCGGCCGGGCCGGACTGCGCAACGCGGACTTCGCACGGTACTGCGGCACGGCCCAGGCACTCTTCCCCGCCGGGGACGGATCGTCGTACGGGATCCGGAACACCAATCGGCTGCTGAGCGGCACGGACGGCGTGGCCCGCTATCCGGGACTGATCGGCATCAAGAACGGATACACCACGCATGCCGGCAACACCCTGGTCGCCGCGGCCCGCCGGGGCGGGCGCACGCTGGTTGTGACGGTGATGAACCCGCAGACGGGCGGCGGGTTCACCGTCTACGAGGAGGCGCGGGAGCTGCTCGACTGGGGGTTCGGGGCGGCCGGGCGGGTGGCGCCGGTCGGGTCACTGGACGGGCTGCGGGTCAAGCCGCGCCCGGCGCCCGTCCCGGTTCCCGTGGCCTCTCCCGTGGAACGCGGGCGGGGGTGGGCGGAGACGGGCGCCATCTCCGGTGCCGCGGCGCTCGGCGCGGGAGCGGTGGCCTTGGTGCTGCGGGCCAAAGGTGAGCCCGTGGACGGGAGTTGACCGACCGGCAGCCACAACAGCAGGCCGAGGGTGATCCAGGCGTAGGTGTTGCTGCCGAGGAACCCGTCGATGCCGGACGCGTCGTGGAACCACAGCCACACCACGCTGGTGCACAGCACCGCGTACAGGGCGCCCGCGATCCGCAGGTGCCCGGCACGGACCAGGACGGCGAAGGACGGCAGCAGCCACACCAGGTGGTGCACCCAGGTGATCGGGCTGACCAGACACGCGGTCAGGCCGGTGAGGGCGAAGGCTGCCGGCCAGTCGTCGGAGGCGAGGGCGCGGCGGGTGCGGAACGCCCAGACGCCGAGGACCAGCAGCACCGCCGCCGCCCAGACGGGGCGGTCGGTCACCCCGAGGCGGGCGAGGATGCCCTGCAGGGACTGGTTGGAGACGTAGTCGAGACGGCCCACCCGCTTGGTGTCCCACAGGGCGTCGGTCCAGTAGAAGCGCGAGGCGTTCGGGGCCACCAGGGCGGCGAGGCCGGTCGCCGCGCAGGTCACGACGGTGGCGAGGGCGGCGGCACGCCAGCGGCGGGCCAGCAGGAGCAGACCGATGAAGACGGCCGGGGTCAGTTTGATCGCGGCCGCCAGCCCGATCCCGACGCCCGCCCAGCGGTCCCGTCCGGTGCGCAGCAGACAGGCGTCGACAAGGACGAGGGCCAACAGCAGCAGGTTGACCTGTCCGAAGCTGAAGGTGTCGCGCAGGGGCTCGAACAGCGCGAGCACACAGGCGCCCAGGGCGCAGCCGTACCAGCCGTAGCGCCGCCACGCCCCCTCGGTCAGCAGGTGCACGATCAGCGCGAGCGCCGCCAGGTTGAGCAGCAGGGCGATCGCGATCGCCGTGTGCAGGCCGATGAGGGACATCGGCAGCATGGCGACGGCGGCGAACGGCGGATAGGTGAAGCCGTAGGTCGTCCCCGGGACCTGGTAGTCGTAGAGCCGTCCACCGTCGTGGATCCAGGTGTTGACGGCGCCGTAGTAGACGCGCAGGTCGAACCAGTCGCGCAACAGGGGCACGGTCACGGTGAAGGCCGTGACGGCGGCGGCGACGGCGAGGACCAGCAGCAGCCTGCCGCGGTCGGTGCGGGGCGGGGTCATGCGGTGTGTCCCAACACGGGTGCCTGGGCCGCCTGCTGGGCCTGCCAGAGGACCACCACGGCCAGCACGCCCCCGGAGACCGCCAGCACCAGTTGCCCGGTGTCCACCGGACCGCCGCTGGGCAGCGTGGCCAGCGCCAGTACGCCCGTGACGGCCGCCACCCGGTGCCGCATCGAGGTGGTGGGCGCCGCGGCGGCTATCAGGAACAGGCCCCACAGGGCGTACCAGGGCCGGATGGCCGGGCCGAAGGCGGCGACCGTGGCGAGGCTCAGGCCCAGCGCGTAGACCGGGCGGGGGCGCAGCCGCCACCATATGGCCGCTATCACCAGGGCGGTGACGGCGAGACCGAGGACGTGCCAGGCGGGCAGGGCGAGCGGCGCGAGGTCACTGCCGAGGTGTTCCAGCAGGGCGCCGGTGGCGCGGCCGAGGAGACTGGTCAGCGCCCAGTTGTGCGCGGAGACCGGGGTGTCGAGGGCACCTATCCAGCCGTATCCCGTTCCGGCGACGGCCGTGGCCGCGACCGTGGTGGCCGCGGTGGCGACACCGGTCGTCAGCACGGCCCTCGCCGGGTGTCGCCCCGCGCGCACCTGCAGGACCACCACCGCGGCGAGCCCGAGCGCCGCGGGCGCCTTGACCAGCGCGGCGAGCGTCACGAGTACGGCCCCCAGGACCGGCCACCGTCCCAGCGCCGCCACCAGGCCGACGCCGAGCAGCCCGAGCATGATCGCGTCGTTGTGGGCGCCGGCGACCAGATGGAGCAGGACCAGCGGGTTGAGGGCGCCGAGCCAGAGCGCGGCGGCCGGGTCCGCGCCGCTGTGCCGCGCGAGCCGGGGCAGCGCCGCGGCCATGAGCGCGACCCCGAGCAGCGCCACCAGCCGCATCCCGACGAGACCGGCGGGGAGCTGGCCCCGGGTCAGGTCGGACAGGTGGGAGGCGACGGCGAGGAACACCGGGCCGTACGGCGCTCCGGTGTGCTGCCACAGCGGCGCGACCTCGTCGGCGAGCGGGCCGCCGAGCTGGGCGGGTCCGTTGGCGTACACGTCGATGTGGGCGTCGACCATGGCGCCCTGGGCCAGATAGCTGTAGACGTCCCTGCTGAACAGGGGTGGCGCGATCAGCAGCGGTGCCGACCAGGTGGCGAGCACCAGCAGCAGTGAGCGCGGGCTGGGCGGCTCGGCGCCGCGCACCAGCCGGCCGAGCAGCACCCAGGCCGCTATGAGGATGACGACACCGAAGTAGACACCGACCAGCCCCAGCGCCGCGCGGACGTTGGCGGGGGTCAGCAGTTCCTGGACGGGAAGGGCACCGGCCGTCTCACCGCCCAACGCGAGGAAGGCGGTGCCGGCCAGGCCCAGGACCTGACAGCGGCGAAGATCGACGGGGAAAGCCATGGCCAACACTCGTTCAGCGTGTCAACGCCGGGTGGCCGGAACTTGACGTGCCGCCTGCGGTCCGGGGACCTGCGTGTGACCGGCGTGTGATTGGTCACGGGGGCGTCGCACGCACCGCTCTACCCGCGGCCGAGATGCAGAACCTCATCCCCCTGGGCGCGCCTGGCCGTCCTCACGGACACCACACATGCGCGGCTGATGGGGCACGCGTCCGTGCTGGTGCCGTTGCTGACCGAGTTCCAGGGGTGACCGGGGACTCAGGGGCCGGTCAGAACACCGACAGTCCGGTCAGGGTGGTGAAGCGGTCCAGTGCCGCGACGCCGGCCACGGAGTTGCCGCGCGAGTCGAGGCCCGGGCTCCACACGCACAGCGTGCAGCGGCCGGGCACGACCGCGATGACGCCACCGCCGACACCGCTCTTGCCGGGCAGGCCGACGCGGTAGGCGAAGTCGCCGGCCGCGTCGTACGTCCCGCAGGTCAGCATCACGGCGTTGACCTGCTTGGCCTGGCTGCGGGTGAGCAGCCGGGTGCCGTCGGCGCGCACGCCGTGGCGGGCCAGGAAGGTGGTGGTCAGCGCGAGGTCGGCGCAGGATGCGGTGATCGAGCACTGCCGGAAGTACTGGTCGAGCAGGACCGGTACCGGGTTGTCGATGTTGCCGTAGGACGCCATGAAGTGGGCGAGCGCGGCGTTGCGGTCGCCGTGCCCGGCCTCCGAGGCGGCGACGTCCTTGTCGAAGTCGAGGGCCGGGTTGCCGCTCTCGGAGCGCAGGAAACCGAGCAGTTCACCGGCCGCGTCCCCGGTACGGCTCTGCAGGCGGTCGGTGACGACGAGCGCGCCCGCGTTGATGAAGGGATTGCGCGGGATGCCGTTCTCGTACTCCAGCTGGACCAGGGAGTTGAAGGGGTTGCCGGAGGGCTCGCGGCCCACGTGCTCCCACAGTTCGTCGCCCTCGCGGGCCAGGTCGAGAGCGAGGGTGTAGACCTTGGTGATGGACTGCGTGGAGAACGGCTCGCGCCAGTCCCCCACGCCGTACACCGTCCCGTCCAGCTCCGCGACGGCCATGCCGAAGCGGCGCGGGTCGCAGGCGGCGAGCGCCGGGATGTAGTCGGCGGGCCGGCCGCGGTCCGGGGTGCGTTCGATCTCCTCGGCGATGCGCTCCAGGACCGGCTGGAAAGCGAAGGACGACGTCGTTGTCATGATCACTATTGTGCCTCCGCACGGTCCCGGCGCGTCGCCGCAGATCAGGAGCTGCTGGTCAGACCAGGGGTGAGCCGCTGCCGGCGACGACCTCGGGCCGCAGCAGGTCGGCGAGCGTCTCGGCGGGCAACAGACCCTTCTCCAGGACGAGTTCGGCCACTCCCCGCCCGGTGACGAGGGCTTCCTTGGCGATGTCGGTGGCGGCCGTGTACCCGATGTGCGGGTTCAGGGCGGTCACCAGGCCGATGGAGTTCTCCACGGTCGCCCGCAGCGCCTCGGTGTTGGCGGTGATGCCGTCCACGCACCGCTCGGCGAGGGTGAGGCAGGCGCTCTGCAGATGCGTGACGGACTCCGACAGGGAGTGCAGGATGACCGGCTCGAAGGCGTTCAGCTGGAGCTGACCGGCCTCGGCGGCCATGGTGATGGTGACGTCGTTGCCGATCACCTCGAAGGCGACCTGGTTGACGACCTCGGGGATCACCGGGTTGACCTTGCCCGGCATGATGCTCGACCCCGCCTGCACCGGCGGCAGGTTGATCTCCCCGAGTCCCGCACGCGGCCCGGACGACAGCAGCCGCAGGTCGTTGCAGCTCTTCGACAGCTTGACGGCGATCCGCTTGAGCACGCCGGACATCTGGACGAACGCCCCGCAGTCCTGGGTCGCCTCGACCAGGTTGGCGGCGGTGACCAGGGGCAGCCCCGTGATCGCCGCGAGATGACGGCGGGCCGCCTCCGCGTATCCGGCCGGAGCATTGAGCCCGGTGCCGATGGCCGTGGCCCCGAGGTTGATCTCATGGATCAACTGGACGGCCTCGTCAAGACGGTGGCGGTCCTCGTCAATCATGACGGCATACGCGGAGAACTCTTGACCGAGCGTCATCGGCACCGCGTCCTGCAACTGTGTACGGCCCATCTTGAGCACATCGCGGAACTCGACGGCCTTGCGGGCGAACGCGTCCTGCAGTACGGCCATCGCCTTGAGCAGTCCACGTACCGCGAACACCGTCGCTATCTTGACGGCGGTCGGGTAGACGTCATTGGTCGACTGCCCCAGGTTGACGTCCTCGTTGGCGTGCAGGAACCGGTACTGCCCCTTCTCGTGCCCCAGCAGCTCCAACGCCCGGTTGGCGACGACCTCGTTGGCGTTCATGTTGGTCGAGGTCCCCGCACCCCCCTGGATCACGTCGACGACGAACTGATCGTGCAGCTTGCCGTCCCGAATCTCCCGGCAGGCCGCCACGATGGCGGCGGCCTTCTCCGGCGCCAGCAGCCCGAGTTCCTCGTTGGCGAGAGCCGCGGCTTCCTTGACGGCGGCCAGCGCATCGATGAGGTGCGGATAGGCGGAGATCGGAGTCCCGGTGATGGGAAAGTTCTCGGTGGCCCGCAGGGTGTGCACTCCCCAGTAGGCATCGGCGGGAACATCCCGGTCGCCGAGCAGATCGTGTTCGCTACGGGTGACGACGGTGGTCATGAGGGGCAGGGTCCTCTTTCTGAGGTACGGAAGTGAAGCGCCCCCGTTGGGGCGCGGGACGTCATTGATGTGCGGCTACCGCCGCGTGGGCGCGACCAGCCCATCCGGCCCGCAGCCGCGCAACTGCGTATCCGGCAGAGCCCTAGGCGCAAGCGGACACGACAACCGGCTCCAGCGAACGAACGGGCCGCACACACCCGACCGCCTGACCGCCCCCGAGAAGCGGCTCCCCCTGAAACTCGACGAGCAGCCCGGGATCAACCCCGGCCCACGCCAACGCCGCCGCGGCCACAGGAACCCGCGCCCGGTTCGCCCCGTCCGCGATCTTCACGGCGACGGCCCGCCCGTCCGGCAGCGCGGCGACCTGAACGCCCTCGAACCCGTCCTTGGCGAGCAGCCCCGGCACGGCCGCCATCAGCGCGGCGACATCCCGCCCGGCACCCGACGCCATCTCGGGATGGGAACGCATCGCGTCGGCCACCCGGGCCTCCGGCGTGCCGGGGGCGGCCGTGGTGATCCGTGCGGCGGCCCGTGCGAGCCCGTGCAGGGAGACGGAGAAGAGAGGCGCCCCGCACCCGTCGACCGTCACCCGCGCGATCCCCTGCCCGGTGAGGTCCTCGACGATCTCGGCGATCGCCTGCTGCAAGGGGTGCGCCGGGTCGAGGTACCCCTCGAGCGGCCAGTCGTTGAGCACGCACGTGTACAGCATCGCCGCGTGCTTGCCGGAGCAGTTCTGGGCGAGCCGGGAGGGCGGGCGCCCCTCCCGGGCCCATGCGTCCCGTACGGCCGGGCCGAACGGCATGTCCGGGACGTTGCGCAGATCGTCCTCGGTCAGCCCGGCGAGTTCGAGGATCCGCCGGGTCCCGGCGAGGTGGCGTTCCTCGCCGGAGTGGCTGGCCGCCGTGAGGGAGAGCAGTTCGCCGTCGAGCGGCAGCCCGGCCCGGACCATGGCGACGGCCTGGACGGGCTTGAGAGCCGAGCGGGGGTAGAAGGCGGCCTCGATGTCGCCGAGTTGGAAGGCGACCTTCCCGTCGGTGTCGAGGACGACGACGGAACCGTAGTGGATGCCCTCGACGACCCCGCCGCGGATCAGGTGGGCGACGGGGGCGTGGAGGGGCTCGCGGATCTGGGGTGCGTCCGCGACGGAACTGCTGAACATCACTGCCTCTTGTCAGGGAGCGGCGCGTGGCTCACGCGCCGGCTCCGGTCTATGTGTTCGATGTGTTCTGGGTGGAGGTGCGTCCGGCGCGGCCGCGGATGCCGAACCATCCGCCGACCAGGGCTGCGACGATCAGCGGCAGGCACAGCACGGTGGTGCGGCCGGCGCCTCCGTCGGCGTACATGAGGACCAGGACGGAGGCGAGGAAGGCCAGCGTCACGAGTTCGGTCCAGGGGGAGCCCGGCAGCCGGTAGCCGGGGCGGGTCAGCTCGCCCCTCTGGGTCTTCCGCCAGAAGAGCAGGTGACAGACCATGATCATGCCCCAGGTGGAGAGGATGCCGATCGCCGCGAAGTTCAGGACGATCTCGAAGGCGTCCGCCGGGACGACGAAGTTGAGGCCGACACCCAGGACACAGATACCGCTGGTGAGCAGGATGCCGCCGTACGGGACCTGGCTGCGGCTCATCACGCGGGTGAACTTCGGCGCGGAGCCGGACATGGCCATGGAGCGCAGGATGCGGCCGGTGGAGTACAGGCCTGAGTTGAGCGAGGACATGGCCGCGGTGAGGACGACGAGGTTCATCACGCCGCCGGCCGCGGGGATGCCGATGTTGGAGAGCACGGTCACGAAGGGGCTCTCGGCGGAGCTGTACTTGTTCCAGGGCAGCAGCATCGACAGCAGGACGACCGAGCCGACGTAGAAGAGGCCGACGCGCCACATGATCGAGTTGATCGCCTTGGGCATGATCTTCTCGGGGTTCTCGGTCTCACCGGCGGCGACGCCGACCAGCTCGACGGAGGCGTAGGCGAAGACGACGCCCTGGATGATCAGCAGCATGGGCAGCAGGCCGTTGGGGAAGACACCGCCGTTGTCGGTGATCAGGGCCGGGCCGGGGTGCGCGCCGTCGACGGGGTGCTGGGTGACCAGCAGGAAGATGCCGATGCACATGAAGACCACGAGGGCGCTGACCTTGACGATCGCGAACCAGAACTCCAGCTCACCGAAGATCTTGACCGAGATCAGGTTGACGGTCAGCACGACGGCGAGGGCGATCAATGCGATCAACCATTGGGGGATGTCGGAGAACATGCCCCAGTAGTGGGTGTAGGTGGCCACGGCGGTGATGTCGGCGATGCCGGTGGTCGCCCAGTTGAGGAAGTACATCCAGCCCGCGGTGTAGGCGCCCTTCTCGCCGAGGAACTCGCGGGCGTAGGAGACGAAGGCGCCGGAGGAGGGCCGGTACAGGACGAGTTCGCCGAGGGCGCGCACGACGAGGAAGGCGAAGACGCCGCAGACCGCGTAGGCGATGAACAGGGAGGGTCCGGCGTCGGCCAGCCGGCCGCCCGCGCCGAGAAAGAGGCCGGTGCCGATGGCGCCGCCGATGGCGATCATGTTGACGTGCCGGGACTTCAGGGACTTGCTGTAGCCCGCGTCTCCGGCGTCGACATGGCCAGAACGTTTCTGCACGCCCTCGTGCAGGGACTGCTCGCTCACGCCTCGGGTCCGCCTTCCGTGGATGGGTCCGTGCGCGGGGGGCGCACGATGTCGGTGAGGGTCGTCTCGACGCGGTCGAGGTGGTGCGCCATGGCGTCCACCGCGTCGAGTTCGGAACCGTCCATCAGCGCCTCGACGATCGCCCGGTGCTCGCGGTTGGACTGCTCGCGGCGTCCGCCCAGTTCGTTGAGGAAGGCCGACTGACGCGCCAGTGCGTCGCGGATCTCCTCGATGACCCGGCGGAAGACCGGATTCTGGGCGGCCTGGGCGACGGCGAGGTGGAACAGCGTGTCGAGGGCGACCCACGAGGTGGTGTCGGTCTCCCGCTCCATGCGCTCCAGCAGGTGTGTCAGGTGGTCCAGGTCCTCGGGCGTGCGGCGCTGGGCCGCGTAGCCCGCCACCGGGATCTCCACGTGGCGGCGCACCTCCAGCAGGTCGCTGGCCGCGTAGTCACCGAAGGTGGGGTCCTCGACGGTGCTGGCGACGACGAAGGTGCCCTTGCCGGTCTTGGAGACGGTCAGGCCCATCGTCTGCAGCGCCCTGAGGGCCTCGCGCAGCACGGGCCGGCTGACCTCGAGGGTGCGGCACAGCTCGGCCTCGGAAGGCAGCTTGTCCCCCACCGCGTAGTCGCCGTTCTCGATGGCGGCACGCAGATGCCCGAGGACCGCTTCCATGGCGCTGACGCGCCGCGGACCCTGACTGGCTGTCTTGCTGTCTGACAGGTTCACGGGAGCGATCCTCCGGGTGACGTACGGGAGATGTCAAGGGCTGTGAAAAGAGAGATTCACGGGGCGCGGGGCCTGAATACGGCCCCGCGCCCCGCCGCGGTCAGCTGCTCAGCCCGCCGGTGGCCAGCAGTCCGAGCAGCAGCACGCCGACGATGATCCGGTAGATGACGAACGCGTTGAAGGAGTGCTTGGCGACGAACTTCAGCAGCCAGGCGATGGAGGCGTAGGCGACCACGAAGGAGACGCCCGTGCCGACGGCGAGAGGAGCCGCGCCCACGCCCGTGCCGAGGGCGTCCTTGAGCTCGTACAGGCCGGCGCCGGTGAGGGCGGGGATGCCGAGGAAGAAGGAGAGCCGGGTGGCGGCCACCCGGTCCAGGTCCAGGATCAGGGCCGTGGACATGGTGGCGCCGGAGCGGGAGAAGCCGGGGAAGAGCAGGGCGAGGATCTGCGAGCCGCCGACCAGCATCGCGTCCTTGAAGGTGGTGTCGTCCTCACCGCGCTTGTGCCGGCCCATCTGGTCCGCCGCCCACATCACACCACTGCCGACGATCAGCGAGGCGGCGACCACCCACAGGGAGGCGAGCGGACCCTCGATGAGCGGCTTGGCGGCCAGGCCCACGATCACGATCGGGATGGTCGCGTAGATGACCCACCAGGCGAACTTGTAGTCGTGGTGGTAGCGCTCCTCCTTGTGGACCAGCCCGCGGCCCCAGGCGGCGCAGATCCGCACGATGTCCTTGAAGAAGTACAGGAGCACGGCCGCGATCGCGCCGACCTGGATGACGGCCGAGAAGCCGACGACGGCGTCATCGTCGACGGGGATGCTCATGAGCCCCTCGGTGATCTTCAGATGTCCGGTGGAGGAGACGGGAAGGAACTCGGTCAGCCCTTCCACGACTCCGAGGACGGCGGCCTGACCGACGTTGATGACGCTCATGGAATCCAGTTCTGAGAAGGTTGGTCGACAGTGCTGTAGACAGTCTTACTACGCGCGCGCGGGGTCAAGTCACCCGGCCCACAGGGCCCGGGCGAGCGTCACCCCGACAAATGCCGCGCCGAGGCCCGCCGCCACACTCCCGACGACGTTGGCGGCAGCGTAGAGCCCCGCACCGGTCTCGGACAGGCGCAGGGTCTCGTACGAGAAGGTCGAGTACGTCGTCAGGGCCCCGCACAGGCCCGTTCCCAGCAGCAGCTGCAGATGGCTTCCGGCGGCCCCCTCGGCCACCGCGCCGGTCAGCAGGCCCAGGATCAGGCAGCCGGAGACGTTCACCAGGAAGGTGCCCCAGGGGAAGACGGAGTCATGCCGCGACTGGACCGCCCGGTCGGTCAGATACCGCAGCGGGGCGCCGATCACGGCGCCCGCGACGACCAACAGCCAGTTCACAACGACTTCTTACCCTTCGTGACCGTTTTGCCGGGTTCGTCCGCGCGGCCGACATACCGGATGACCTCGCAGTCGTCGAGGATCACCAGACCCTCGTCGACGAGTTCGTCGAGCTGCGGCAGAAAGGCCCGGACCCGCTCCTCGGTGTCCACGACGACGATCGCGACCGGCAGGTCCTCGCTCATCGACAGCAGCCGCGAGGTGTGGATCAGTGAGGAGGCGCCGAAGCCCTCGATGCCGCGGAAGACGCTGGCGCCGGCGAGGCCGGCCGCGTGGGCGCGGTGCACGATCTCGGAGTAGAGGGGCTTGTGGTGCCAGGTGTCGTTCTCGCCGATGAAGACGGTCACGCGCAGGGCGCTGCCGGTCAGCCTCGTCATGGCTGCCTCCACTTCAGGACGCGGCGGGCCGCGGCCACCGCGAGCCACACCGCCGAGAGGGCCGCGAGCAGGGTCGCGGCGAGATAGGCCAGCCCGGTGCGGGGATGGCCGGCGTCGACCAGTTTCTGGATGTCGACGGCGTAGGTCGAGAAGGTGGTGAAGCCGCCGAGCACGCCGGTGCCGAAGAAGGGGCGCACCAGGCGGTGGGCGGCCCAGATGTCGGTGATGACGACCATGAACACGCCGATCACGGCGCAGCCGACGACGTTGGTCCAGAAGGTCGCCCAGGGGAAGCCGCCGGGCTGGGCCGGCCACCACAGGGAGAGCGCGTACCGTCCGGTGGCGCCGATCGCGCCGCCCAGCGCGACCACCGCGACGACGGGCGCCTGGGCACGCCAGGCGGGCGGGCGCGGGGTACGGGGGCGGGCGCGCAGGCTCTCGGCTTCCGGGGCAGTCATGGCGTACGTCTCCTACTCGCCGGGGCCCGGGCGTGCGGGCGCCGCTCCTTCGCAAGTAGGGACCGTTGGCGGCACCACAGCCGCGGTTCGGGTACGGCGGGCCCCACCGCCGCGCCGCGAGGGGTCGCGGCCGGGCTACAGGGTAGCGCCCGGGCCGCGCCGAGGTCATTTCGGGGCCGGTCGCTCGCACACCGCCAGGCCCCGCTCCCACAGGCTGCCCAGGACCAGGTGACCGCCGGCCTCGCAGACGCTGGTGACGAAGCGGTAGCCGGAGCGGCGGCGGGCGAGGTGGTGGACGATCCCGCCCCGGTCGTCGACCGCGAGGACGCCGACGGTGCCGGTGGGGCGGTAGGGGGCGTGGACGGCGACGCGGGCGGCGGCTGCGCGCACGGCCGGGGCGGCGCGGTGCAGCAGGTCGAGCGGGGGGACGCGCGGGCCGGCCAGGGAGACCCAGATGGGTCCGTCGGGGGCGGCGCGCCAGATGTTGTCGGGCATGCCGGGCAGGTTCTCGGTGAAGGGCTCACCGCGTCCGGCCCGCGCACCGGTGAGCCAGTAGCGGGTGAGGCGGCGGGCGCCGGTCTCGGCGACGACCAGGAAGGATTCGTCGGCGCTCAGCGCCAGGCCGTTGGCGAACTGCAGCCCCTCCATCAGCACTTCGGGGCGCTCGCTGCCGGGCACCAGGCGCAGCAGCCGGCCGGTGCCGGAGTGTTCGACGATGTCGCCGATCCACTGGTCCAGGGGATAGCGGCGGCTGGAGACGGTGAAGCAGACGCTGCCGTCGGACAGGGCCACGACGTTGCTGCAGAAGCGCAGCCGCTCCCCCGCCACCGAGTCGGCGAGGATCCGGACGATGCCCTCGCGCAGATCGACCCGCAGCAGCCCCAGCTCGGCGTCGCACACCAACAGGACGTCGTCGGGAAGGAGTTCGAGGCCGAGGGGGCGGCCCCCGGTCTCGGCGAGCACCTCCACACGGGCCGGCCCGGGCCCGGTGAGACCGTCGACGCGCAGGATGCGGCCGTCCTCCACTCCGGTCAGCACCCGGCCGCGGGCGTCGGCGACGACGTCCTCGGGGCCCCGGCCGCCGATGGCGACGTATCGCAGCGGGACGAGTTCGGTGGCACGCTCCATGGAAAGCTCCTCGACGAGGTCGGACGGTTCACGCTGCCATGCGGACGACGGCACACCGGGTACCGCGTCACCCGATCAGGTTTACCTCCGGGGTTTCGGGGCCACTCTGGACATCGCCCCCAGTGTCCCCACCGGACCATGCGCGTAAAGGCGTACCGGAATCCAGAAGGGGTGGTCCCCATGTCACGGTCGGCCGCCTGGTGGCATCGGCTGGGGCTTGCCGAACTGCACCGGCGGGGCAAGGAGCTGGAGTTGCTGCACCGGGCCATGGGGTTCGCGACCCTGGCCCTGGTCACGCTCGCACCGCTGCTGATCGTGGTCGCGGCGGCGGACCCGCTGGGGCACGGCGGGTTCGCGCTGTGGCTGGTGGACGGCATGGACCTGTCCGGCCGCTCCGCGCAGGCGCTGACCAGCGTCTTCGGCCCGCCCAAGCGGGTCGTCAGCACCACCGGAGCCTGGAGCATCGCGCTGCTGGCCCTGTTCGGCCTGTCCTTCGCCTCCAGCGTGCAAAGCGGCTACGAGCGGATCTGGAAGCCGTACGCCGGTCCCTGGCACCGGCTGTGGCAGCAGGTGGTGTGGCTGGTCGTCCTGATGATGTACGTGTACGCGCAGGTGCAGACCCGGAACGTGCTGCAGGGACCGCCGCGCATCGTGCTGAGCGTGGCCATCGGGGTGCTGTTTTTCTGGTGGGGGCCGCACTTCCTGCTCCACCGCCAGGTGCAGTGGCGCCATCTGCTGCCCGGCGCCCTCGCGACCATGGCGGGTCTGGTGGGCCTGCGCTGGTTCTCCTACCTGGTGTTCACTCCCCTGCTGGTCACCAACGCGGTCAGCTACGGCCCGATGGGAGCCATCCTGGTCGTGGAGTCCTGGCTGGTCGGCGTCGGCTTCGTCGTGTACGGCGGGGCCCTGGTGGGGCGGCTGCTGTGTGAGCGCTTCGGGTACACGGACGAGCCCGACGAGGAGGACGAGGACGAGCACGGTGAGTACCTCCCCCGCAGGAACCGGGCGTGAGGGGTGAGGGCCCGGCCGCTCCCCTGCGACCGGGCCCTCGGCTCGTCGGCTCAGCGGTGGCCGAACCAGCTCATGGCCGATGTGGCCCTGTCGTTGTAGTCGAACAGCGCCTGGTTCTCCCAGCCGTTGCCGGAGGTGGAGTCGGCCGGGTCCCAGCCGTTGCCGGTGACCGCGGTCCAGGTGGCCTCCCAGTAGAAGACGCCCAGCCCCTTGTGGTCGGGGACCGCCTCCACGATGCCTGCGACCGCGTTCATCCACGCGAGCTGGCCCGCCTGGGTGGCCGGGTAGCCGGTGACCAGTTCACCGCTGGTGTCGATCTGGTTCTCCAGCGGGTCGTCCTGGGCCAGGGTGAAGGGGTAGGCGGTCTCGGCGACGAAGACCGGCTTGCCGTAGCGGGAGACCACGTCGTCGAGAGTGGTCTGCGCGGCGGCGAGCGAGCCGTGCCAGTAGCCGTAGTACGACAGGCCGATCACGTCGTAGTCGATGCCGTAGGTCTTGGCGTTGTCGAACCACCAGCGGACCGTGGAGTCGTCACCGGCGTTGGCCAGGTGCAGCGCGACCTGCGTGCCGGCGGAGACCGCCTTGACCGCGCTGTAGCCGGAGTTGAGCAGTCCGGCGAGCTGCGACCAGTTGTCGGTGGAGCCCTCGCTCCACAGGATGCCGCCGTTGATCTCGTTGCCGACCTGGACCATGTCGGCCGTGGTGCCCTGCGCCTTGAGCGCGCTCAGGACGTCGTAGGTGTGGTTGTAGACGTCGGTCTTCAGCCGGCTGTAGCCGTGGCCGGACCAGGCGGCGGGCTTGGTCTGCTTGCCCGGGTCGGCCCAGGTGCCCGAGTAGTGGAAGTCGATCAGCAGCTTCATGCCGGCGGCCTTGACGCGCTTGGCCATGGCCAGCACGCGGGTCTTGTTGTTGTAGCCGTCGGCCGGGTCGACCCACACCTTGAGGCGGGCGTAGTTCATGCCGGCGTTCTTCAGGATGGTGACCGCGTCGCCGGCGGTGCCGGAGCCGGTTCGGTAGACGCCGCCGAGTGCCTCGCTCTTGGCGAGGGAGGAGATGTCGGCACCCTTGATCGACAGGCCGGTCGATCCGGATGTGAAGGTCAGGTCGTCAACATTGATCCAGTTGCCCGCGTTCGCGTCACTGTTGATGCTGACGGTGCACTGGTTGTTGGTCACCTTGACTGACGTGACGATGCGGACCCAGCTGCTGGTGGACACCGGCAGGTCCGTGCGCTGCTCCGAACTGCCGCAGTTCTTCAGGGCCATGTAGGCGGAGTTCTGCCCACCGCTGGAGCGGACCCAGGCGGTCAGCGTGTAACTGCCGTTGGTCAGCCCCGACAGGTACTGGTACGTCTCCACCTTGTAGGCGGAGGACGAGTAGTGGGACAGGCGGTAACCGCCGCTGTGGCCACCGGACTCGGTGTACGAGGCGCCGGTGTCGCCGTACTCGGACCAGCCGGCCGGGGTGGCCACGCCCGCGCCGTCGGACTCGAAGCCGCCGTTGGTCAGCGTGCTCGCGGCGTGCGCGGTCGTGGCGGGCAGGGCGATGAGGGCGAGCCCGGCCACGAGCGGCAGCAGCAGGGCCCGTAGTGTGCGTCTGGGATGGAACATCGTCGTCCGTCGTCCCTTCGACGTGATGGGGATGGGGCGTCCCCTCCAGTGGGGGTTTCCCCGATGGGGTTCCTTCCGGTGGCACCCGGAGGGAGAGCCCCTCCGCCCACGGCTCTCGTGGCACACGCGGGCGGAGGGGAGTCGGCTCAGCCGTCGAGTCGGACGACCCGAACGGCACCGGCGGGCACCTCCAGGCGGCCCGCGGCTCGCTCACCGGTCAGCAGCTCGGTGCCGTGCCCCTCCAGCGGCACCTTCGCGTCGGACGCGGTGTGGTTGATCGCGAACAGGTGGCTGCCCGACTCGCCGGTGCGGCGCACCACTTCCACATCGCGCGGCAGATCCGCGCGCGGGCCCACACCGGCGTCCTCGATCGCCCATCCCAGCAGGGCGTCCAGGCCCTCGGCGCCCAGCCGGGTGGAGACGTACCAGGCGGTGCCCTCGCCGTGTCGGTTGCGGGTGACGGCCGGATGGCCCGCGGTCAGGCCGTCGGCGTAGGTCCACACGGTCTCCGCGCCGCGCGGCACCACGAACTCCGTCCACACGTCCCCGGCGAGCTCGGAGCCGTCCGGACCGGTGATCCGCGTCGACTGCCCCGGCAGCAGCGGCGAGAACTCCTCGACCGTCAGACCGAGGACGTCCCGCAACGCGCCCGGGTAGGCGCCCTCGTGCACGGCGTCGTGCTCGTCGACGATGCCGGAGAAGTACGACACGACGAGGGTGCCGCCGTGTCCGACGTACTCCCTGAGGTTGTCCCCGGCCGCCTCCGTCATCAGGTACAGGGCCGGTACGACGACAAGGGGATACCTCGACAAGTCGGCTTCCGGATGGGCGAAGTCGACCGTGAGGTGACGGTCGTAGAGCACCTCGTAGAAGGCGTCGGCGCGCTCGCGGGGGTCGTGGTCCGCACTGGGCCGCCAGGCGAGGTTCTGCGCCCACCAGGACTGCCAGTCCCACACGACGGCCACGTCGGCCTCGGTACGGGTGCCGCGGACCGTGCTCAACGAGTCCAGGGATGCGCCGAGTTCGACGACCTCGCGCCACACGCGCGTGTCCGTGCCGCCGTGCGGGAGCATCGCCGAGTGGAACTTCTCGGCGCCGCGCCGGGACTGGCGCCACTGGAAGAACATCGCGCCGTCGGAACCGCGGGCCACGTGGGCCAGGGAGTTGCGGGCCATCTGCCCGGGGGCCTTGGCGGGGTTGCGGGGCTGCCAGTTGACGCCCGAGGTGGAGTGCTCCAGCAGCAGCCAGGGCGCTCCGGCGGCGACGGAACGGGTGAGGTCGGCGGCCATCGCGAGGTTGACGTGGGTACGGCGGCCGTCGGTGATCAGGTAGTGGTCATTGGTGACCAGGTCGACCTCGCGGCCCCAGGCCCAGTAGTCGACGGAGTCGCACTGGCTGAGGGCGGTCATGAAGTTGGTGGTGACCGGGACGCCGGGTGAGAGGCGGTGCAGTATGTCCCGCTCCATGACGAAGTTCTCGCGCATGGTGGCATCGGCGAAGCGCTTGTAGTCCAGTGCCTGGGCGGGGTTGACGGCCGTGGGGGTGGCGCGCGGCGGGTTGATCTCGCCGAAGCCGGCATAGCGCTGGCCCCAGAAGGCGGTCCCCCAGACCTCGTTGACGGCGTCCACGCTCTCGTACGTCGCCTCGAGCCAGCGGCGGAAGTGGGCGGCGCAGGAGTCGCAGTAGCAGGCCGAGACGGGGACGCCGTACTCGTTGTGCACGTGCCACAGCGCGAGGGCCGGGTGGTCGCCGTAACGCTCCGCCAGGCGTGTGGTGATGTCCGCGGCGGCGGCTCGGTAGTCGGCGTTGCTGTGGCAGATGGCGGCGCGGGAGCCGAACTCGTAGCGCACGCCCTGGTCCGTCACCGGCAGCGCGTCGGGGTGGGCCCGGTAGAACCAGGCCGGCGGGCAGACGGTGGGCGTTCCCAGGTCGACGCGTATGCCGTTGGCGTGCAGCAGCTCCAGCAGGCGGTCGAGCCAGCCGAAGTCGTACACCCCGGGCGAGGGTTCCAGCAGTGCCCAGGAGAAGATCCCGGCGCTCACCATCGTCACCCCGGCCTCCCGCATCAGCCGGACGTCCTCCTGCTGGACGCTTTCCGGCCACTGCTCGGGGTTGTAGTCCCCGCCGAAGGCGAGCCCGGTGAGGCCCCGGGGGGTGGTCTCCGGCATTGGATCTCTCCCGATGTGTCGATCATTTGGGAACGTGCACACACAGCGGCGGCGGTGCGCGCCCAACATAACCGCACAGCAACAACCATTGACAAGTGTCTGGGATGTTTCTCTACTGTGAACGCTCACAGAGCAGCATGACAGGTCCCCGCGACAGTCGGGGACCGGCTCATGTGATGCGCATGGCAGGTTCCCGCAGCGGGCGGGGACCCAGGTCAGGGGAGAGATCCATGCCCAACACGAAGCGCCGTCGCCTCGTGGCCACTTCCGTCGCCGTCGCCCTCGGCGCCACCGCACTCGCCGCCTGCGGCTCCTCCAACGACGACAGCAAGGCCGAGTCCGGCCCGGTCACGCTGACGTACTGGACCTGGACGCCCGGCATGGACAAGGTCGTCGACCTCTGGAACAAGGGCCCGGGCAAGAAGGACCAGATCACCGTCACGGTGAAGAAGCAGGCGTCCGGCGACTCGCTGGTCACCAAGATCCTCACCGCGCACAAGGCGAAGAAGGCACCCGACCTGGTGCAGGCGGAGTACCAGGCACTGCCCACCCTGGTCAGCAACGACGCACTGGCCGACATGGCGAAGGACGTCGGCGACGCCAGGAGCAAGTTCGCCGACGGCGTCTGGCAGCAGACCACCCTCGGCACCGACGCCGTCTACGCCGTCCCCCAGGACATCGGCCCGATGATGTTCTACTACCGCGACGACCTCTTCAAGAAGTACGGCCTGAAGGTGCCCACCACCTGGGACGAGTTCGCCCAGGTGGCACGCGACCTCAAGAAGAAGGCCCCGGACAAGGACCTCACCACCTTCTCCGCCAACGACTCCGGCCTCTTCGCGGGCCTCGCCCAGCAGGCCGGCGCCAAGTGGTGGACCACCTCCGGCGACAAGTGGAAGGTCGGCATCGACGACGCCGCCACCCAGAAGGTCGCCAAGTTCTGGGGCGGCCTCGTCAAGGAGGGCGCCATCGACAACCAGCCGATGTACACCCCCGCCTGGAACAAGGCGCTCGACACCGGCAAGCAGATCGCCTGGGTCTCCGCCGTGTGGGCCCCCGGCACCCTGACCACCGCCGCACCCGACACCAAGGGCAAGTGGGCCATGGCCCCGCTCCCCCAGTGGTCCGCCGGCCAGAACGTCACCGGCAGCTGGGGCGGCTCCTCCACCGCCGTCACCACCGACTCCGCCCACAAGGCCGCCGCCGCCAAGTTCGCCGCGTGGCTCAACACCGACGGCACCGCACTGGAGGCCCTCGCCAAGGACAGCGGCATCTACCCCGCCGCCACCAACGCCCAGACCAGCGGCGCCTTCGCCACTCCCCCGGCCTACTTCGCCAACCAGCCGGACTTCTACACCAAGGCCGCCGAGATCGCGAAGACCACCGCACCCTCAGCCTGGGGCCCCAACGTGAACGTCGCCTACACCACCTTCAACGACGCCTTCGGCGCCGCCGCCAAGAACAAGTCGGACTTCGTCGCCGCCCTGAACACCATGCAGGACGCCACCGTCGCCGACCTGAAGAAGCAGGGCTTCGAGGTCTCTCAGTGACCACCACCGCCCGTCGGAGGCCATACGGGGTCAAGGGGGCCCCGTATGCCCACCCGTCTCCCACCACCACCCTCAAACGAGCGCGGAGCGCCCCCTACGTTTTCCTCCTCCCCGCCGCGCTCCTCTTCGCCCTGTTCTTCGCGCTGCCCATCGGCTACGCCCTCTACCTCAGCTTCCGCAAGGTGCACGTCTCCGGCCTCGGCCTGGGCTCCGGCGCCCGCAAGGAGGTCTGGGCCGGCCTGGAGAACTACACCGACGCCCTCACCGACGGCGACCTGCCCCACGGCGCCCTGCGCGTCCTCGGCTACGGCTGCGTCGTCGTCCCCGTGATGCTCGGCCTCGCCCTCCTCTTCGCGCTCATGCTCGACTCCGAGAAGGTCCGCCTCGCCCCCTTCACCCGGCTCGCGATCTTCCTGCCGTACGCCATCCCCGGCGTCGTCGCCGCGCTGATGTGGGGCTTCCTGTACCTGCCCGACGTCAGCCCGTTCTACTACCTGCTCGACAAACTGCACCTGCCGCAGTCCGACCTACTCGACGGCGGCCCGCTCTACCTCGCCATGTCCAACATCGCGGTCTGGGGCGGCACCGGCTTCAACATGATCGTCATCTACACCTCGCTCCGCTCGATCCCCGCCGAGGTCCACGAGGCGGCGAAACTGGACGGCGCGACCCCGCTGCAGATCGCCCTGCGCATCAAGATCCCGATGGTCTCGCCCTCCCTGGTGCTCACCTTCTTCTTCTCGATCATCGCGACCCTCCAGGTGTTCAACGAGCCCACCACCCTCAAGCCGCTCACCAACTCCCTGCCCCTGACCTGGAGTCCGCTGATGACCGTCTACCAGGACGCGTTCCGCAAGGGCGACATCTACCAGGCCGCCGCCGAGGCCGTCATCATCGCCATCGCCACGCTCGCCCTGTCCTTCGGCTTCCTGCGGGCCGCGAACCGCCGCCAGAAGCAGGAGGCACGATGAGCTCCCTCGCCGTCCAGAAGATCCCCTCGGCGGCCGGCACCACCGGCGCCGCCCAGGACCGCCCCCCACTGCGCCGCCGCATCGCGCTCGTCCCCACCGTCACCCTGCTGATCGGCGCGATCTACACCCTGCTGCCGGTCGCCTGGGTCGTCATCGCCTCCACCGAGTCCGGCCGCGAACTGTTCTCCACCTTCACCTTCCTGCCCGGCACCGGCTTCGCCGACAACATCAGACAGCTGAGCGCCTACCGCGACGGCGTGTACTGGAAGTGGATGGGCAACTCCGCCCTCTACGCCGGACTCGGCGCCCTCATGTCGACCTGCGTCTCGGCCTTCAGCGGCTACGCACTGGCCACCTACCGCTTCCGCGGCCGCGAGACGATCTTCAACGTCCTGCTCGCCGGCGTCCTGATGCCGCCGATCATCCTCGCCATCCCCCAATACCTCCTCCTGGCGAAGGCGGACCTCACGGACTCCTACCTCTCGGTGCTCCTCCCGCAGATCCTCTCCCCCTACGGCGTCTACCTCGCCCGCATCTACGCCACCGCCGCCGTGCCGCCCGACGTGGTCGAGGCCGGCCGCATGGACGGGGCGGGCGAATGGCGGATCTTCACCCGGGTCGCCCTGCCGATGATGGTGCCCGGCCTGGTCACGGTCTTCCTGTTCCAGTTCGTGGCCGTGTGGAACAACTTCCTGCTCCCGTACATCATGCTCAGCGACGACGAGAAGTTCCCGATCACCCTGGGCCTCTACACCCTCCTCGAACAGGGCTCCAACCAGCCGGCCCTCTACACCCTGGTGATCACAGGAGCGTTCCTCGCGGTCATCCCCCTGATCGCCCTCTTCCTGGTCATCCAGAGATTCTGGAGCCTCGATCTGCTGTCCGGGGCCGTAAAGTCATGACCATGAGCAGCACGGGGGGCCGGCGAAGGCCGCCGACCATTCATGATGTGGCGCGTGAGGCCGGGGTTTCGCGGGGGACCGTCTCTCGGGTGCTCAACGGTGGGCACTATGTCAGTCCGGCCGCGCAGGAGGCGGTCAACGCCGCGATCCGTAAGACGGGTTACGTGGTCAACCGGCACGCCCGTTCGCTGATCACCGGGCGTTCGGACTCGGTCGGGTTTCTGCTGACGGAGCCCCAGGAGCGGTTCTTCGAGGATCCCAACTTCAATGTCCTGCTCAGTGGTTGCACGCAGGCGCTGGCCACGCACGACATCCCGTTGCTGCTGATGCTGGCGGGCACCAAGGACGAGCGGCGGCGTATCACGCGGTACATCACCGCCGGGCATGTGGACGGGGTGCTGCTGGTCTCCAGTCATTCCGGGGACCCGGTCGCGGAGGAGCTGCGCAAGGCGGGGGTGCCGCTGGTGCAGTGCGGCAAACCCATGGGGCCGGGGTCGAAGGTGAGTTATGTGGCGGCGGACGACCGGGACGGGGCCCGGGACATGGTGCGCCATCTGCTGTCCCTGGGGCGTCGGCGCATCGGCATGGTCACCGGTCCGCTGGATCTGCCCGGTGGTGTGGACCGTCTCGCCGGTTACCGGGAGGTGCTGACGGAGGCGGGCATCGAGATCGACGAGCGGCTCGTCGTGTCCGGGGACTACAGCCGGGCCAGCGGTGACGCGGGCACCGAGCGGCTGCTCGCGCAGGCCCCGGACATGGACGCCGTGTTCGTGGCCTCGGACCTGATGGCGCAGGGCGCGCTCGCGGCGCTGCGCCGGGCGGGCCGCCGGGTGCCCGAGGACGTCGCCGTGGGCGGGTTCGACGACTCCAGCGCGGCGACGGAGGCCACCCCTGCCCTCACCACGATCCGTCAGCCCTACGACCGCATCAGCACCGAGATGGTGCGGGTGCTGCTGGCGCAGATCGGGGGCGAGGACCCGGCGGCGGTGATCCTGCCGACGGAGCTGGTCAAGCGGGACTCGACGTAACGTCGCGAACGGGCCCTCCGTGTGCCGGTCGCTTCGCATACTGAGGGCCATGGCCCTCTACGACTCGCTCGGTACGACGTACGGCCTGACCCGGCGGCCGGATCCGCGGATCGCCGCGCGGATCCACGCCGCGCTCGGGGACGCCACGGACGTGGTCAACGTGGGGGCCGGTACCGGTTCCTACGAGCCGGAGTGCACCGTGCTCGCGGTGGAGCCGAGCCGGGTGATGGTCGGCCAGCGGCCGCCCGGGTCCGCCCCGGCGGTGCGCGCGGTCGCCGAGCGTCTGCCGCTGCGGGACGGTGCCGCCGACACGGTGATGGCGCTGCTGACCGTTCACCACTGGAGTGATCCGGCGGCCGGGGTGGCAGAGCTGTGCCGGGTCGCCCGGCGCCGGATCGTGGTGCTGACCTGGGACCAGGAGGTCTTTCGCGAGCGGTTCTGGCTGGTGCGCGAGTACCTTCCCGAGGTCACCGTCTTCGACGACGCCCGGGCCCTTCCCGTCGACCGGCTGGCCTCCTGGCTGGGCGGGGCGCGTCAGGAGCCCGTGCCGGTCCCGTACGACTGCACGGACGGTTTCGGTGCCGCTTTCTGGCGTCGTCCGCACGCCTATCTCGATCCGCGGGTGCGGGCCGGTATCTCCCTGCTCGCCCAGACGGGCGAGGACGTCCTGGCGCCCGGGCTGGAGCGGCTCGCCGCTGATCTGTCCTCGGGTCGCTGGCATGCCCGCCATGCGGATCTGCTCGCCCGGGACAGTGTCGACGTCGGCTACCGGCTGCTGGTGGCGGAGCGCTGAGCCCCCCTCGGCGCAACCGGTCAGGATCCGAGAAGCCACATCCCGCTCCCCCGCCCTAGCGTGAAACCACCGACGGAAACCCGTCGGACCACCGGACACGGAGGAGCCCGTCATGACTGCCGGCCTGAAGACCATCATCTACCCCGTCAAGGACATCAACCGGGCGAAGGCCGTCTTCAGCGCCCTGCTGGAGGTGGAGCCGTACGCGGACGAGCCCTACTACGTCGGTTTCAAGGACGCCGGGCAGGACGTCGGCCTGGACCCCAACGGTCACGCTCAGGGCCTGACCGGGCCGGTGCCGTACTGGCACGTGACCGACATCCGTGGCCGGCTGGCCGCGCTGGTGGAGGCCGGTGCGGAGATCGTGCAGGACGTCCGGGACGTCGGCAACGGCCGGCTGATCGCCTCGCTCAAGGACGCGGACGGCAACCTCGTGGGGCTGCTCGAGGACCCGGCCGCCTGAGAACCCCCGCGCCGCATGCACCCGCGCCGCATGCACCCGCATTGGTTGCACACTCAACGAATGGCCCATTCGGTGTTACCGTGCGGGTATGGCAGTGAAGACGGCCGGGGCCGGGCTCGAGGAGAAGTGGCGGGACATCCTGTCCGTGCACGCGCGCACGATGTGCGAGATCGATCGGGTGCTGCACCCGCACGGCCTGGGCGCGAGCGATTTCGAGGTGCTCGACCTCCTCGCGTCCGAGGCACCCCGGGAGGGTGACCAGTGCCGGGTGCAGAACCTGGTCGGCCGGGTCCATCTCAGCCAGAGCGCGCTGTCCCGGCTCATCGGCCGGCTGGAGAAGGACGGCCTGCTGGAGCGCTCCGTGTGCGTCGAGGACCGGCGCGGCGTGTATGTCACCCTCACCCGCAAGGGCCGCGACCTGCACGCCGAGGTTCTGCCGCTGCAACGGGCGGCGCTTCAGCGCATGTTGGGCTGAACTGCCCCCCCTCACGCCCCGTCCGGGGCGCAGCCGCGCAGGGTGAAGGCGATCACCTCGTCCAGACCGTGCTCGTGGACCTCCGGGGGCAGATGCCCGGTGGCCGCGAGCTCGGCGTAGCCGTGCAGCGCCGCGAAGATCGGCACGCCCACGCGCTCCAGTTCCCCCTTGCGGACCTCACCGCGGCGCTGCCCTTCGTCGATCACCCGCTCGAGGAGTTCCGACCAGCGCCGGGTCGCCTCGACCAGCTCCGCGGAGGCCTCGGGGGCGTGCTTGAGCGCGTACATCAGCTCCAGGAGCGCGGGATTGTCCAGGGCGAAACCGACGTACGCCCGGAACATCGCGTCGAGGCGCTCCGCGAACGCCTCTCCGGTGCCGTCCTGTGACGCCTCCAGTGTCTCGCGCAGCCGCTCGAAGCCGACTCGTGCCAGGGCGTCCAGCAGCGCCTGCTTGTCCTTGAAGTGACGGCTGGGCGCGGCATGGCTGACGCCCAGGTCGCGGGCGAGTTCCCGGAGCGACAGGGCAGTGGGCCCCTTCTCCTTCAGAGTCTCCTCGGCGCGGGTCAGCAACGCGGCGCGCAGGTCTCCGTGGTGGTAGCTGCGTGTACGGGTGTGCATGGGCGTCAGTGTACCGGTCATGTTTATTCCGCCTACATTGTTGTCATCGTCATCTTTGTTGTCGGCGACAGCATTGTTGGCGTCGTCACCATTGTTGGCATTGACAGCATTGTTGGCAACGCCTACATTCGCTGCCATGACTACTGCATCCAGCAAGTGGAACGTCACCGACATCCCCGACCAGACCGGCCGCACCGCCGTCGTCACCGGCGCCAACAGCGGACTCGGCATCGCCACCGTCGAGGCACTCGCCGGCGCGGGCGCGCACGTGGTGCTCGCAGTACGGGACCCCCAGCGCGGAGCGGCCGCGGCGGCGCGCGTACACGGCAGCGTGGAGGTCCGCCGGCTCGACCTCGCCGATCTCGCCTCCGTGCGCGAGTTCGCCGCGAGCTGGCAGGGCGACCTGGACCTGCTCGTCAACAACGCCGGCGTCATGAACATCCCCGAATCCGCCACGAAGGACGGCTTCGAGACGCAGTTCGGCACCAACCACCTGGGCCACTTCGCCCTGACCAACCTGCTGCTGCCGCACATCACCGACCGGGTGGTGACCGTCTCCTCCGGCGCCCACCGGATGCCGGGCAGCCCCCGTATCCACTTCGACAACCTCAACCTCAGCGGCGAGTACGCCCCGATGAAGGCCTACAGCCAGTCCAAGCTGGCCAACCTGCTGTTCACCCTGGAACTCCAGCGCCGCCTGACCGAGAGCGGTTCGGCCGTACGTGCCACGGCCGCGCACCCGGGCTGGGCCGCCACGAACCTCCAGAGCCACGACGGCAGCGCCCTGCGCCGTCTGTTCATGCGGGTCGGCAACCGCTTCGTCGCCCAGGACAACAAGGCCGGCGCCCTGCCCACGCTCTACGCCGCCGTCCAGGACCTGCCCGGAGCGAGCTACGTCGGACCGGACGGTCTCGGCGAGATGCGCGGCGCCCCCACCCTGGTGGGCCGCTCGGCGGCGGCCAGCGACCCGTCGACCGCGCGCCGGCTGTGGACCGTCTCCGAGGAACTGACCGGCGTCACCTTCCCGCTGTCGGCCGCCGCCACCGCCGGGGCACGACCGTGATCGGTCTGCTCGCCGCCGTGTTCGTTCTCGGCCTCCTCTGCCTCGCCACCGCGGTCGCCTTCTGACGCCGTCACCCGGCTCAGCCGGCCGGAGGCAGCCCGGGCCGTCCCTCACCGGGTCTGCGGTCCGCGGGCCGGCGCGGCGGAACGGGCGTCGAGTCGAAGTCGCGCGGCCCGGTCCACAGCGCGGGTACGGCGTCGCAGCGGCGGCACAGCTCGTAGGCGATGGCCTCGTAGTTGACGCGCCAGCCGTGGAAGTGCGGCCAGGCCTCCTCGGTGGGGCGTTCGGCGCGGAAGCCCGCCGCCTCCAGCATGGCCGCCGCGGCCTCGAACTCCACATACGTCAGCCGGATGTGGGCGTCCGGGGCGGGGTCGGGGTCGAAAGGGATGCGCTGGGCGCGGGCCATGTCGCGCAGGGCGGTGAAACCGGCGCGCAACACCAGGCGGGCGGCCGGCGGGGCGGTACGAGGGGTGAGCGCGAGCTGGACGGCCGCCGCGTCCATGACGGCGATCAGGCCGACCAGCCAGTGCCGGTACGGGCGGGGCGAGCGGAACGCCATCAGCACCGGGTACGCGGAGTGGCTCTCGCCGATGTCGGAAGCCAGCCGTTCCCATGCCCGGTACAGCTCCGGCAGCGCGGTCTCGGTGTCTACCAGCCACTGCCGGGCCAGGATCTCCGGACCCCAGGCGGGCTCGCCGGCCCGTGACTGCAGCAGGGTCACTTCCAGCTCGCGGCGGTTGTAGGCGGCGTACAGCGTGGGCAGATAGGCGATCTGCAGGGCGATCAGGACGGGTCCGGTGGCCGCCGCGACGAAGTCGAGCGCGGACAGCCGCAGCCGGGCGCCGCTGGCGAAACCGAGGGTGAGCAGGCTGGAGCCGGCCTCACGGAAGGAACTGCCCCAGGACAGTCCGGACAGGGCGTGCAGCAGCAGGCCGAAGGCGAGCAGCGCGCCGCCCAGCCAGGTGGTGAGCATGCCGATCAGGATCAGGGGCGCGAGCCAGGTCTGGGCGCGGTCTATGGCGTCGTATCCCCCGCCGGGCGCGGCGAGCCGCAGCAGGCGGCGCAGCAGCCACCACAGCCGGTACACCAGCATCGAGTACAGGCCGCGCGGCACCACGAGCGTGCGCAGGACGCTGCCGACCAGGACCGCCAGCAGCAGCCCGCCGGCCACGCCGGAGATCCATTCCATGCGGACATTGTGGCCCGCTGCGGCGCCCGGCGATCAGTTTCGACAGCTCACGAGCGGACCGGGCCGAGCGGTCGGCCGCGCAGCCCGTCGGCCCGCCGCCCTACCTGCCGGGTTCCGCCGTCATCCACGGCCGGTCGCCGTGCGTCCTTGGACACCCGGAGCTGTTGCGGTTCGCTCTCAGGGCCGCGCGAGCAGGGTGCGCACGCCTTCCGAGGTGAGGGTCAGCGGGTGCTCGGAGCCGGCGTCGATCGTCAGGGACAGTTCGTCGGCCGGCCACTGGGACGCGAGGGCGCCCAGCGGGACCAGGCGGTAGCGGGAGACGAAGGGCAGCAGCTCGGCCATCTCCACCTCCGAGGTGAACACGGGTACCACCGGGTCCCCGTCCGGCTGCTCCAGGACGGGCAGCGCCACGGCCGAGGGGTCGGTGGCGTCGTCCTGGTTCGCGTCGTCCGGCACCGGGACGAGGACCTCGCTGCCGGCCAGCGTGTCCAGCGCCGCCGTGTCGTCGGTGTTCACGGCCAGCGCGTCCAGCGCCTGCCGTGCCGGTGTGGGGTTGTTCTCGTGGGCAGGTGTCTCCATGGCAGATCCCCTGGTAGCGACGGTCGTCGGCACGCCCGGAACAAGATCGCCTCCGGGCACGGCTCCGGATCGCGTACCCGATCCGGAGCAGGCCATTCCCCGCCACCGGGAGAATCCACGGGCCGGCCACCGGGCTCGACGGCCTGGGAAGCGCGCCCTGCTCGTAGGCCTCCCGGAGCAGACGATCAACGCCGTGGACACGCCGGCGGGGCCGGGAGGAGCGCGCGTGCCCCAGGACCCAGCCATCCAGCGGATCACCGGTCCCGAAGCATCCGTCACGGGCGATCGGCATGCGGCTCCCGCGCCTCCGCGAGCAGTTCGGTGACCGTGGTCAGACGGATCAACGGGCCGTAGGACTCCATGATGCGCAGTGCCCGCGCGTGTGCCGCGTCGTCCGCTCCCGCGCACGCGTCCGTGACCACCACGACCTCGACCCCCGCGTCGGCGGCGGCAAGGGCGGTGGCCAGGACGCAGCAGTCGGTGCTGACGCCGGTCAGAACGAGGCGGCCCGCCGGGCCGAGGCGGCGGGCGAGGTCCGGGCCCCACTTGCCGAAGGTCGTGGCGTCCAGGATGTGGCCGGCGTGAGGGGTGAAGTCCTCGGTCAGGGACCAGAGTTGGGCGTCCGGTGGCTGGAGCGCGAACGGCCAGCGGTCGTAGTAGGACCGCCAGGCGCCCTCGGGTTGCGCGGGGGCGAGGAAGCGGGTGAAGGCGACCCGGTCGCCGAAGGCCGGCAGCAGGCGTCGTACGCCCGCCGCGGCCTCGGCGTAGCGCGGCGCGGCCCAGGGGCTGTCCGGTTCGGCGAAGACGCGTTGCATGTCGATGACGGCGAGCAGGCCGCCGCTCATACGGCGGCCCCCGCGTCCGTGGGGCTCGGCGCCTGTGCCTCCTGGGTGTGGACGCGGGCGCGGCCGAGGGCGAGTGTGCCGAGGAAGCCGAGGGCGAGCGCGGCGAGGACGCCGAGGTTGGCGTAGGCCCAGGCGCCGGACTTGCCGCCGAGGCCCAAGGGGTCGAGCAGATAGCCCTGCCACGTGAGCCAGCTCGCGGCCGCGTTGGTGACCAGGCCCCAGCCGAGGGCCGTGGCGGCGACGGTCAGCAGCAGCGGAACGGGTTGTACGTCGCCGTAGCGGCCCGAGGGCCGGTAGAGGTCTCCCTCGTCGTAGTCGCGCCGGCGCAGCAGCAGGTCGGCGAGCATGATGCCGCACCATGCGGCGATGGGGACGCCCAGCGTGGTGAGGAAGCCCATGAACTGGCCGAGGAAGTCGTCGGCGAAGAAGACGATGTAGACGGAGCCCGCGATCATCAGGACGCCGTCGACGAAGGCGGCCAGATAGCGGGGGATCCGGATGCCGGCCGAGAGCAGGGCGAGGCCGGAGGAGTAGATGTCGAGGACCGCCCCGCCGACCAGTCCGAGCACGGCGACCACGGCGAACGGGACCAGGAACCAGGTGGGCAGGATGGTGGTGAGCGCGCCGATGGGGTCGGCGGCGACGGCCGTGTTCAGCTTGGTGGACGAGCCGGCCAGCAGCAGGCCGAAGACCAGCAGGAGCAGGGGTGCCAGGGACGCCCCGAAGGTGGTCCAGCCGATCACGCCCCGGCTGGAGGAACGGCGTGGCAGATAGCGCGAGTAGTCGGCGGCCGCGTTGACCCAGCCCAGTCCGAAGCCGGTCATCATGAACACCAGCGCGCCGATGAACTCCTGGGCGGAACCCGCCGGGATCGCGCTGACGGTGTTCCAGTGGATGTGGTCGGCGACCAGCCCGATGTAGACGACGGTGAGCACACCGGTGACGACGGTGATCAGGGTCTGCAGTCGCATGATCAGGTCGAAACCCATCACACCGCCGACCACGGTCAGCGCGCCGACGAGGACCAGGGCGACCACCTTGGTCCCGGTGCCGCCGCCCCAGCCGAGCCGCCCGAAGACGGTGGCGGTGGCCATGGTGGCGAGCGCGCACAGCACGGTCTCCCAGCCGACGGTGAGCACCCAGGAGATCACCGAGGGCAGCCGGTTGCCGCGCACCCCGTAGGCGGCCCGGCTGAGCACCATCGTCGGTGCGGAGCCGCGCTTTCCGGCCACGGCGATGAAGCCGCACAGCAGGAAGGAGAAGACGATGCCGATCACGCCGGCGATCAGCGCCTGCCAGAAGGAGATGCCGAAGCCGAGCGCGAAGGCGCCGTAACTCAGGCCCAGAATCGAGACGTTGGCGCCGAACCAGGGCCAGAACAGGGTGCGCGGGGTGCCCTTGCGTTCGGCGTCGCCGATGACGTCGAGGCCGTGCGTCTCCACCTGGAGCCGGCCGGCCGTGGATCTGTTGTCGGGGGTATCCGAGGGGTCTGCCATGGTCGACCTACCTGTCCAGACGGGTCCAGACGTGACCAGGGGAGGCTAGGTCGGGTGCGAGGGGGCGTCAAGGATCAAGTGACCGCCGGGTGATGACCTTGGGCGGGGTGGTTACCCGTAGGGCCGGACGTACCCCACAGGAAGCAATCCGATGATCGACAACAGCGACCGTCACGAGCAGGTCTTCCAGGCCCTCGTCGCGGCCCAGCGGCGGCACGGCGGCATGCCCGTCCACCTGGAGGAGATCGCCCGCACCGCGCGGCTGCCCAGGGACGAGACACACGAGCTGCTGGACGATCTGACGCAGGTGCACCGCCGGGTGACGGAGCTGGCGGGCGGCGACGAGCCGGCTCTCGGTCCGCGGTTCGGGGTCGCGCCCCGGTTGTGAATGCCGCCCTGTGTCCGTGAGGCCCGTTCAGCGGGCCCAGAACGGCAGGGGTGGGCAGACGTCGGCGCAGGTGTGGCCGCCGGGCATGAGCAGGCCGGCGTCGTCCTCGTTGTTGTCGCCGCCCGCGAAGTAGACCTCGGGGCCCCAGCCCCAGCGGCCGTCGTCCGCCAGGGTGCTGCCCCACCAGTAGTTCTCGGCGGTCCCGTCGCGGAAGGTCTCGCCCTACTTCTCGGTGACGAACCAGTTGGCGTCGCCGCCCTGTTCGAGGTACCCGACGGTCGGGGCGTTCGGCGAGCGGGTGGCGTACACGGGGACGTGGCCGCGGGTGAGGTCGCAGTACTTGACGTCGGTGCCCCGCCACACGCGTCCGGTCGCCGGGTCGGTCAGGTCCTTCTCGGTGGTGCGGTGGCAGGGCACCTTGTCGGTGGCGTGGGCGGCGGGGGCGGTCAGGGCCGCCAGGGCGGCGAGCGCCAGGGCGGCCGTGCCGAGTCCGCGCTTGATGTGGATCATGCCCTCGGGAACGACCGGTTCCGCCCGAGGGTCACGCCCGGTGTGGGTCAGGCGGGGGTCTCCGGGCGGTTCGGGGCGGCCCAGTGGGTGTGGAAGGCTCCGGGGCGGTCGGTGCGCCGGTAGGTGTGGGCGCCGAAGTAGTCGCGCTGGCCCTGCAGGAGGGCGGCGGGCAGGCGGTCGGCGCGCAGGGTGTCGTAGTGGGCGAGCGCGGCGGAGAAGGCGGGGACGGGGATGCCGCGGCGGGCGGCGGAGGCGACGGTCTCCCGCCAGGGCACCTGCGCGTCGGTGATCTCCATGGCGAACTCCATCTCGCCCAGCAGGCTGACCAGTTCGCGGTCAGCGGCGTAGGCGGTGCGGATGCGGTCGAGGAAGGAGGCGCGGATGATGCAGCCACCGCGCCAGATCCTGGCGACGGTACCGAGGTCGATCTTCCAGCCGTACTCGGCGGCCGCGTCCTGGATCATCTTCAGGCCCTGGTCGTAGGCGATGACCTTGGACGCGTACAGGGCGTGCTCGACCTGGGAGGCGAAGCGTTCGGCCTCGGTGCGGCTGAGGTGGGGCCGGGTGCCGCCGGGCAGGCCCACGTAGGCGGCGCGCAGTTCGCTCTGGCCGGAGGCGGCGCGGGCGAAGGTGGCCTGGGCGATGGCGGTGACCGGGGAGGCGAGGTCGAGGGCGGTCTGCACGGTCCAGCGGCCGGTGCCCTTCTGCCCGGCGGCGTCGGCGACGACGTCGACGAAGGGGGCGCCGGTCTCCGGGTCGGTGTGGGCGAGGACCTCGGCGGTGATCTCGACGAGGTAGGAGCCGAGCCGGCCTGCGTTCCAGCGGCGGAAGACGTCCGCGATCTCGGCCGGGGTGTATCCGGCGACCTGGCGCAGCAGGTCGTACGCCTCGGCGATGAGCTGCATGTCGGCGTACTCGATGCCGTTGTGGACCATCTTGACGAAGTGTCCGGCGCCGTCGCTGCCGATGTGGGCGGCGCACGGCTCGCCGTCGACCTTGGCGCTGATGGTCTCGAACATCGGGCCGAGCACGTCGTACGACTCCGCCGAGCCGCCGACCATGACGGACGGCCCCTCCAGGGCGCCCTCCTCACCTCCGGAGACGCCGGCGCCGACGAAGTGCAGGCCGCGCTCGCGCAGGGCGGCCTCGCGGCGGCGGGTGTCGGCGAAGTGGGCGTTGCCGCCGTCGATGATCATGTCGCCGGGCTCCAGGAGCGGGGCGAACTCCTCGATGACCGCGTCCGTGGCGGCGCCCGCCTGCACCATGATCATCAGGCGGCGGGGGCGTTCGAGGGCGGCGACGAACTCCTCGGCCGTCTCGGCGGGGACGAAGGAGCCCTCGTCGCCGTACACCTCCATCAGCGCGCGCGTGCGGCCGGCCGTGCGGTTGTGGACGGCGACGGTGTACCCGCGGCGGGCGAAGTTGCGCGCCAGGTTGCGGCCCATGACCCCCAGGCCGGTCACGCCGATGGCTGCGGTTGCGTTCATGGTGGTGTCCCTCGATCGGTTCCGGTGGCGGTCGGCGGGGCGGGCAGGCCCCCATGACCGTGAGGTACGGACGGGGAGCCGGATCGTCTCGATTCACTCCTCGTTCAGCGCCTGGCACCCCCGTTCGAAGGATCGAAACACAAGGGGTTTAACATATGAGCGCCGCCTAGCTCGAAAGATGGATCTGTGACTGTCAACGACGACTCGTTCACCAACTGGAAGACCCGCGAGGAGACCGCGGAGTCGATGATCCCGATCATCGGGAAGCTGCACCGCGAGCGGGACGTCACCGTCCTGCTGCACAGCCGCTCCCTGGTGAACAAGTCGGTGGTGAGCATCCTCAAGACCCACCGCTTCGCCCGGCAGATCGCCGGCGAGGAGCTCTCGGTCACCGAGACCCTGCCCTTCCTGCAGGCGCTGACGACGCTCGACCTCGGCCCCTCGCAGATCGACATCGGCATGCTGGCCGCGACGTACAAGGACGACGACCGGGGCCTGACGGTGGAGGCGTTCACCGCCGAGGCCGTCGCCGGTGCCACCGGCGCCAACAAGATCGAGGGCGGCGTCGGGCGCGACGTCGTCCTCTACGGCTTCGGCCGCATCGGCCGGCTCGTGGCCCGCCTGCTGATCGAAAAGGCCGGTTCCGGCAACGGGCTCAGGCTGCGCGCGATGGTCGTGCGCGGCGGAGGCGGACGGGCCTCCGAGGATCTCGTCAAGCGGGCCTCGCTGCTGCGCCGGGACTCCATCCACGGCCAGTTCCAGGGCACGATCACCGTGGACGAGGAATCGAGCACGATCTTCGCCAACGGCAACGCGATCAAGGTGATCTACGCCGACGACCCCTCCGAGGTCGACTACACGGCGTACGGCATCAACAACGCCATCCTGATCGACAACACCGGCAAGTGGCGCGACCGCGAGGGCCTGTCCCAGCATCTGCGTCCGGGCATCGACAAGGTCGTGCTGACCGCGCCGGGCAAGGGCGACGTCCCGAACATCGTGCACGGCGTCAACCACGACACGATCAAGCCCGACGAGCAGATCCTGTCCTGCGCCTCCTGCACCACCAACGCGATCGTGCCACCGCTGAAGGCGATGGACGACGAGTACGGCGTGCTGCGCGGCCACGTGGAGACCGTGCACTCGTTCACCAACGACCAGAACCTGCTGGACAATTACCACAAGGCCGACCGCCGGGGCCGCTCCGCGCCGCTGAACATGGTCATCACCGAGACCGGTGCCGCCTCGGCCGTCGCCAAGGCGCTGCCCGACCTGAAGGCGCGGATCACCGGCAGCTCGATCCGGGTCCCGGTGCCGGACGTCTCGATCGCGATCCTCAACCTCCAGCTCGCCCGCGAGACCGACCGCGAGGAGGTCCTCGACCATCTGCGCAAGGTGTCTCTGACCTCGCCGCTCAGGCGCCAGATCGACTTCACCACCGCCCCCGACGCGGTCTCCAGCGACTTCATCGGCTCACGGCACGCCTCGATCATCGACGCGGGCGCCACCAAGGTGGAGGGCGACAACGCCATCCTCTACCTCTGGTACGACAACGAGTTCGGCTACTCCTGCCAGGTCATCCGAGTCGTCCAGCACGTCTCCGGGGTGGAGTACCCCACCTTCCCGAGCCCGGCGGCCTGACCAGGAGGGATGGTCTGGTCAAGGGTCGGCAATGTGACCTTTGGCCAGACAATTCCAGGGAAGGAATCCGGCCACAGGGGTGGATGGAACGCTCTGGAGGCGCCGTGACCACAACATCGGAACCGCGGGTGTCGGGGCTGGAGATCCGCTCCATCGACTACGTCCCGCTGGACGAGCGCCATGGCAAGCTGTGGCACCTGGGCCCACTGTGGTTCATGTCGAACGCCCAGATCGCCACCCTCGCCGTGGGCCTGATCAGCATCACCGAGGGCGGCAACCTCATCTGGTCGCTGATCGCGATCGTGGCCGGCACCGTCCTGGGCACCTTCTTCATGGCCTTCCACTCGGCCCAGGGCCCCCAGCTGGGCCTGCCGCAGATGATCCAGTCGCGGCCCCAGTTCGGCTACATCGGCGCCCTGCTGGTGTGGCTGTTCGCCTACGTCCAGTACGCGGGCTTCAACGTCTTCAACACCATCCTCGCCGGCGAGGCCATGCACACCACCGTGCACGGCGGGGTGAAGCTGTGGGTGGTCGTGGTCACCGTGGTCGCCCTGGTGATCGCACTCGTCGGCTACGACGTCATCCACAAGGCCGAGCAGTTCCTGACCTACACCTTCCTGGTCGTCTTCGGGATCTTCACCATCGGCGTCCTGGTCACCCTGCACTACCCGGCCGGCTCCTTCGACCTCGGCGCCTTCAAGTGGACGCCGTTCCTGGCCCAGTTCGGCGTGGTCGCCGGCTACCAGATCAGCTGGGCGATCTACGTCTCGGACTACTCCCGCTATCTCCCGCCGGACGTGACCGTCCGCAAGACCTTCTACTGGACCTACTTCGGTTCCGCTCTCGGCGGCATCTGGCTGATGGTGCTCGGCGCGCTGCTCGCCGCCTGGGCCGGCAAGGACTTCGACACGATCAAGTCGATCAACGCGGCGGGCGACAAGGTCTTCACCGGCTTCGGCGCGATCGTGCTGCTCTTCGCCGTGCTGGGCCTGGTCTCCGTCACCGCGCTCAACATGTACGGCGGCTCGCTCACCTTGATCAGCGCCGTCGACTCGATCAAACGGGTGCGCCCGACGCTGAGCGTACGGCTGGTGACCATCGGACTGACCGCGGCGCTCTCCCTGGTCGGCGCGCTGGCCGCGACCTCCAACTTCCTGGAGAACTTCAACAACTTCCTGCTGCTGGTGCTCTATCTGTTCATCCCGTGGACCGCGGTCAACCTGATGGACTACTACGTCGTGCGCCGCGGTCACTACGCCATCGCCGAGATCTTCAACCCGCATGGGATCTACGGCCGTTGGGGCTGGCAGGGCATCATCGCCTATCTGGTGGGCTTCGGCGTCATGGTGCCGTTCTTCGCCGTGGGCACCCTCTACACCGGCCCGGTCGCCGACGCGCTCGGCGGTGCGGACATCTCCCTGTTCGTCGGACTGCCGGTGGCGGGCGCCCTGTACTGGTGGCTGACCCGCTCCATCGACGTGGCGGCGGAGGCACGGCTGGCCGAGGCGGAGGCGGAGGAATTGGAGCGGGCGGCACACGAACACCGCGAGCCCTGACGGATATCGGCGAATCCGGCATTATCACCGCGAACCGATTCCGTGGTGAATGTGTGTGGATTATGTTCGGGCCGCCATGGGACGTGAAGCAGGCTTGCGGCAATTTCTTTCATGAAGTAATCACGTGAATCATGAACTTGTTCACCCGCGCTGCGTCCCTGCGCCGCCCGGCTCCCCCCGCAGCTTCACCGTCCCCCACCACCCGGCCGCCGGCGTTCTCCCCCACCGCCGGTGCCGCCACCCCCACCCTCGCCTCCCTGACCGGCGAATGGATGATCGACCCGGCGCACAGCCGGATCGGTTTCTCCGTCCGGCACGCCATGGTCACCACCGTGCGCGGAGCCTTCACCGAGTACCGCAGCAGGCTCTTCTTCGACGGCCACGACCCCGCCCGCTCGCAGGCGGAGATCGTGCTGGCCACCGCCAGCGTCGACACCGGAGTGGAACAACGCGACGCGCACCTGGTCGGCCGCGACTTCCTGGACGCCCGCAACTACCCCCGGATGAGCTTCCGGAGCACCGCCGTCGAGGTCGACGGCAACGATGTCTACCGCATGTCCGGCGACCTCACCATCAAGAAGGTGACGCGTCCCGTGGTGCTGGAACTCACCTACATAGGCCATGTGACCGACCCGTTCGGCTACGAACGGGTCGGATTCGACGGCACCACCACCATCAACCGTTCCGAATGGGGTCTGACGTACAACGCCAAACTCGCCGAGGGCGGTGCCATGGTGAGCGAGAAAGTGCGTCTGCAATTCGACATCGCTGCCATCCGCACCACTCCCACCGCATGACGAACCGCTGCTGAGGCGCGCTCCGTGACCGCGGTCGCGGAGCGCGCCTTGGTAGGGTGCGAGAGTTGCGGCACTCATGGGAGAGAGGCAAGGCGACGATGCAGCCGTCCGTGCTCCCGCGCGCCGTGGCGGCGGCCACGGCGACCGCCTCGTCCCTGGGCCTGGGCGTCGACGACGCGATCGTGCTGCACGACTCCAACAAGCTCACCCTGCGACTGCTGCCCTGCGACGTCCTGGCCCGGGTGGCACCGGCGGCGGATCAGGTCGCGCAGTTCGAGGTCGACCTCGCCCGGCGACTCGCCGAGGCCGGGTGCCCCGTAGCCGCACTGGATCCTCGCGTGAAGCCGCGCGTCCACCAACAGGACGGCTTCGTCATCACGCTCTGGACCTACTACGAACCCACGGAACCACGACAGATCGCACCGGCCGACTACGCCCACGCGCTCCGACGGCTGCACGCCGGCATGCGCCGACTCGACGTCCCCGCACCGCACTTCACCGACCGGGTCGCACAGGCCCAGCATCTGGTGGCGAGCCGCGACCGCACACCGGCGCTCGCCGACGCGGACCGGGAACTGCTCGTCGACACCTTGCGGAACCTCAGAGAAGTGACCGGCGAGCGCGGCGGCCCCGATCAGCTGCTGCACGGCGAGCCGCACCCGGGCAACCTGCTCACCACGGCGAACGGCCCCCTGTTCATCGACCTCGAGACCTGCTGCCGTGGACCCGTCGAATTCGACCTCGCCCATGCGCCCGAGGACGTCGGCGACCACTACCCGGGGGTCGATCACGAGCTGCTGCGCGCCTGCCGGCTCCTCGTCCTGGCGATGATCACGACATGGCGCTGGGAGCGGGACGACCAGCTCCCCGACGGGCGCCGGCTGGGCACGGAATGGCTCGGCGAGATCCGGGCGCGAACGAATCCTCGCGGTCATGTCGAGAACGCCCGACCGGCTCCGTCCCAGGGGTGAACGCGGCCACGAGGGGTCGCACCAGCACCGAGGAGAACACCATGGCCAAGTATCTGCTGCTCAAGCACTACCGCGGTGCCCCGGCTCCGGTGAACGACGTGCCGATGGACCAGTGGACGCCGGAGGAGATCTCGGCGCACGTGCGGTACATGAACGACTTCGCGGCCCGGCTGGAGAAGTCAGGCGAGTTCGTCGACAGCCAGGCGCTCACCCCCGAGGGGAGCTGGGTCCAGTACGGCGGTGAGGGGCGTCCGCCGGTCACCGACGGCCCGTTCGCCGAGACCAAGGACCTCATCGCCGGCTGGATGATCATCGACGTGGACAGTCATGAGCGCGCCGTCGAGCTGGCCGCGGAGCTGTCGGCCGCTCCCGGGGCGGGCGGCAGGCCGATCCACGAGTGGCTGGAGGTGCGCCCGTTCATGAACCCGCACGCAGGCGTCACGGACTTCGCCGAGCACTGCACCAGTACGGCCCCCGCGCAGGAGTGAGCTCGCCCATGGACGAGGCCCTCCTGCGGAGCCTCACGCCGAACGTCCTCACGGTCCTCGTCCGCCGCGGAGCCGACTTCGCGGCGGCCGAGGACGCCGTACAGGAGGCACTGCTCGAAGCGGTCCGCGTGTGGCCGGACGACCCGCCGCAGGACGCGAAGGGCTGGCTGGTCACCGTGGCCTGGCGGAAGTTCCTCGACCAGGCCCGGGCGGACAGCGCGCGCCGACGGCGTGAGGACCGTCTGGAGGAACAGCCGCCGCCGGGGCCCGCGTCCGCGGTCGACGACACGCTCCAGCTCTACTTCCTGTGCGCCCACCCGTCCCTCACGCCCTCGTCCGCCGTCGCGCTCACCCTGCGCGCCGTCGGCGGGCTCACCACCCGGCAGATCGCCCAGGCCTATCTGGTGCCCGAGGCGACCATGGCGCAGCGCATCAGCCGGGCCAAGCGCACCGTCTCCCGGGTGCGCTTCGAGCAGCCAGGCGATGTCGCCACCGTGCTGCGCGTCCTCTACCTGGTCTTCAACGAGGGCTACTCCGGAGACGTCGACCTCGCCGCCGAGGCGATCCGGCTCACCCGGCAGCTCGCGGCCGCCATCGACCATCCCGAGGTGGCGGGGCTGCTCGCCCTGATGCTGCTGCACCACGCCCGCCGCGCCGCCCGCACGGCGCCCGACGGCAGCCTGGTGCCGCTCGCAGAGCAGGACCGCGGCCGGTGGGACACGGGGATGATCGCGGAGGGCGTCGAGATCCTGCAGGCCGCCCTCGCCCGCGACCGGCTGGGCGAGTTCCAGGCGCAGGCCGCCGTCGCGGCCCTGCACGCGGACGCGCCTCGCGCCGAGGAGACCGACTGGGTGCAGATCGTCGAGTGGTACGACGAGCTCGTACGCCTGACCGACAGCCCCGTCGCCCGCCTCAACCGCGCGGTCGCCGTCGGTGAGGCGGACGGACCGCGCGCGGGTCTGGCCGCGCTCGCGGAGCTGGACTCCTCGCTGCCCCGCCACACGGCGGTGGCGGCCCACCTCCACGAACGCGACGGCGACCTGACGACCGCGGCCCGGCTGTACGCCGAGGCGGCGCGGAAGGCACCCAACCTCGCCGAACGCGACCACCTGACCCGTCAGGCCGCCCGGCTCAACACCCTCCTGCGCCCATAACACCGGCCCGACCGCGCTGGTCCGGACGGACGTCGGGACCGACAGGGCTACCCGTGCGGCCTGCCCGGCCGGTTCAGGAGCTGGTCGGCGAGGTCGTCCAGGTCGAGGTGGCCCGTCTCCGTGCCCGCGGGCACCGCTTGCAGGGCCCGGTGCAGGAACGCCTCCACGGCCCGTGCCGACGCGACGAGGACGACCCGCTCCGCTTCCCCGCCCGGCCGCAGCTGGACGCAGACCTCGTTCACCGCGCCCCGGGCCGAGGGCCACACACGGATGTCCCCCTCCCCCGTGCAGCGGGACCGGCCGCCGATCAGCAGGTCCCGGGCGAACACCCAGCACACCACCGAGTCACCGGCCACGTGGAAGGCCATGCAGACGGCGTAGGGGTCCATCGTGTCGTAGATCAGATCCGCCGACACCGGCTGGATCCATTCGTCGTCGAGCAGCAGGCTGACGAGCATCCGGCAAGCGACCACGGCCGGTTGGCGAAGTTTTCTCATCGAAAGACCGGGCCACGGCTGAACACGACGCCCACCTTCTGCTTCACATTCACCCTCGCCATCGCAGGTCTCCTTCTGGTCCGCTCCCGGCACGCCGGCCCACCCGACGGCGCCGTGTGCCCAGGACCATGCTCCGACCGCCCGTTCCCGCCTCGCGCCCGTGAGATCCCGGGCCGCCACCCTGGCCCGGGCCCTGGTCTTCGCAGACGCACCGGAACCACAGACATAGCGGCTGCGCGGATAGGTGGGCCCCAAACTATGTAGTCCCACCACATGTGCGCCTGACCTGTGTCTTCCTAGCGTGTGCCGACACGTACCCGTCCCCACCGCACACGAGGAAGTGGCGCACATGGCCTCCGCAGCATCCGCTCCACCGACCCCCGCCAACCTCAAGCGCATCGTCGCCGCCAGCCTCATCGGAACCACCATCGAGTGGTACGACTTCTTCCTGTACGGTTCCGCCGCCGCGCTCGTCTTCAACAAGCTGTTCTTCCCGGACTCCGACCCCCTGGTCGGCACGCTGCTGTCGTTCCTGACGTACGCCGTCGGCTTCGCCGCCCGTCCCCTCGGTGCTCTGGTCTTCGGGCACTACGGTGACCGGATCGGCCGCAAGAAGCTGCTGGTGCTCAGCCTGCTGATGATGGGCGGGGCGACCTTCGCGATCGGGCTGCTGCCCACGCACGCGACGGTCGGCGCCGCGGCGCCCGTGCTGCTGACCACCCTGCGGCTCGTGCAGGGCTTCGCGCTCGGCGGTGAGTGGGGCGGGGCGGTGCTGCTGGTGTCGGAGCACGGGGACGCGCGGCGGCGCGGGTTCTGGGCCTCGTGGCCGCAGACCGGGGCGCCCGCCGGGCAGTTGCTCGCGACCGGCGTGCTGTCCCTGCTGACGGCGCTGCTCTCCGACGCCGCCTTCGGCTCCTGGGGCTGGCGGATCCCGTTCCTGCTCTCCGGTGTGCTGGTGATCGTCGGTTTGTGGATTCGTCTGTCTGTCGATGAATCGCCTGTATTCCAGCAGGCGTTGGCGCAGGCCGAGGCCCGCAGGGCGGACGGCGGCGACACCGAGAAGCCGCCCCTGGTCTCCGTGCTGCGCCACCACTGGCGCGACGTACTGGTGGCCATGGGCGCGCGCATGGCGGAGAACATCAGCTACTACGTCATCACCGCCTTCATCCTCGTGTACGCCACCACCGCGGCCGGCGTCTCCAAGCAGACCGCGCTGAACGCCGTACTGATCGCCTCCGCCGTGCACTTCGCGGTCATCCCGGCCTGGGGCGCGCTGTCCGACCGCGTCGGACGGCGGCCGGTGTATCTGCTGGGCGCGGTCGGCGTCGGGCTGTGGATGTTCCCCTTCTTCTCCCTCATCGACACCGGCGGCTTCGGCAACCTGATCATCGCCGTCACCGTGGGCCTGGTTCTGCACGGCGCGATGTACGCGCCCCAGGCCGCCTTCTTCTCCGAGATGTTCGCCACCCGCATGCGCTACTCCGGTGCCTCGATCGGCGCCCAGTTCGCCTCGGTCGCCGCCGGCGCCCCGGCACCGCTGATCGCCACCGCGCTGCTGTCCGACTACGACAGCTCAACGCCGATCGCCCTGTACGTCATCGCCGCGGCCGTCCTCACGGTCGTCGCCGTGGGGCTCGCGAAGGAGACGCGCCGACGGGATCTCGCCGACGTCGACTCCTCGGCCAGCGACGAGCCGGCGAGGACTCCCGCGGCGGACGCCCGGACCGTGTGACCCTGCCGCGACCGGCCCCCGTACGCGCCCGCGTACGGGGGTTCAGCGCTGCTCCGCCGCCGACAACCGGTGCAGGCGCAGGGCGAGTTGGATCTCCAGGGCACGGGCGGGGCTCTGCCAGTCGTCGCCGAGGAGGCGGCCGACGCGCTCCAGGCGCTGGGCGACGGTGTTGACGTGGACGTGGAGTTCGTCCTTGGTGCGGGCCGGGCTCATGCCGCAGGTGAAGTAGGCGTCGAGGGTGCGCACGAGATCGGTGCCGCGGCGTTCGTCGTAGGCGACGACCTGGCCGATGGTGCGGTCGACGAAGCCGGCGATGTCCCGGTCTCCGGCGAGCAGGAGGCCGAGGAACCCGAAGTCCTGGGCGGCGGCCCCGTCACCGGCGCGACCGAGCAGCCGCAGGGCCTCCAGGCAGCGTCGGCCCTCCTTGTAGGCGGCGGCCACCGCGTCGGGATGGGCGGCCAGGTCGCGGACGGGCGCGGAGGCGCCGACGGTGACCGCCTCATGGACGGCGGTGCCCAGGTGGCGGGCGGTCCGGCGGGCCAGGGCGGTGGCGGTGTCACCGGTCCGCAGCGGCAGCAGCAGGACGGTGCCGCCGTCGCGGGCGGCGGCCAGGCCGTGCCGGGTGGTGGCGAGGTGTGAGGCGGCGGACCACAGGCGCCGGCGGGCGTCGGCCTCCTGCTCGGCGTCGGCGGCGGGGCCGTCGAGGCGGGCGGCGAGGACGACGTGGGTGGCGTCGAGGTCGGCGTGCAGGCGTGCGGCGCGCTCGCGCAGCAGCCGTGGGTCGCGGTCGCGGGCGTCGAGGAGATCGTCCAGCAGCTCGCCGCGGACGCGTTGCTCGGCGTCGGCGGCGGAACGTCTGGCCAGGAGCAGCAGCGAGGTAACCATCGCCGCGCGTTCCAGGGTGAGTTGGTCGACGGGATCGAGCCCGGGGTGGCCGCGCAGGACGAGCGCGCCGAGGAGTTCGCCGCCGGCTGCCACGGCCGCGATCCAGTCGTCCTTGTGGCGTACGGCATGGCCCTCGGCCCGGGAGGTCTCCAGGGGGCCCTGGGGTGTGTCGGCGGCCTCGGTGAACTCGACGGTGCCGTCGAGGACCTGGGAGACGGCCGCGGCCACGTCGTGCACCCCGCCGCCGCGCAGGACGAGTTCGGTCAGCCGGTCATGGACGTCGGAGGCACGCTCGATGACACCGCTGCGGTCCCGGATGATCTCGTTGGCCCGCTCCAGTCCGGCGAGGGCCGAGCGGGTCTCGGTGAGGAGGTTGGCGGTGTCGATGGCGGCCGCGGCGAGGGCGGCGAAGGAGCCGAGCAGGGCGATCTGCTCCCGCTCGAAGACCCGGGCCCGCCGGTCGGCGGCGAAGAGGACGCCGATGACGTGGTGGCCCAGCATCAGGGGGACGCCGAGGATGGCGACCAGTCCCTCGTCGCGTACGCCGGCGTCGATGGCGTGGGTGTGCTGGAAGCGGTCGTCCTTGAAGTAGTCGTCGGTGACATAGGGGCGGGCCGTCTGGGCGACCAGCCCGCCCAGCCCCTCCCCCATCCCGAGCCGCAGCTGCTGGAAGCGGGCGGCGACCGAGCCCTCCGTGACCCGCATGTAGGTGTCGCCGCGCGTGGGGTCGTTCAGGCTGAGGTAGGCGACGTCCGTGCCGAGCAGTGAGCGGGCGCGCTGCACGATCGCCCGCAGGACGGAGTCCAGGTCGCGCAGGCCCGCGAGGTCGTGGGCGGTCTCGAACAGCGCCGACAGCTCCGCCTCGCGGCGGCGCCGTCCCTCCAGCTCCGCCCGCACCCGCAGCGCGAGCAGCTTGGCGTGCTCCAGCGCGACCACGGTCTCGTCGGGGCGGCCCTCCGCGCGCGCCAGCATCACCGGCTGCTCATAGGCGTCGACGGGCGCGCCCCTGGCCAGCAGCTCCAGGAACGGCGTCTCGGTGGGAGCGCCCGCCGGCACCGCGCCCTCGGCGCGCTCGGCGGACCGCACGTGATCGCGGGACATGGTCACAGGATTCCCCATCCGGCGCTCGCCCCGTCAGCCCTGTGGACAACTCGTCCGTGCACGGCTACGGCCTGCTCAGTGCGCGGTCCAGCCGCCGTCGAGGACGAGCGAGGTGCCGGTGACGAAGGATGCCCGCGGACCGCACAGATACGCCACGGCCTCGGCGACCTCCTCCGGTTCGACGAGCCGCTTGACCGCGCTGTCCTGCAGCAGCACCTCCGTGAGCACCCGTTCCTCGGGGATGCCGTGCGCCTCCGCCTGGTCGGCGAGCTGCCGTTCGACCAGTGGGGTGCGCACATAGCCGGGGTTCACACAGTTCGAGGTGACACCGTGGGCCGCGCCTTCCAGGGCGGCTGTCTTGGACAGGCCCTCCAGTCCGTGTTTGGCGGCCACATAGGCGGACTTGTAGGCGGAGGCGCGCAGCCCGTGCACCGAGGAGACGTTGACGATACGGCCCCATCCCTGCCCGTACATGTGCGGCAGGGCGCCGCGGATGAGCCGGAAGGGTGCTTCCAGCATCACGGTGAGCACGGTGTGGAAGACGTCGGGCGGGAACTCCTCGATGGGGCGGACCAGCTGAAGTCCGGCGTTGTTGACGAGGACGTCGGTGCCCGCGGCGGCGAGTTCGGCGGCGTCCAGGTCGGTGAGGTCCAGGACGTGCGGTTCGACCGTGCCCGCCAGGCCCGCTGCCCGCTCGGCCAGCGTCTCCAGGCCCGCCGCGTCCCGGTCGACCGCTCTCACCTTCGCCCCGGCGGCGGCGAACCGCAGCGCGCAGGCGCCGCCGATGCCACCGGCGGCGCCGGTGACCAGGGCGGTGCGGCCGCCGAGGTCCAGGGAGGGGGTGAGGGGGGCGGATGCGGCGTTGAGCGGGGTCATGGCACGACCCTAAGCAGCGGGGTCGCCCGACCACATATGGTCAGGCCCCATACTTCAGCCCGAAGTGGTGGGGTCGAACCATGTGGGTGCGTCCGACAGTGCCTGCTTGATCCGGTGCAGGGCGAACTCGTTCAGCTCCGGGAGGGCGTCCACCTCGAACCAGCCGACCTCCAACGACTCGTCGTCGTTGACCCGGGCCTCGCCGCCGACGGCCCGGCAGCGCACCGAGATGTCCATGTACTGGCAGATGTCCCCGTTGTCGTAGGTGATGGGCTTCAGCGCCTGGACGACGAGCACCCGCTCGACGACGCAGTGCACTCCCGTCTCCTCGTGGACCTCGCGCACCGCGCAGGCCGCGGGCTGCTCCCCCGGCTCCGGGATGCCGCCGATCAGCGACCACTTGCCGTTGTCGGAGCGGCGGTTGAGCAGCACTCTGCCCTCGTCGTCGAGGACGACGGCGCTGACACCGGGCAGCCACAGCAGCCGATGGCCGATCGAGGACCGCAGATCACGGATGAAGTCGGGGGTAGCCATGATCCCGACCCTAGCTGGCCGAGGACGCTCCCCCGGCCCGCCGGCCGCGCACCCCGGCGCCGACCGCCCAGCCGAGGCCGCCCGCGGCAACCAGCACCAGGGCGATCTCCGGCAGGATGCCCAGCTCGGTGGCCGGCGTCTGCGAGGAGCGCAGGGGCACCTTCTGGACCAGGTAGGCCGGGACGAACATGCCGGTCCTCTGGGTGATCTTCCCGTCCGGCATGATGACCGCGCTGACGCCGCTGGTGACCGGCACCGTCACGGTCCGGCTGTGTTCGACGGCGCGCACGCGGGACATGGCGAGCTGCTGGTAGGTCATCTCGCTGCGGTCGAAGGTGGCGTTGTTGCTGGGCACGGAGATCAGCTGCGCGCCGTCGGTGACCTCGGAGCGCACGGCCCAGTCGAAGGCGGCCTCGTAGCAGGTGACCAGGCCGACCTTGGCGTGGTCCATGGTGAACACGCCCGGCCTGGTGCCCCGGCTGAAGTCCTGGCGGACCATCGAGGTCCAGTTGCTGTTGATGGCGCCGATGAGACCGCGCAGCGGCAGGTACTCGCCGAAGGGCTGGATCTGCCGCTTGTCGTAGGTGTCCGTCGGACCCTTCTTCGGGTCCCACAGGATCTGCTCGTTCCACAGCTTGCCGCCGCGCTCGACGACACCGCCCACCGAGATGGGCACGCCGATCGCCTTGGCCGCGTTGTCGATCACGGCGTAGGCGTCGGCGTTGGCGAAGGGGTCGACGTCGGAGGAGTTCTCCGGCCACAGCACGAAGTCGGGCCTGGGGGTCTTGCCGGCCTTGACGTCGGCGGCCAGCCGCAGCGTCTCACGCGCGTGGTAGTCGAGCACGGCCCGGCGCTGCTCGTTGAACTCCAGACCGGAGCGGGGGACGTTGCCCTGGATGAGCGCGACGGTGGCGTAGCCGTTCTCGGCCTTGTCGCTGACCAGCCCCCGGGCGGCCACCGCGCCCACCACCGGGACGGCCACGCTCAGCAGGGCCACCGCCGCCGCCGATCGCCGGATTTCCCGCGTACGCCGCCCCTCGGCGACCAGGCGCACGATGTCGTACAGCCCGAAGCCGCACAGGACGACCCCGAAGCCCAGCACGGGGGTGCCGCCCACCGCGGCCAGCGGCAGGAAGACGCCGTCGGCCTGGCCGAAGGCGATCTTGCCCCAGGGGAAGCCGTGGAAGGGCACACGCGCGCGTGCCGCCTCTCCCGCGATCCACACCGCGGCCGCCCACAGCGGCCACGCGGGCAGCCGGGACACGAGCGTGACGCCCGCGCCGACCAGCGCGACGAAGATCGCCTCGATCGCGGCGAGCGCGATCCACGGCACCGGGCCGACCTCCACGCCGGTCCACACCAGCAGCGGCAGCAGGAAGCCGAGGCCGAAGAGGTAGCCGAGCCCGAGGCCCGCCTTCCAGCCGCGGCCGCGCAGGACCCAGCCGAAGCCGGCGAAGGCGGGCAGGGCCAGCCACCACAGGGTGCGCGGCGGGAAGCTGACGTAGAGGAGCACTCCGCAGAGCGCGGCGACGAGGGCCGGGACGAGGCGTACGAGGCGCGCCGTGCGCGAGGCGGGCGCGGGCTGCGACCGCAGCCGGTCCGACTCGTCCACGGAGGTTGCGGTGACGGTCACTCCGGGAGTGTACGGCGGGTGACCTTGGCCGGGACAGCGCGGTCCGGATGGCGGCCCACGGCGCCGAGCGGGGCAGCTGCCGCATCGTTCCTGCACAACCCGTCCCAACTCATCCACAAAACATCCATCAGCCGTTACGGTGAGCCCAGCCACAGTCGTCCGGCCGGTCACGGCCTCGACGGCCTGGTCGTGCGAGGTCGGGGGGCTTCGGTCGGGTTCCGGGGGGCGGGGTGGGTTCAGCGGGGAGCACGTCTGCGGTCGGTCCAGGGGAGGACGGCCACAGACGAAACGTTTCGGACGCGACGGGCGTCGTGGTGCTCGGCGCCTGTGCCGTCTGGTCGCTGATCACGGCGACGGCGCACGAGGGGCGCCCCGAGGGCGTGCTGCTCGCGGTGCTGGCCGTGGCCGCCGGCTATTCCGCGGGCCGCATCTGCGGGGCGTTGCTGCCGGTCGCCGCGCCGTGCGCGGGGGCGCTGGCGGGGCTCGGGCTGGCCGTCGCCGTGCCGCAGCTCGCGCCGGGGCCGCAGATCGACGGACCGCTGGGGCACGCGGGAGCCACCGCCGCCCTGCTGACCCTCTGTGCCGGTGGGGCGTGCTGTGCCGCCTGGGCCGCCGAGGCGCCGGGGCTGCGGTACGCGCTGGGCGCGCTGGCGGCCGGGATCACGGTGGCCGCTGCGGCGCTGGGCTCGACCAGTGGATTCGTCGCCTGCGTCGCCGTACTGCTGTGCTCGCTCGCGGCGGGCCGGATGACCAGCCGCGGTCCGGGGCTGGCGGGCCTCGCCGGGGCGGCGGTCATAACGGGTGGGATGACCTGGGCGGTCGCCGCGAACCGGCTGCCCTCCGGGCTCACCGCGTCCCTGGCCGGCGCACTCACCGAGCACCGTGTGCAGCTGTGGCGGGACGCCCTGCGTCTGGCGCGCCGCAACGCCGCCGTGGGCGTGGGTCCTGGCCGCTTCGGTGAGCTGAGCTCGACCGCCACCCGCACGCTGGTCCCGGACGGCAGGCCGCACTCGGCGCTGCTGCAGCAGGCGGCGGAACAGGGAGTGGTCGGGGTGGGGCTGCTGGCGGCGACCTTCGGCTGGGTGCTGTACACGCTGTGGCGCTCTGCGCGCCCGACGCCCGTCGTGCTCACCGCGGGCGCGGCTTTGACGGCGCTCGCGGCGATCGCCGCCATCGGCAACGCACTGAGCTTCACCGCCGTGTCGGTGGGCGCGGGCCTGCTGGCGGGCCTGGCCACCGCCCGCCCGCTGGCCGAGGCGTCACCGCGCCAGGAGACAGACGTACGACCACGGGACGACCGACTGACGCCGGGAGGTCCCTGAGGGCTGTCGTCCGGACCATGCCGACGTCTCGGGACCTGCGCGGCGGCCGCCGCTGGGCTCTCGCGGGGAACGGCACCTCAGCGGCCCGGCCCTTGTTCAGAGGGTCGTGCCGCGTGTGCTCGGGCGGAGGCGGTCGCGGATGACCCGCACCGCCGTCTCGGCGTTGTCGACGGTGATGGTGAACGTGTGGCCGTCCCACAGGCGCAGCACCACACCCTCACCGCGCCGTACGACGACCGCGGTGCCCTTCTCCGGCCGCCAGCGGTAGCCCCAGCCGCCCCACTGGCGCGGGGTGACGTGCGGGGCGAACTCGGCGCCGGCCACATGGTCGAGGGGGATGCGGCGGCGCGGCACGCCGATGTGACCGCAGCGCACCTCCAGGGACTCCTTGTCGAGCTTGAGATCCACGTGCACGAAGGCGAGCGTGCCGAACATGACCAGCAGCCCGGCGGCGATGCAGCCCACCACGGACATCACCAGCGGGGCGATGCCGGAGTTCCAGGCGGAGTCGACGGCGAGCTCGACGCCGAGCGCCATGAAGGCCGCTCCGCCGAGCGCCAGCAGCCACTGGACCCGGTTGGTGGCGCGGCCGGTCCAGACATCGGGGTGGGCGCTCTCGGCGTGGGGCTGGTCCCTCATACCCTTGAGGTTACTCAGGTTTCGCTGCGCTGGTAGCGCGTCGCGGAGAGTGACCCCGCCGGCGGGGCCACCGCCCACCGAGGGCGTTCGCACGGTGACAGGCGGTCACCGCGCGGGGCTCACCGCCTGCAGGATGCGGCCTTCTTCATAGGAGAGGGCGGCGGTGGGCAGGGCGCCCTCGCGTCCGCTGAGCAGCACCGTCAGGGTGCCGGTGGCCGGGGCGTCGGGCAGGGGCTGGGCGCCGAGGCGGCGCAGCGCCTGGGCGGCCACGGCGCCCGCCGACCCGTGCAGCACCAGGGGTGGGTTTCCGGGCCGCTGGACGGCGGCGCGGATGCGTTCGCCGACGAGTTCGTAGTGGGTGCAGCCGAGGACGACGGTCGTCACGTCCTCTGGGGTCAGGGCGGCGGCCGCGCTGACGGCGGCGTCAATGGCCGCCTCGTCGGCGTGCTCCACGGCTTCGGCTAGCCCGTGGCAGGGCACCTCGGTGACGGTCACCCCGTCGGCGAACTCGTCGATCAGGTTCCGCTGGTAGGGGCTGCCGGTGGTGGCCGGGGTCGCCCAGATCGCGAGCGGGCCGCCGCCGGCCGCGGCGGGCTTGATCGCCGGGACCGTGCCGATGACGGGCAGCTCCGGCTCCAGCCGGGCGCGCAGGGACGGCAGCGCGTGGACGGTGGCGGTGTTGCAGCCGACGATCAGCGCCTCGGGCCGGTGTGCCGCGGCGGCCTCGGCGACGGCCAGGGCACGCTCGGTCAGGTCCTCGGGCGTGCGGGGTCCCCAGGGCATGCCGTCGGGGTCGAGGGAGAGCACGAGATCGGCGTCGGGGCGCAGACGCCGTACCGCGGCGGTGGCCGCCAGCAGACCGATTCCGGAGTCCATGAGCGCGATCTTCACCCGGCCACGATAGACGATGGGCCCCTGGCGGCCGGTGGTGTGGGGCAGACTGCGCGGGTGAGCGCCATCGCGTGGACCGCCGCCGTCTCCCTCGCCGCCTGGCTGTGGCTGCTGCTCTGCCAGGGCTACTTCTGGCGCACGGACGTCAGACTGCCGCGCCGGGAGGACCCCGGCGACTGGCCGTCGGTGTGCGTCGTCGTCCCCGCGCGCGACGAGGCCGCCGTACTGCCCTCGAGCCTGCCCTCGCTGCTCGCGCAGGACTATCCGGGGCGGGCCGAGGTCTTCCTCGTGGACGACGGCAGCTCCGACGGCACCGGGGAGCTGGCCCGCGAACTCGCGCGCGAGCACGGCGGGTTGCCCCTCACCGTCGACTCCCCCGGTGAACCACCGGCCGGCTGGACGGGCAAGCTCTGGGCGGTACGGCACGGGATCGGGCTGGCACGCGCGCGTGAGCCGGAGTATCTGCTGCTGACCGACGCGGACATCGCCCACGCGCCGGACAGTCTTCGGGCGTTGGTCGCGGCGGCCCGTACCGGCGGCTTCGACATGGTCTCGCAGATGGCCCGGCTGCGGGTGGAGAGCCCGTGGGAGCGGCTCGTGGTACCGGCGTTCGTCTACTTCTTCGCGCAGCTCTACCCGTTTAGCCGGATCGGCAGGAAGGGGGCGCGGACGGCGGCCGCGGCGGGCGGCTGCGTCCTGCTGCGCGCCGAGACCGCCGCGCGGGCGCGCGTCCCGGACGTCATCCGGCACGCCGTCATCGACGACGTGGCGCTGGCGCGTGCCGTCAAGGGCGGCGGCGGGCACATCTGGCTGGGGCTGGCCGAGAAGGTCGACAGCGTGCGCCCCTACCCACGCCTGCACGACCTGTGGCGCATGGTCTCCCGCAGCGCGTACGCACAACTGCGGCACAACCCGCTGCTGCTGCTCGGCACGGTCCTCGGACTGCTCCTGGTGTATCTGGTGCCGCCGCTGTCCCTGATCGCGGGCCTGGCGACGGGGGACGTCACGGCGGCCGTCGTGGGGGGCCTGGCCTGGCTGGTGATGACGGGCACGTACCTTCCGATGCTCCGCTACTACGACCAGCCGGCCTGGCTCGCCCCCCTCCTGCCGTTCACCGCGTTCCTCTACCTCCTGATGACGGTCGACTCGGCGGTGCAGCACTACCGGGGCCGCGGTGCGGCCTGGAAGGGCCGCACCTACACCCGCCCGGACGCGCTGCCCGACAAGGGCTGAACCGCTACTTGCGGCCCGGGGTCCAGTTCATGCCCCAGCCGTACGCGTGGTCGATGGTCCGCTGCGGGCTGACACCGCGCTCGGGCACCAGGTAGCGGGCCTCCCGCTGGACGACCAGGTCGCTTCCAGTGTTGGTGATCAGGGCGAGGGCGCAGACGGTGGAGGGGACCGTGCACTCGTCCAGCGAGAAGTCGATCGGTGCGCCGTACTGCGGCTGGAGGGTGACCGTGGCGTGCAGGTCGGCGAAGGATCGCGCGCCCTCGTAGATGGTCACGAAGACGAGGATCCGCCGGAAGTCCTGCTTGTGGTCGAGGTTGACGGTGAGGTTCTCACCACTCTCGAGGGCACCGGTGCGGTCGTCGCCGTCGAGGTGGATGTACGGCGGACGGTGCAGCGAGCCGAAGGCGTTGCCCAGCGCCTGGACGACTCCCTTGCTGCCGTCGGTGAGTTCGTAGAGGGCGCACAGGTCCAGGTCGAGGTCGGCGTGCATGGCGACCGCGCGCCCCCGCTTGCTGCCCCAGCCCGAGAACTGCTTGCGCACCTGCCAGTTGAGGTTCACCCGCATCGCGCCCGAGGTGCCGCCCTGCTTGGCGAGGGAGACGGCGGGTGCCGCCTTGGTCAGCGTGATCTTGGACAGACGGACCGGTGCGGTGGGCGGGGCCGGCGGCGGTACGGCGGCCGGGGGCCCGACCGGGGGTGCCAGGGGAACGGGCGGGCCGGAGGGGGGCGGCATCGTCACGGGCGGGGCGGCGGGCGGCCGCACGGTCACCGGGGGTGCCGGTGCGGGGGCCGCGTGCTGGGGTTCGTCCACCGTGATGCCGAAGTCCGTCGCGAGTCCTTCGAGGCCGCTGCTGTAGCCCTGGCCGACCGCGCGGAACTTCCAGGCGCCGTTGCGGCGATAGAACTCCCCGAGCACGAAAGCGGTTTCGACGGTGGCGCCGTCGCTGTCGAAGCGGGCGGCCACCGTGTCCCGCGCCGCGTCGCGGACCTCGATGTACAGGCCCGGGACCTGACCGAAGGTGCCGCCGTCCGCGGAGGCGGCGAGCACGATGGTCTCGATCGCGGGCTCCACGCGCGCGAGGTCGACGAGAAGGGTGTCGGTGATGCGGCCGCCGGCGTCCCGCTTTCCCTCGTGCCGCACCGCGCCGGAGGAGTGCACGGGCTGGTTGTAGAAGACGAAGTCGCCGTCGGAGCGGACCTTGCCGCCCACGAGCAGCAGCGCCGAGGAGTCCGCGTCGGGCACGCCCGGGCCGGAGCGCCAGCCCAGTTCCACCCGCAGCGCCGTCTGCGGCACCGGTGTGTTCGAGCCTTTCGACATTGACATGTCCGCCCCCATCACGTGTCGCCGCGCCAGTACGGGTCCGCCGGCCGTTCGGCCCGCCCTTCGCAACAACCTATTCTCCAGGACGGCGAAGTCCCATGAGGAGCACCGCGCGACATCGGACCGACCCGCCGGTAACCCGCCCGGAACATGGGCTTTACCGGATCAGAACCCGGTTCGTTGTCCCATTTTGCCGCCTTCGCTCGCATTGGGGCTCCCGCGTCACTGCGGACACGGAAAACAACCTTCTTATCGGTCTCCCCAACCAGCACATCGTGGGCTTAACTTATGTGCCATGACCTCCCCCCGCTCCACTTACGGCGGTGGCTACTACTCCGCCTTCCCGGACACCCCGATCTACGACAGGCTCGTCGCCGAGCGGGGCACCCCGCAGATCGCCCCGATCCGGGTCCCCGCCGCCTACGACATGCCCGGCAGCAGCCTGCCCGCGCTGCCGTCGGCCCTGCCCGCCCTTCCGGCGGGCCCCTCCCAGCCCTCCTACGGCTACCCGCAGGCGCAGCAGCCGTCTCCGCTGCAGCAGGCGCCCGGCGCGTACATCCCGCAGCAGGCCACGGCTCCGAGGGGCTATCCCGGCCCCCAGCAGCAGCCGCAGCCGATGCGTCCGATGACGGGCGGCGCCGGTTACGAGGCGATGCGTCCTGCCGCTCCGCGGCCCGCCGCGGCCCCGTACCAGGACCCGTACAACAACCAGCAGCAGTACCGGGGCTACTGAGCCGTCCTGCCGGGCCGCCCGCGCGGCCTGGCACGATGGGCGCATGGGGAACACGCTGCTGCAGTCGATCCACGTCCATCCGGTCAAGGCGTTCCGGGCCGTCGCGGTCCGGGAGGCCGTCGTGGAGCCCTGGGGGCTGGCCGGGGACCGGCGCTGGGCCCTGGTCGACGACGGGGGAAAGGTCGTCACACAGCGTCAGCAGCCGCGCCTCGCACTGGCCGCCGCCGAGTTCCTGCCCGGCGGCGGCATCCGTGTCTCCGCACCCGGGACGGATCCGCTGACGGTGCCGGTCCCCCGCCCGGCCGGCACGATCCCGGTGGAGATCTTCGGCGAAAAGGTCGAGGGCGTCCCGGCCGAGGATCCGGCCGCGCACGCGTGGTGCAGCGCGTACCTCGGCGCCAGTACGCGTCTGGTGCACATGGACGATCCGGCCACGCGCCGGCCCGTGGATCCCGAGTACGCGCTGCCGGGTGAGACCGTCACCTTCGCCGACGGTTTTCCGCTGCTGCTCACCTCGGAGGCCTCTCTCGACGCCCTCAACTCCCTGATCGCGCAAGGCACCCACCCGGCCGAGGGACCGTTGCCCATGAACCGTTTCCGGCCGAACGTGGTCGTGACGGGCAGCCCCGCCTGGGCCGAGGACGGCTGGCGGCGCATCGCCGTCGGCGACGTCGCCTTCCGTGTCGCCAAGCTGTGCGGGCGCTGCGTGGTGACCACCACCGACCAGGACACCGCCGTACGCGGCAGGGAGCCTTTGCGCTCGCTCGGGCGTCACCGCCACATCGACGGCAAACTGGCCTTCGGGCAGAATCTCGTGCCCCTTTCCCGCGGCACGATCCGGGTCGGCGACCCGGTCACTGTCCTGGAGTGAAGACCCGGCGCGTCCACTCGTCGAGAAAGACGGAGAAAGATCCGGACAACGAGGGTGACGCGGGAACCCCTGCCGGGGGGCCGGGCGTTGGGTTCTTCGTGAGAAGTTCATGAGAGGCCCCCGGTCGCAGGTGATTTCCCTCTCTCTTTGACCGGGACTCAAGGTGAACGCCTCCGCCGGGAGTTATCACGGAGCGGGAAGGGGGTGCGGGACGGTGCGAGCAGTCCGGGGACTCTGGCGTTGGCGGCACAATCCGCTGCGCCGCACGAGCGATCTGGTCGAGGCGTGGGTGGCTCTGGTCGCCCTGCTGCTGATCCTGGTCGCCGCGCCCGTGATCGGCTCGCTCGTCGGCAGTGTCGCCCAGGACGCCCTGCAGCGGGCCGTGAAGGACCAGCAGGCCGCCCGGCATCCGGTGACGGCCACCGTGGTGCGCAAGCTGGACCGCTCCCCGTTGGACACCGACCCCGAGACCACCTCGGGCCGGGACCTGCGCAGCCGCGTCCTCGCCGACTGGACCGCCCCGGACGGCACGGCCCGGCAGGGCGCCGCCCTCGCGGCCCTCACCTCGCCGCACCACGGCGACCACTTCCGGATATGGACCGACGCGCACGGCCGCATAGTGGCCCGCCCGCTGGACTCCGCGACGGCCACGACCCACGCGGTACTGGCCGGGTTCGGCGCCGCCCTCCTGACCGCAGGAGCCGTCGAGGGCGGGCGCCGGATGATCGTCTGGCGCATGGTCCGCCGCCGTTACGCCCGTTGGGACCAGGCCTGGGACAAGGCAGGTCCCGACTGGGGCCGGACCGGCACCGGCAGCTGACGGCCTGACGGCTCTGGTCAACCCACCACCCGCGCGCACGCTACGGTGGACCGGCCGAGCTTCTTCGGCAGCACAAACCCGCGTACGACGAGGTGGGGGCACGGCAACGCCATGGCACAGGGCACGGTCCAGGTGACGCACACCGGCACATCGCGGTGGCGGCGCCGCACGGGTGAGTACGCGTCGCTCGCCGCCGCCCTGGAGGCCGCGGCGGACGGTGACGTCCTCACCGTCGCTCCCGGCACCTACCGGGAGAACCTCGTGGTGCAGCGGGCGGTGACCCTGCGCGGCCCCGAGGGCTCCCCCGGCTCGGTGCGGATCGCGCCCATGGACGGGGTGCCGCTGACGGTGCGCGCCTCCGCGGTGGTCCAGGACCTGCACGTGGAGGGCCAGGACGCCGCCGCGCCCGCCCTGTTGGTCGAGGAGGGCACCCCGGAGCTGCTGGACGTGCGGATCGTCACCCGCTCCGCGGCCGGCATCGAGGTGCGCGGCGGCGCGCGTCCGACCGTACGCCGCTGCACCGTCGACAACCCCGCCGGCGTCGGCATCGCCGTACTCGACGGCGGGAGCGGGGTGTTCGAGGAGTGCGAGGTGGTGGCCGCCGGCCAGTCCGGTGTCGCGGTCCGCGGCGGCGCGCACCCGCGTCTGGAACGCTGCCGCATCCATCACGCCTCAGGCTCGGGCCTGTCGGCGACCGGGGAGAACTCGTCCCTGGAGGCGGTGGGTTGCGAGGTGTACGAGGTGCGCGGCAGCGGCGTCCAGGTCACCGCCCGCGCCACCGCGCATCTGACGGACTGCGATGTGCACCGCACCACGACGGACGGTGTCACGCTCGACACCGACGCGGTGCTCACGCTGGAGGACTGCCGCATCCACGACATCCCGGAGAACGCGGTCGACCTGCGCTCCCGTTCGGTGCTCACCCTGACCCGTACGACGGTGCGTCAGTTCGGGCGCAACGGACTGTCGGTGTGGGATCCCGGCACGCGCGTGGACGCCAACCAGTGCGAGATCTTCGACAGCACGGGCGACTATCCGGCGGTGTGGGTCAGTGATGGCGCCACCGCGGTGCTCGACTCCTGCCGGGTGCACGACGTGCCGGACGCGCTGTTCGTGCTGGACCGCGGCTCGCGCGCGGACGTCGTCGACAGCGACCTCTCCCAGGTGCGCAACACGGCCGTGTCGGTGAGCGACGGGGCGACGGCCCAGCTGGACGACTGCCGGATCCGGGACGCGGCGACCGGCGCCTGGTTCCGTGACCACGGCAGCGGCGGCACGCTCAACAACTGCACCGTGGACTCCACCCAGACCGGAGTGATCGTCACCAAGGGCGCGGATCCCACGATCGAGCGCTGCACGGTCGACTCCCCCGCCGAGGCCGGCTTCTACGTCTCGGCGGGCGGCCGGGGCAGCTTCCTCAACTGCCGGGTGACGGGCAGCGGCGGCTACGGCTTCCATGTCATCGACGGCTGCCGTACGACGCTCAGGAAGTGCCGCACGGAGCGGTGCGCGCGCGGCGGCTACGAGTTCGCGGAAGCCGGTCCCGACGCGGCGCCCGGCAGTGGGCCCGTCGTCGAGGACTGCACCAGCGACGAGAGCGGCGGCGGGCTGCGACCGCCCGTGGCGCATGAGACCGCCGTGGAGACCGTGAGCCAGTCCCCCGGTCTGCTGGGCTCGATTCCCGGGCAGCGCGTCACCGAGCAGGAGCCCCTGGTGGCCGCCGCCGGGCCGGAGCAGCCGGTGCGCACGTCGAAGGCCGTGCTCGGGGAGCTCGACGCGCTGGTCGGACTGGAGAGCGTCAAACGCGAGGTGCGCGCCCTCACCGACATGATCGAGGTGGGGCGGCGGCGCCAGCAGGCGGGGCTGAAGGCGGCCTCGGTCAAGCGGCACCTGGTCTTCACGGGCTCCCCCGGCACCGGCAAGACCACCGTGGCCCGGCTGTACGGCGAGATCCTCGCCTCCCTCGGTGTCCTGGAGAAGGGCCATCTCGTCGAGGTCTCCCGCGTCGACCTGGTCGGCGAGCACATCGGCTCCACGGCGATCCGCACCCAGGAGGCCTTCGACCGGGCCCGCGGCGGGGTGCTGTTCATCGACGAGGCCTACGCGCTGTCCCCCGAGGACTCCGGCCGTGACTTCGGCAAGGAGGCCATCGACACCCTGGTGAAGCTGATGGAGGACCACCGGGACGCGGTCGTGGTGATCGTCGCGGGGTACACGGCCGAGATGGAGCGCTTCCTGTCGGTCAACCCGGGTGTTGCCTCCCGTTTCTCGCGGACCATCACCTTCAGCGACTACAACCCCGAGGAACTGCTGCGGATCGTGGAGCAGCAGGCCGAGGAGCACGAGTACCGGCTGGCGGACGGTACCGCCGAGGCGCTGCTGCGGTACTTCACCGAGATCCCCAAGGGCGCGGCGTTCGGCAACGGCCGCACCGCCCGGCAGACCTTCGAGGCCATGGTCGAACGGCACGCGGGCCGGGTCGCCCAGGTCGCGGAGCCGTCGACGGACGACCTGACGCTGCTCTTCCCGGAGGACCTCCCGGACCTGTCCTAGACGATCCCGCCGGTGTCCGCCACGGCGTCGAGATCCGGTGCGGACGGTTCGTCGGCGCCGTGGGCACGGGGCGCCGCGGGGACGCGGGTGCGGGCGGGCTCCGGCCGTGGGCGGGTGAGCAGGGCGATCGCCTTGAGCACGGAGGCGATGGCCGAGCCGGTCCCCAGTCCCGTGGCGCCGACAGCGGCGACGACCTGAGCGGTGTCGGACGGCACCAGCGCGCCGTGCCGCTCGAACCCCGCGACGGCGCCGCGGGTGCAGGCCCAGGCCGCGAGGAAGGCCACCGCCGACACCAGCGCCAGGGCCGCCGCCTGCCGCAGTCCGGGGGCGGTGGTCCGTGCGGTGCGTGGGGGTACGGCCGCGATGTAGACGTGTGGGGCCGGAGCGGGGGCGGTCGGAACTGTGGTCTCCGCGCGGGCGGGAGGCTGCGCGGCGGTGTCGTTCCGCCGCTCTTCCCGTTCCCTCGGGGCGGGGAGCCGTGGGCCGAGCCGGGCCAGGAGTCGTGTGCGTTCCTCGGCGAAGGCGGGGTCGGCCTGATAGTCGGAATGGCCGAGGATCGGGGCGGGCAGCGGGTGCCGGGCGGTACGTCCGTAGGCGAGGGGGTCCTTCAGCGGGGCACGGTCCACTTCGGGGCCGCAGTCGCCGGCCAGCCGGACCGGGCCGCCGATGGGGTCGGTCAGCCGGTAGAGGTTGCGCCAGCAGGCGACCTCGCGGTGCAGCGAGCTGAGCGCGGCCGGGCCGAAGTGGGCGGGGAACCAGCGGCCGTAGAGGCGTTCCAGCGGGGAGCCGTAGGTGAGCAGGGCGACCCGTTTGCGGACGGACGGCTTCAGCTGCCAGGCCGCCGCGGCGGCCAGCACGCTGCCCTGGGAGTGTCCGGAGATGACGAGGCGGCCGCCGGTGGCGCGGGTCCAGCCGGCCATCCGCCAGCTGAGGTCGGGCACCGCGCGCTCGGCGTAGCAGGGCGGGGCGAAGGGGTGGGCGGCGCGGGGCCAGAAGGTGCCGACGTCCCACAGGATGCCGATGGTGCGGCGGGCGGAGGCGTCCTTGTAGGCGCGCCTGCCCCAGGTGACGAACAGGACGAAGCCGAGCCCTATCAGCCAGGAGCCGAGCCCCTGGGCGGTCTGGGCGGCGCCGTGCACGACGGCGTGGGCGTGCCGGGCGGCCGGTCCGGGGGCCCGGTCGGTGAGGCTCGCGCCGACGATGGCGCCGGCGCCCAGGAGCAGGGTCGCGGTGGAGGCGACGGCGACGACGAGGGGGGCGCGGTCGGTGAGCGTGGCCATCGCGCGCGTGGTGGCGATGGCGCGGGTGCGGGCGGGGTCGACGGATTCCCCGGGGTGGTCGAGCTCCACCTCTCCCAGCTCGGTGCGGCGCAGCAGCCAGGCGCGCCGTCCGAGGCCGGCGCACAGCACCAGCAGGACGAGAAGCAGGACGGGGATCACGGACGCCTGCCAGGTCAGCAGGACCGGCGGGCCGGCGAGGAACGTGCCGGTGCCGTCCAGCCAGTCGGACACCCGCTGGGAGACACCGCCGGACATCACTCCGCCCAGGGCGCAGGCCAGCATCGCGACGGCGGGTCCGCCCAGGCCGCGCAGGACCGCACGCCGGTCGGGGGCGGTTCGGTACAGCGCACGGGCGATCACGGCGAGGGCGACGACCAGGGCCCCCTGGATCAGGGCGAGCCCGCCGAAGGTGGTGCCGCCACCGGGCAGCCGGCCGGCCGACTCCCACCCCGGGCGCTCCCAGCCCGCGTATCCGGCGGCGAGGAGCAGCAGAAGGAGGGCGGCGAGCAGCAGGCGTCGTACCAGCCGCGTGTCGAGTTCCTGGTCGAGGCTGTTCTCGGTGCGCCCCCGGCGGCAGACCACCCACAGCACGACGAGAGCGGTGGCGGCGAGGGCCGTGTACAGCAGGACGCCCAGGGTCTCGAGTACGGCGGGACCGTCCGGTCCGCGGTCGAAGCGCGAGGCGGACGAGGCGACGGCCGCGGCGACCGTCAGCAGTCCGGCGGCGGTGTGGGCGGCGCGCAGCCGGGCGACCAGGCGGCGGCCGTACCAGAAGCCGGGGCGGCCCAGGGATGTGTGGTCGCCGTCCTCGTCGGGCTCGTCGAGGTGGGGGACCGGCCGCACCGACTCGTACGCGCTCCAGGTGCGGCGGGAGAGGTACCACAGCAGCCCGGTCAGCGCGGCGGGCACCACGGCGGCCAGCGCGAGGCGGCGCCCGGGTCTGCTCCACCAGCCGTCGTGCGAGAGGTCGGGCGACAGGAAGCCCAGCCAGGAGTGCCGCTCGGCGCACGCGCGTGTGCCCGCGCACTGCCAGGCGGCGAGGTCGAGGGCCACCTCGCAGGCGGCCGCGACCAGCAGCACCGTCAGGGTCAGACCGACCAGCCGGACCAGCAGTCCGTAGAAGCGCACGGTGCGCGACCGGCCCCGCGCGGTGGGCCGCATCCAGTGGGCGAGGTTGGCCACCATGAAGGGCAGCAGCAACAGCCACAGGGCGCGGGCGCTGTTCCCGGAGGTGAGATTGCACCAGACGTACGCCTCCGGGACCGGTCCGGCCCGGTGGTCGTCGGGTCTGTGCTCCGCGTCGACGTCCTCGGTACGCCGGAAGAGGGCCGCCGTGTCGTCGCCGGCGATCCGCACCGTGCGCGGATCGTCGAGCATCTCCTGCGGTGTCGTCCCGCCCACGCCGTGGACCAGCAGTTCCAGGGCGATCCCGGATCCCCCGGGCCCCTCGGCGGGGTCGGCGTTCGAGACACGTTCCTGCGCACGTTCCACTGTTCGCACTTCCCCCGTGACGCGCCGTCGGCATGTGTCCGTGCGGGCACAAGGGTTGCCGCTGGGGCAGCCGCGTACACCTCTTCTCACGGAATTTCCCCGATACGTGTGCCGTAGGAGGAAGGCGTGTGGCGCGGGTGGCGCGGGATCGGCGTGCCGGTCGGTGGCGTCATCGGCGGGGGCACGTGCGAGGATGGGACCTCCCGCGCACCGGACGCGGGAAAGAATGCCCTCGTCGGAGGGGGCGTGGCGGGCTGATTGAGGCGAAAGGACCGGAGCGTACGTGAGTGAGAATCAGAACCTCCTCGCGGAGCAGCGGCGCTCCCTGATCCTGGACGAGGTGCGGCGCCGGGGCGGGGTTCGTGTGAACGAGCTGACGCGCAAGCTCGGCGTGTCGGACATGACCGTGCGCCGTGATCTGGACGCGCTGGCCCGGCAGGGCGTGCTGGAGAAGGTGCACGGCGGCGCGGTGCCGGTGGTCGAGGCGAGCACGCACGAGCCGGGCTTCGAGGCCAAGTCGGGTCTGGAGCTCACGGCCAAGGAGGACATCGCGCGCGCGGCGGCCGAGCTGGTCACGCCGGGTACGGCGATAGCGCTGTCGGGCGGTACGACGACGTACGCGCTGGCGCATCAGCTCGTCGACGTGCCCGATCTGACGGTGGTGACCAACTCGGTGCGGGTGGCCGACGTCTTCCACGCGGCGCAGCGCACCACGGGTCCCCGGCAGGGCGCGGCCACGGTGGTGCTGACCGGCGGGGTGCGCACGCCGTCCGACTCGCTGGTGGGGCCGGTGGCCGACCAGGCGATCGCGGCGCTCCACTTCGACGTGCTCTTCCTCGGTGTGCACGGGATATCGGTCGAGGCCGGCCTGTCCACGCCGAACCTCGCGGAGGCGGAGACCAACCGTCGTCTGGTGCAGTCGGCGCGGCGGGTCGTGGTGGTCGCCGACCACACCAAGTGGGGTGTGGTGGGCCTGAGTTCGTTCGCCGCGCTGGAGCAGGTCGACACGCTGGTGACGGACGCCGGGCTGGCGGGCGAGGCGCGCGAGGAGATCGCCGAGCATCTGCGGCGGCTGGTGGTTGCGGGCGAGGAGGAGTGATCCCGGCCGGGCGGTGCTGACATCTGACGGACCGCCAGTTATCGTGACGTTGCCCCGGTCAACCACCCTTCCCGTCAAGGGGGTTCACGTCCATGGCCCATCGTCTGCGTCCCGTCGGACTCGACTTCGTCGACACGGCACCCGTACGGCTGGTGTTCGCGCGGGAGATCTCCGCGTCACCCAAGGCGGTCTTCCACGCCCTCAACGACGACGTGCCGGGGTGGGCGGAGTGGTTCGCGGCCGTGACGCACGCCCGCGCGATCGACGGCGGGGCGGGGCGTGACATCCGGCTCAGGGGCGGCGGACGCTTCCGCGAGACGGTGATCGCGGCGAAGGAGGCGGAGGTGTACGCCTACCGGGTGGACGTGACCAACGCGCCCGGGGCCCGCGCCCTCGCCGAGGAGTGGCGGCTCGTGCCGGCCGGGACCGGCACGCGGGTGCAGTGGACGTTCGGCGCGGACGGGACGGCCCTCTTCCGCTTCGCCCTGAAGACGGCCCGCGCAGGACTCGGCCGGGCCTTCCGCGACGCGGTCGTGTCACTGGACCGGCGCCTGCAGAGCTAGGGCCTGCTGCGAAAGTCCCGCCTCCCCCGCGACGCCGGGCACGCTCCCCGCCCAGAGGCCCTAGCAGGGCCACACGCCCGTTTCCAGCAGGGAGTCGATCGCCGTGGTGTACGGCTGGATGTCCAGGCCCTGCTCGGTGAGCCACGTGTCCGAGTAGTACTTGTCGAGGTAGCGGTCGCCCGGGTCGCACAGCAGGGTCACCACGCTCCCCCGCCGGCCCTGGGCCACCATCTCGGCGACGATCTTCAGCGCGCTCCACAGCCCGGTGCCGGTCGAGCCGCCCGCCTTGCGGCCGATGGCCCGCTCCAGGGCCCGTACGGCGGCCACGCTGGCCGCGTCGGGCACCTTCATCATCCGGTCGATTGCGCCGGGCACGAAGCTCGGTTCCATCCGGGGCCGGCCGATGCCCTCGATGCGCGAGCCGCAGTCGCAGGTGACGTCCGGATCGCCGGTGGTCCAGCCCTCGAAGAAACAGGAGTTCTCGGGGTCGGCGACACAGATGCGGGTGTCGCGCTGGGTGTAGTGGACATAGCGGGCCAGGGTCGCGGAGGTGCCTCCGGTGCCGGCCGTGGCGACGATCCACGCGGGCTCGGGGAACCGCTCCAACTCCAGCTGCCGGAAGATGGATTCGGCGATGTTGTTGTTGCCGCGCCAGTCCGTGGCCCGTTCCGCGTAGGTGAACTGGTCCATGTAGTGGCCGCCCGTCTCCACCGCCAGACGGGCGGACTCCTCGTACATCCGGCGCGAGTCGTCCACGAAGTGGCACCGCCCGCCGTGGAACTCGATGAGGCGGATCTTCTCGGCGCTCGTCGTGGCGGGCATGACCGCGATGAAGGGCACGCCGATCAGCTTCGCGAAGTACGCCTCGGAGACGGCCGTCGAGCCGCTGGACGCCTCGATCACCGGGCGGTCCGGACGGATCCAGCCATTGCACAGGCCGTAGAGGAACAGCGAGCGGGCGAGGCGGTGCTTGAGGCTGCCGGTGGGGTGGGTGGACTCGTCCTTCAGGTACAGGTCGATGCCCCACCTCTCGGGGAGCGGGAAACGGAGAAGGTGCGTGTCCGCCGATCGGTTCGCGTCGGCCTGCACTTTCCGGACGGCTTCTTTCAGCCAGTCGCGATAGTCGGCGTCGCTGTGGTCGACGTCGAGGGTCGCGCCGGTCCGGGTCTGCTGGGGGGTGGTCACGGCGGGGCTCCTTACGCTGCGCGCCGACGGCACATCGCGCTGCCGACGCACCGATCATATGCACCTTCCACACGCTTCTCACCTGCATAAACACCACTTTGAGCAGCCCAAAGCACGGCCTGGGGCAGCGGCGCGGGGGGCGTGGGGGCGCATTCGCGCGAGTGCTCCGGGCGCCCGGGCCGTACGGGCCGTGCGCACTGGTGCTCGACGCCGGGTGCGGGCAGACTGCACCGAACGGGGACGCACACTGGATCACGAACGCGCTGAGCCAGGGCCCAGGTGGGCGCACAGGCCGGCGCGACCGGACGCGTACGAGGGGGCGGGCGGCATGGCGGAGCCGGAGTTCACGGCGACGGGCGTGCGGATCGGGAAGCGGCTGCGTTCACTCACCCGGGCCGGGCAGGTCCGGATCAGCGACGGCAGGCTCGAGTTGCTCACCAGCTACGGCAGCGAGATCGACAGCGCGCCGGTGCAGGCCGTACGGGCCTCGAAGCCCTGGTTCGCGGCGGAGGACCGGGCGCTCGCGGACCTCAACGGCAAGCGGTACACGCTGACCCTGGGCGAGCACGATCCGGCGCCGGGCGAGCCGGGGCCGCCGGCGGCGCGCCGGTTCATCGAGGCCGTGCGGCGGGCCGCGGGGCGCGGCGGCTGAATGCGTGGTCCGACGACGGAGGGCGACGGCTTCTTCACGATGAGTTGCGCTCTGGCATCCCCTGCGTCACGCTGGTCTCACGTCACTCTGGGTTTACCGGCGACAACGCTGCGAACCAGCCGCCGGGCACGACAGCAGCCGTCCGTTTCTCACCGGCCCGTTGCTGGATCCGAATCCCGTGTTCTTCCGGACCTCAAGTCGGGGAGTCGCAGCCGTGATCAGTCACCCAAGCAGGCACTGCACGGTGGAGCTCCAAGCCCTGCCGTCGCGGATCGGCCAGGTCCGCAGAATCCTTTCAGCGCAGTTGCGCTACTGGCATATGGACGCCCTCATAGACCGTGCGGCGCTCGGTCTGACCGAACTGCTGAGCAATGTGCACCGGCATGCCCAGCCGGACAAGGTGTGCACCGTGGAGATCGAGCTGCTGCTGGACCGGCTCACCGTCTCCGTGCGTGACCACGACCCCCGGCTGCCCGAGGTGCGGGACGTGGAGTCCTCCGCCACGAGCGGGCGCGGGCTGGCCATGGTGGCGGCCGTCAGCGAGAGCTGGGGGGTGCGCCCGGACGGTGAGTCGGGCAAGGTCGTCTGGTTCACGCTGCCCGCCGCGTCGGCCGCGCTCGCGGCACCGGCCCGTCCACCGCGCCGCGTGGCCGAGAAGCCGGTGCGCCGGTTCGTCGAGGCCGTGGCCGAGGGACACCGGGCCGGACACGTTCCTGCCCGGTCGGCCGTCGGCAGTTGATCGGACATGCTCCCGCCCGGTCAGCCGTTGGCGGTTGACCGGGCGGTGATCGTCCGAGCGGGTCGGCCCGTCGGCGCGCCTATTCGGCGGCTATCGCGTGCAGCACGTCCAGATGTGCCGCACGCCGGGCCGGGCGGAGGCCCGCGAGGGCGCCCGCGGCGAGGCCCACCAGGGCCACGACGAGCAGTCGGGCGGGCGGGATCGCGAAGGCGAAGCTGCTGTCGGCGGCACCGTCCGAGGCCCTGACCAGGACCCAGCCGAGGAAGGCGCCCAGGCCGAGCCCGCCGGCGGTGCCGAAGGCGGCGACCAGGACCGACTCCCAGCGGACCATGGCCCGCAGTTGCGCGCGGGTCTGGCCCACCGCGCGCAACAGGCCCAGTTCGCGCGTGCGTTCATGGATCGCCAGGGTCAGCGTGTTGGCGATGCCGAGCAGTGCGATGAGGACCGCGAGGGCGAGCAGCGCGTAGACGAGCGTGAGCATCATGTCGATGCCGCCGGCCGAGGACTGCGCGTACTCATGGCGGGTCTGGACGCTGGGGTTGCCGTACCGCGCGGCCACTTTCCCGACCGCCGCCTTGCCCGCGTCCGCGCTCACCCCCTTCTTGAACGTGACGGCGACCAGGGTGTCGGAGTCCTGGGTGCGGTGCGGGGCCCAGGCCGCCCGGGTGATGACGTAGTCACCGGCGAGTTCGGACCGGCCGTACAGGGCGCGGACGGTGAAGGTCTCCTTCTTGCCGTCGGTGAAGGTGAGTCGGGCCCTGTCGCCGGTGGTGAGGTGCTGTTCGGCCGCCTCCTTGCGGGTGATGGCGATGCCGTCGGTGCCCAGGTCGCGCAGGGAGCCCTGGACGGTGCCGAGGTCGAAGGTGCGTTGCAGGGCGACGGGGTCGGTGACCGTCAGGGCCCGTCCCGCGCCGTCCACTTTCGCCACTCCGCGGCCGAGGCCCACGGCGGTGTCGACCTGCGGCAGGCGCTGGATCGCTCCGGCCAGGCGCGGGCTCAGTCCGCTGCCGCCCGCGCCGAAGGACGGGGTGCTGACCGCCACGTCGCCGGCGAAGGAGCGGGAGACGGTCTGGTCCATGGTGGCCTTGAGGGAGGCGCCGAAGACCGTGAACAGGGACACGACCGCCACGCCGATCATCAGCGCACTGGCCGTGGCGGCCGTCCGCCTGGGGCTGCGCAGCGCGTTGCGGCGCGCCAGAGCGCCGGTGACGCCCCGGAGCCTGCCCAGCGGCGCGCCGAGGACGTTCAGGGCGGTGGTGGCGGCGACCGGGCCCAGGACCACGAACGCGACCAGGGCGAGTACGGCGCCGAGTCCCGCCGTCCACACGGACGGTGAGACCAGCACTCCGCTGAGCGTCGCCGCGACGGCGAGGGCGGCCAGGCCCAGGCCGGTGACCGCGCGGGTGCGGGAGGCGCCGGAGGTGTCGACGGCCGTCTCGCGCAGGGCGGCCAGCGGGGCGGTGCGGCCGGCGCGTACGGCGGGCAGGAGCGCCGAGCCGAGGCAGACCACGATGCCGACCGCGAGCGGCAGTGCCATGGACAGAGCGCTGATCACCAAGTCGCCGTCGGGGAAGGGGAATCCGATCGCCGGGAAGAGTGCCTGCAAGCCGGCGGCGATGCCGATGCCGCCCGCGAGGCCCGCCGCCGACGCGGCCACGGCGACGGCGGTTGCCTCGACCAGGGAGGTCGCGGTGACCTGCCGGCGTGAGGCACCGAGGGCCCGCAACAGGGCGTTCTCGCGGGTGCGTTGGGCGACGACGATGGCGAAGGTGTTGTGGATGGAGAAGGTCGCGACCAGCAGGGCGACGCCGGAGAAGACGAGGAGGAAGGTGGTGAAGATCGTCAGGAACTGGCTGGAGATCATGTCCGTGTTCTCCTGGGCCGACTCCTGACCGGTGATCGCCTCGACGCCCCTGGGCAGGACGGGAGTCAGACGCTCGACGAGCTGCTTCTCGCCGATGCCGGGTCCCGCCCGCACCTTGATGGTCGCCGCCTGTCCGGTCCTGGCCGTGAGGTACTTCTCGGCGTCGGCGCGGGTCATGCCGGTGAAGGTCACCTGGGCCATGCCGTCCTCGCCCCCGAAGGTCGCGAGACCCACGATCGCCACCTTGACGGGGTCCGGGGTGCGCAGTGTCGTGGTGTCGCCGATCTTCAGGTCGCCCTTCTTCGCGGCGCCCCGGTTGACGACGACCTCGCCCGTCCGCCGCGGGGCGCGGCCCTGGGCGAGTCGGTACGGGTTCAGCTTCGGGTCGGTGATCCAGTTCCCGGCGAGTGTGGGCGGGCCCTGGCCGCCGATGGCCTTGCCGTTCCTGCCGACGAGCTGGCCGGCGCCCTCGATGTCGGGCTCGGCGGCCGCGACGCCCGGCACCCTGGCGAGGGTGCCGGCCAGGGAGGTGGGAACCGGCTGCCGTACGCCCTGGCTCTCGCCGGGCGCGGTGATGGTGTCCGTGCTGCGGACGACGGCGTCCGTGCCGCTGGTCGCGTCGCCGAACATGGTGGCGAATCCGGCGCGGAGCGTGTCGCCCATGACGAGGGTGCCGGCCAGGAAGGCCACGCCCAGGAAGACGGCGACGAAGGTGCCGGCGAAGCGGCGCTTGTGGGCGCGCAGGGAGGTGGCGCTCAGCCGGACGGCGGCGTTCATGACGGCACCTCGAAGGCCTTCATCCGGTCCAGGACCCTGTCGGCGGTGGGGGCTTCCATGCGGTCGACGAGGCGTCCGTCGGCGAGGAAGACGACCTCGTCGGCGTGGGCGGCGGCCACCGGGTCGTGGGTGACCATGACCACCGTGCGGGCGGTCTCGCGCGCGGTGCGGCCGAGCAGGCCGAGGATCTCCCCACCGGCCCGGGAGTCGAGGTTGCCGGTCGGCTCGTCGGCGAAGACGACGTCCGGACGGCCCGCGAACGCCCGTGCCACGGCGACGCGTTGCTGCTGGCCGCCGGAGAGTTCGGCGGGCCGGTGGTGCAGGCGGTCGCGCAGACCGACGACGTCGATCAGCGCGTCGATCCACTCCGGGTCGTCCCTGCCGCCCGCGAGGTCCAGGGGCAGGGTGATGTTCTCGGCGACGGTCAGTGTGGGCACCAGGTTGAACGCCTGGAAGACGAAGCCGACGCGGTCGCGGCGCAGCAGGGTGAGCCTGCGGTCGTCGAGGGCGCCGAGGTCGGTGTCGCCGATGTGGGCGGTGCCCGAGGTGAGCGTGTCGAGGCCGGCCGCGCAGTGCAACAGCGTGGACTTTCCGGAGCCCGAGGGGCCCATGATCGCGGTGAAGCGGCCGGCCGGGAAGTCGACGCTCACCCCGTCCAGGGCCCTGACCTCGGTGTCGCCGCGGCCGTACACCTTCACGGCGTCGACGACCCGGGCGGCCGTCCGCACGGTGGTCGCGGTCGTCATGCCGGACCGCCCTTGCGGCCGAACTGCTCGTCCAGGACGGACAGCCGGCGCCAGTACTCGTCCTCGTCGATCTCACCGGAGGCGAAGCGCCGGCCGAGCACGGCGAGGGGCGAGTCGCCGGTGGGCCGGTCGTCCGTCCGGTACCAGGGTCCGCGGCGGCCGCGGCGGACGGTACGGCGCAGGAAGGCGGCGACGCCGATCACGACGGCCGCCCAGATCAGCGGGAAGAAGAGGATCCAGGGGCCGGGGCCGCCGTGCCAGTCGGCGAGGGTCTGCATCTCGGGTCATCTCCTCAAGAGGGTCCTGTGGGTGATGCCTCGAGACTCGCGCCGGAAGGGGGTCCGGGTCGTCGTACGGCCAGCGGCAGTGCGCCTACCTCCCGGGGAGTACGAGCGCCTTCCCCCGGCTGCTTCCTCCGCCCTCGACGGCTGTAACTACTAGTATGTACAGTGGCTTCATGAGCACTGCGGACCGACTCGTCGAATCCACCCGCGAGCTGCTGTGGGAGCGCGGTTACGTGGGCACCAGCCCGAAGGCGATCCTGGAGCGGGCGGGCGCCGGACAGGGCAGCATGTACCACCACTTCAAGGGCAAGCCGGATCTCGCGCTCGCGGCGATCCGGCGGACGGCCGAGGAGGTGCGGGCCACCGCGGAGGGAGTGCTCGGCGGGCCGGGGACGCCGTACGAGCGCATCGAGGCGTATCTGCTGCGCGAGCGCGACGTGTTGCGCGGCTGCCCGATCGGCCGACTGACCATGGACCCGGACGTCATCGCGAGCGACGAACTGCGTGCCCCGGTCGACGAGACGCTCGACGCCATCCGCGAGCTGATCGCCGGGATCGTCGAGGAGGGCAAGGAACAGGGCCTGTTCGGGCCCGCCCTGGACGGCGAGGAGATCGCCGCGACGGTTCTCGCGACCGTGCAGGGCGGTTACGTCCTGGCCCGCGCCTCCGGCTCCCCCGCCGCCTTCGACGCCGGCGTCCGCGGACTGCTCTCCCTGCTCGCACCCCCGGCCTGAGGAGGCACCGGATGCACGCCATGCAGTACGAGCTGACCCTGCCCGCCGACTACGACACGGGCATCATCCGTGCCCGTGTCGCGCGGATCGGGCATCTGCTGGACGGCTGGGAGGGGCTGGGTGTCAAGACGTATCTCCTGCGCGAGCGCGGGCGGTTCGGGTCTCCGGTCAACCAATACGCGCCCTTCTATCTCTGGAACACCATGGAGGGCATGAACGCCTTCCTGTGGGGCGGTGCCTTCCAGGGCCTCAGCGATGACTTCGGGCGACCGTCGGTGCGGCAGTGGTCGGGAGTGGCGTACGAGGAGGGGGGCGCCGCCGGTTCAGTCGCCAGGTTCGCGGTGCGCGGGCGCCGACCCGTCCCGGAGGGAGCGGAGTTGGCCCAGGTCATGGGCGACGCGGCGCGGGAGACCGAGCGGCTGGCCGGGGAGGACGGGGCGGTGCTCGCGGCTGCCGCCGTGGACACGAGCCGTTGGGAGCTGGTCCACTTCTCGCTCTGGGAGCACGACGCGCCCAAGGCCGAGGGAGATGTGTTCCAGGTGCTGCACACGTCGGCGCCGGGCCGGGAGCGGTTGCCGCGGGGGCGACAGTGGTGAGTGCGGTCCGCACGGTACTGGGGGACGTACGGCCGCAGGAGCTGGGTGTGTGCGACGCGCACGACCATCTGTTCTTCGGCACTCCGCTGCTGCCGGGCCAGGAGTTGCGGTCCCTGGGCGCGGCGCGGGAGGAACTGGCCGCGTTCCGGGCTCAGGGGGGCGGCGCGGTGGTGCAGTGGACGCCGTACGGACTGGGGCGGCGGGCAGCCGATCTGCCGTCGCTGTCCCGGGAGACCGGGGTGCACGTCGTCGCGGCGACCGGGCTGCACCAGGCCGCCCACTACACCGAGGACGCGCTCGCCGGGCTGCGCGGGAAGCTGGCCGAGGTGTTCGTCTCCGAACTCACCGACGGTATCGGCGTGTCGGGGGTGCGGGCGGGGCTGATCAAGGTCGCCGGAGGCTTCCACGCCCTCGACGCGCACGCCCGCTGGACGATGACCGCGGCGGCCGAGGCGCACCGGGCGACGGACGCCCCGATCGCCGTGCACCTGGAGCTGGGGACGGGCGCGCTGGACGTACTGGACCTGCTGTGCGGGGAGTTGGGGGTCCCACCGCACCGGGTGATCCTCGGCCACCTGAACCGCTCCCCCGACCTCGTGGTGCAACGCCAGGCCGCGGAGACGGGTGCGTATCTGGCCTTCGACGGCCCGTCACGTACCCATCACGCCACCGACTGGCGCATGCCCGACGCCGTGGCGGCCCTCGCCGAGGCGGGCTTCGGTGACCGTCTGCTGCTCGGCGGGGACACGGTGACGGACAGCGCCCGCTCGGTCAACGGCGGCCCGGGGATGCCGTATCTGCTGCGAAGGGTCCGGCCGCGGCTCTCCCTCCTGCTGGGCGACGACCTAATGGACCGCATCTTCACGCGGAACCCGGGGCGCGCGTTCGGGGTGGAGTGGCGCTGACCGTCCGGGACCGGCCTCAGCGGCAGAGTTCGTCGAGGTCGTCGGAGAAGGTCGGGAACTCCGCCTGTGCCTCGGCGATGATCTCCTCGGCCGGGCGGCGCGGAGACGTGGCGTGCTGCTCGGCGAGTTTCGTCAGCTCCGCGTTCGGCCGGGCGTCGCGTCGGCCGAACTCGACGACCTCCATCGGTCCGAGGCCGTCGGCCAGCAGCCACAGGAAGTCGGAGAGGCTGCCGGCGACCACGCCCCGCTCCCCCTCCGAACCGAGGAACACCACGGGCTGTTCCGGGAGCGGTCGCCCGGGTCGCACATACCAGAGGGCGACAAGACCGCCGGTGCCGTCCTGCCCGAACACCCGGTAGGCGTCACCGTCGACCTCCCGGTTCCCGGTCCAGTTGCGCAGCCAGTCAGTGGTCTCCTCGGCGGAGTCGAAGGCATCGTACGGCTCGAAGTCGACGCCCTCACCGTCGTCGTAGTCGAACTCCACCTGGGCCACGGCGGCCAGGGCGGCCGGAAAGCGGCGGTCACCGCCGGTTCTCTCAGTCATGCGCGCAGGCTATCCGCGGCCACTGACACTCGGCCTAGTCCACGGAGATGTCCACCGAGGGACGCAGTTTCGCCGCCGCCGCCAGGGCCTCGTGGACGGGGTGGGTGTCGAAAGCGTCCAACATGGGCCTGTCGGCGGGGTTTTCGGCGGCCGGGTAGGCGATCTGCTCGTAGGCGGACTGGAATCGCGGACCCCAGCGGCGGGTGCCGAGGCGGGCGGTGCGGGAGCAGTTGTCGACCATGTGGGCGACGTTGCGGGCATGCATGTACGGGAGCAGGGAGTCGACAGCCTCGATGACGGACTCGTTGACGATCTCCGACCAGGGGTGGCCGCGCTCGGCGAACTCGTCGATCTGGGCGGTCATCGTGGCGACGAACACGCCGGCGGTGAACGGGTCGACGGGCAGCTCGTGTCCGGCGCGCCGGGCGTGTGCGCGCTCGCTGACCGACCACATCGGGGACCCCCCGATCTCGCTCATCGGGCGGCTGCCCAGCCGCCGTTCGGCGAGGATCACGCTGCGCAGTTCGGTGCCGTCGGCGACCTCGTCGTAGATCTCTGTGACGATCTCGCGGGCGGGTGCGTAGGTGGCCGTGTACGCGCGGTCGAAGACGTCACGGGCGGCCGGATCGAGGTTCTCGCGGACGGCACGCAGTCCGGTGCGGGAGATGGTGCGGGCGACGGGGCCGGTGACGTTCTCGCAGGACCGCTCGTAGGCGGTGACCTCGTCGTCCCCGGCGAGGCGGTAGCGGGTGTAGAGACTCTCGACGATGCCGTGGACCGCGCCGAGCAGGATGGCGCGTTCTCCGACGATGTCGGAGAGGTACTCGCTCTCGAGCGTGGTACGGAAGGTGTACGGCGATCCGAGCGCGACCGACCAGCCCAGCGCGAGGTCGCCGGCCCGTCCGGCCGGGTCGGCGTGGACGGCGTAACTGCTGTTGATCCCGGCGCCGTTGATCTCCTCCCCCTGTTGGTACAGGCGCCGCACGGAGTCGCCCATGCCCTTGGGACAGACGGCGATGACACCGTGACCGGGCGGGAACTCCCCTCCCGTTTCCCGGAGGTGGCCGAGCAGGAAGCCGTGCGAGAGACCGATGACCGCACCGGGCTTGAGGGCCGCGAAGATCTCCCGGTGATGGGTGGCGAGGGCGGCGTCCGCGATCAGCAGGATCAGCAGGTCGCTGTCGGCGGCCACGGCGAGCCAGTCGCCGAGCGTGCCGTCCTCCTCGGTGAAGCCATGGGCACGGGCGTCGGCGGCCGAGGCGGAGCCCGGGCGCAGCCCGACGGTCACCCGGATGTCCGTTCCGGCGAGGGAGTCACGCAGGTTGAGGGCCTGGGCGCGGCCCTGCGGGCCCCAGCCGAGGACGCCGACGCGGTCGACGCCGGCGAAGGCCTGCGGCAGCAGCGGGAAGAGGTGTCGGCCGCCGCGCAGGATGGTCTCCGCGCCGCCGGGCACGTCCATCGTCTCGAGCGGAAACACGCGGGAGGTGCAGGTGGTCGAGGGCATGGTCGAGTTGTAGGCTCCGGGCGAACGTTGCGGCAAGCGCAACTTGTGCAGCGCCGTGTTGCGCGATACGAAAGGGCCAGGTGAGCCGGTGCGGGACGACCATCGGGAGTTGCGGCTCTTCCTGCATCTGGCGCAAACGCTGAACTTCGGGCGGACGAGCCTGGACTGTCACGTCAGCCCGGCGACGTTGACGCGGACGGTGCAGCGGCTGGAGGCGGATCTCGGGCATCGGCTCTTCGAGCGCGGGCCGCGCGGGGTGTCGCTGACGCCGGAGGGGCACCGGTTTCGCGAATACGCCGTTCAGGCACTGGAGTTGTGGCGCTCCTACCGGGAGGAACACCCCGACCCGGCCCGACTCACCGGCCGTCTGGCGCTGTTCGCCACGGTGACCGCCTGTCAGGCCCTGCTGCCGGACCTGTTGGCTCCCTTCCGCGCCGCCCATCCGCAGGTGCGCCTCGATCTGCGCACCGGCGACGCGGCGGCCGCGCTGGCCCGTCTCGACGAGGGCGAGGTCGACGCGGTCGTGGCGGGGATCCCGGCGCGGCTGCCCGAGCCGCTGATCAGCCGCACGGTGGCGGTCAGCCAGTTGGTCCTCGTCACGGCACGCGGACTTCCGGATCCGCAGCTCGACGGTCCGTTCGTGCTGCCCCACCGGGGGCTGGTACGTGAGGCGGCCGACCGCTGGTTTCGCGCCCGGGGGGCGACACCGGACGTCGTCTGCGAACCGGACGGTCACGAAGGGCTGTTGACGCTGGTCGCCCTCGGTTGCGGCACCGGAGTGGTTCCCCGCCTGGTACTGGAGCACAGCGCGGTGCGCGACCGGCTGACGGTGGTGTCCACGGATCCGGCGCCGGATGTGCTGCCGATCGGGTTGTGCGTCCGGCGGGCGGATCTGCGGCGGCCGCTGGTGGCGGCGCTGTGGAGTGTGTGCCAGTGAGTCAGGGGGTCGCCCTGTCTCCGTCGAGACGTTCGACGCGCTCCACGTTCCGGCGGTCCTCCGTGTCCGTGCTGGCCTCGGCGGCGAACCAGGCGTCGAGGATCTCCTTCAGCAGGGGCTCCGACGTCAGCCGCAGACTGAGGGCGAGCACGTTGGCGTCGTTCCAGCGGCGGGCGCCGTCCGCGGTGTAGGCGTCGGTGCACAGGGCGGCCCGTACGCCAGGGACCTTGTTCGCGGCGATGGAGGCGCCGGTGCCTGTCCAGCAGCACACGACCGCCTGGTCCGAGGCGCCGGAGGCGACGTCCCGAGCGGCCGCCTCCGAGGAGGCGGCCCACTGGGGGTCGTCGCCGGGGCTCAGCGCGCCGTGCGTCACGACCTCGTGACCCCGCTCGGTCAGCTGCGCGAGGAGCGAGCGCGCCACGGGTTCGTCCATGTCGGAGGAGACGGAGATCCGCATGCCCCGAGAGTACGTCGCGCTCAGGCTCCGAGCGCGGCCAGGGGATCGTCCAGGACCGGCTGCCACGCCAACTCCGCCGCTCCGACCAGGCTGTTGTGATCCAGGGTGCAGGGCAGGATCGGCACGCTGCCGCTCTGCCCCCACAGGCTGCGGTCGGCCACGACGGCGCGCAGCCGGTCGGGGTCGGCCTCGAGGAGGGTGCGGTGCAGGCCGCCGAGGATGATGCGGTCGGGGTTGAGGATGTTGACGAGGCCTGCGAGGCCCAGGCCGAGGCGGTCGATGAGGGTCTCGGCGGCCGTACGGACGGTCGGGTCGGCGTAGTGGTCGCGGACCAGGTCGTCGGCCTGTTTGAGCAGGGAGTCCGCCGGGCCCGGATCACGCCCGGCGGCCGTCAGCAGGGCCAGCGGGTCGGCCTCGACGTCCAGGCAGCCGCGGCTGCCGCAGTGGCAGGGGCGGCCCGCTGGATTGACGGTGAGGTGGCCGACCTCCAGGGCGAGGCCCGAACTGCCCGTGTGCAGACGGCCGTCGAGGACCAGCGCGCCGCCCACGCCCCGGTGTCCGGTGGCCACGCACAGCAGGTCCCGGGCGCCGCGGCCGGCGCCGTGCCGGTGTTCGGCGAGGGCGGCGAGGTTGACGTCGTTGGCCGCGAAGGCCGGTCCGGTGATCCCGGCCGCGCGCACACGCTCCGCGAAGATCCGCCGGACGGGGGCGCCGACGGGCCAGGCAAGGTGGAGGGGGTTGAGGGCGAGGCCCTCGGGTTCGGCGACGGCGGACGGTACGGCGAGACCGGCGCCGACACAGCGCCGTCCCGTCTCCCGCAGCAGCTCCGCGCCCGCCTCGACGACCGAGCCGAGCACCTTGGCCGGGTCGGCGTCGACGGTCTCGCAGCCGGGCGCGGTGGCGACGATCCGTCCGCCGAGGCCCACCAGCGCCGCCCGGAACCCGTCGGCGTGCACCTGGGCGGCGAGCACGACCGGCCCCTCGTCGGCGACCGCCAGCCGGTGCGAGGGCCTGCCCTGCGATCCGGCCGCCGCGCCGGGCCGGGCGTCGACCCTGATCAGCCCGAGTGCCTCCAGCTCGGCGGCGACCGCACCGGCCGTCGCCCGGGTCACCCCGAGCTCGGCGGTGAGCACGGCCCGGGTCGGCGCACGTCCGGTGTGCACGAGCTCCAACGCGGGCCCGAGCGCACCGCGCCCCCGGTCCAGCCGCGTCCTCGAGGTGGTCCCTTCCCCCGCCGGCCGGGGGTCCGCCTTGCCGCTCATGAGGGCGAGTCTCCCATGATCCGCAGGCGCCGGGGCCACAGGCGGCCGACCCTGCCGTACGCGATCCAGGTGCGGGTCCGGGACAGCAGCCCGCCCGTCCTCCCCGATCAGCCCTGAGCTGGGGCTCCGCTAGCCTGGTCGGACGATGAACGACCGTATGACGACGCCGTGGGGCGAGCTCGCGCTGGCCCGGTTTCCCGAGGATCCGCGCGACCGGCTGCGAGCCTGGGACGCCTCCGACGAGTATCTGCTGAGGCACCTCGCGCAGGAGAAGGTACCGCTGGAGGGCACGGTCGTGGTCGTCGGGGACCGGTGGGGCGCGCTGGTGACCGCGCTGGCGGAGCACCGGCCCGCGCAGATCACCGACTCCTTCCTCGCGCAGGAGGCCACCAGGGCCAATCTCGCCCGCAACGGCGTCGAAGCGGGTGCCGTAGAGCTGCTGACCACGCAGGACGACCCGCCCGAGCGGATCGATGTGCTGCTGGTGCGGGTGCCGAAGAGTCTCGCACTGCTGGAGGACCAGCTGACGCGGCTGGCGCCCGCCGTGCACGAGGGGACGGTGGTCGTCGGTACGGGGATGGTGAAGGAGATCCACACCTCGACGCTGCAGTTGTTCGAGCGGATCCTCGGGCCGACCCGCACCTCACTGGCGGAGAGGAAGGCGCGGCTGATCTTCTGCACGCCGGATCCGACGCTGGAGCGGCCGGGCAATCCGTGGCCGTACCGTTATGCGCTGCCGGACGGCATCGGTCCGGTCTCGGGGCGGACGGTCGTCAATCACGCCGGGGTGTTCTGCGCGGACCGGCTGGACATCGGGACGCGGTTCTTCCTGGGGCATCTGCCCAGCGCCCGGGGCGGTCGGCGGGTGGTGGACCTGGGCTGCGGGAACGGGGTCGTCGGGACGGCGGTGGCGGTCGCCGACCCGGACGCCGAGGTGCTGTTCGTTGACGAGTCGTTCCAGGCGGTGGCCTCGGCGGAGGCCACGTACCGGGCGAGCGGGGTGGCGGGACGCGCCCAGTTCCGGGTCGGGGACGGGCTGGCCGGGGTGCCGGCCGGGAGCGCGGACCTGGTGCTGAACAATCCGCCGTTCCACTCGCACCAGGCGACGACCGACGCCACGGCCTGGCGGATGTTCACCGGGGCGAAACGGGTGCTGCGGCCAGGTGGTGAGCTGTGGGTGGTCGGCAACCGGCACCTTGGGTACCACCTGAAGCTGCGCCGGCTGTTCGGCAACAGTCAACTGGTCGCCAGCGACCCGAAGTTCGTGGTGCTCAAGGCGGTCAAGCGGTAGTCAGGCGAGGGTGCGGACGATGTCCGTGACCGTGCGCACCATCGCCTCGCGGCCCACGCTGAGGTACTGGCGCGAGTCGACCGCCTCGGGGTGGGCGGCGAGGAACTCCCGGATGGCGGCCGTCATGGCGATGTTGAGCGCGGTGCCGACGTTGACCTTGGCGATGCCGCCCGCGACCGCACGGGCGAGTTCGTCGTCGGGCACGCCGGAGGAGCCGTGCAGGACGAGCGGGACGTCGAGCACGGCGGACAGGCGTTTGAGCAGGCCGTGGTCGAGGGTGGCGGTGCGGGTGGTCATGGCGTGGGTGCTGCCGATGGCGACGGCGAGCGCGTCGACCCCGGAGTCGGCCACGAAGGCGCGGGCCTGGTCGGGGTCGGTACGGGCACCGGGGGCATGGGCGTCCAGCGCGGGCCGCCCGCGCTTGCCGCCGATCTGACCCAACTCCGCCTCGATCCACAGACCTTGGCCGTGCGCCCACTCGGCGGCGGCGCGGGTCGCGGCGAGGTTCTCCTCGTAGGGCAGCCGGGCCGCGTCGTACATGACCGAGCTGAAACCGGCGCCGGGCGCCTGGCGCAGCAGGTCGTCGCTCTGGACGTGGTCGAGGTGCAACGCGACGGGGACGGCGGCTCGTTCGGCGGCGACGACGGCGGCCCGGGCCAGCGGCAGCAGGCGGCCGTAGCGGAAGTTGACGGCGTTCTCGCTGACTTGGAGGACGACCGGAGCTCCGGCGGCTTCGGCACCGGCGATGACGGCCTCGACGTGTTCCAGCGTGATGATGTTGAAGGAGGGGACGGCGGAGTGCGCCGCTGCGGCCCGGGCGACGAGTTCACCGGTGGTGGCGAGGGGCACGGCTGCTGCCTTTCTGGGCGTCAGGGCGCGAGGATCACGGAGCGGGTGAGATGGCGGGGCCGGTCCGGGTCGAGGCCGCGCGCGGCGGCGACGGCGACGGCGAGGCGCTGGGCCCGGACCAGTTCGGCCAGCGGGTCGAGGTCGCCCGCCACCCACAACCCGCCCGTGAGCCGCACCTGTTCGGCGAGCCCGTCGGGGGCCTCGCCCAGCATCCAGGTCGCGGTGCCGCGGGTGGTGATGCTGATCGGTCCGTGGCGGTACTCCATCGCCGGGTAGGCCTCGGTCCAGGCGAGGGAGGCCTCGCGCATCTTCAGTCCCGCCTCGTTCGCCAGCCCCACCGTCCAGCCCCGGCCGAGGAAGGTGAACTGCGTGCACTCGACCAGCCCTTCGGGCAGCGGGGTCGCCAGCGCGGTGCGGGCGTCGGCGACCACGGCGTCCGTGTGCAGCCCGAGGTGGGCGCGGAGGAGGGTGAGGGCGGTGGTGGCGAACCGGGTCTGTACGACCGAGCGTTCGTCGGCGAAGTCGAGCACGACGGCCTCGTCGGCGGACGTCATGACCGGGGTGCCGGGGTCGGCGGTGATGGCTGTCGTCCGCGTGCGGCCCTTCAACTCGGCCAGCAGGTGCAGGACTTCGGTGGTGGTGCCGGAGCGGGTCAGGGCCAGGACACGGTCGTAGGCGCGTCCGTGCGGGAACTCCGAGGCGGCGAAGGCGTCCGTCTCGCCCTGCCCGGCGCCCTCGCGCAGTGCCGCGGCCGACTGGGCCATGAAGTACGAGGTGCCGCAGCCGACGATCGCGACCCGCTCCCCCGGCGCCGGGAGCGCCCCGCCGTGCCGTTCCGCTTCGGCGGCGGCGCGCGTCCAGCACTCCGGCTGACTGGTCAGCTCGTCCTCGACATGGCTCATGCCGGAACCCTCCCTGCTCGTGATTGTTCTTGCAAGATATAGCCGACTTTCGAGCATAATCAAGCAGTCAGGACAAGATCGGGTGCGCCGGGCTGCCCCGCGGGATCGCCGGAGAGCGGGGAACGGAGGGCGCTGATGTCGCGGGGTGCCCGTTGTAAGGCGCTGCGGGAGTTGCTCGTGGAGCGCGGCGGGCTCGACGTCACGGACCCGGCGCGGCGCGGTCGTGCACGGGTGTCACGGCACCGTCGTCACCAACGCGCCCGACGTCGCAGCCGTACGAGTCGGCGTTCGCGCGGTCTGCGGGACGAGGTGGTTGGCCATGACGGGCACGGCCGGGAGCGAGGGCATGGTGCGCCGGGTCGAGGAGGCGGGGCTTCGGGGCGTGACCGGCCGGCGCGGGGCGCCTCTCCCCGAGATCCCCGCGCTCACGGCGTCGATTCCGCCTAGGCTGAGGGCGGGACGCGTGTCCGGGGCAGGGAGGCCACGATGGGCGCACGAGTGATCGACCAGGGGGTCCCCGGGGCCGGCCCGCGCTATCTTCCGATCGCCGAGCACGGCCTGATCGGCGATCTGCGCACCGTGGCCCTGGTCGGGACCGACGGCACCATCGACTGGTACTGCTGCCCGGCCTTCGACGCGCCCAGCGTCTTCGCCTCGATCCTGGACGCCGAACGCGGCGGGTGCTTCGAGCTCGCCGCCACCGTGCCGGCCAAGACGAAGCAGTTCTACTTCCCCGACACCAACGTGCTGATCACCCGGTTCTTCACCGAGGACGGCGTCGGCGAGGTGCAGGACTTCATGCCCGTGAACGGCGGGAAGGTGGAGACCGAGCGGCATCGGCTGATCCGGCGGGTGGTGTGCGTGCGCGGCTCCATACCGTTCCGCACCCGGGTCGCCCCGCGCTTCGACTACGGCACCCGGCCGCACACCGTGCGCATGGTCGGCGAGGCCGCCGTCTTCGCCTCCGACGGGCTCTCCCTCGCCCTGACCGCGACGGTGCCGCTCGCGGCCGAGGGTCTGGACGCGCGGGCCGACTTCAAGCTCTCGGAGGGCGAGACGGCGGTGTTCGCGCTGGACCAGGTCGGCGGTGACCTCCAACCGCGCCGGTGCGCGAAGCTGGAGGCGGAGGAGCAGTTCGGCACGACCGTGGCGTACTGGCGTCGCTGGCTGTCCGCCTCCAAGTACCGGGGCCGCTGGCGGGAGATGGTGCACCGCTCCGCCCTCACCCTGAAGCTGCTCACCTACGCGCCCACCGGTGCGATCGTCGCCGCACCGACGACGAGCCTGCCCGAGCAGCTGGGCGGCGAACGCAACTGGGACTACCGGTACGTGTGGGTGCGCGACGCCGCCTTCTGTGTGTACGCGCTGCTGCGCCTCGGGTTCACCGACGAGGCCGAGGCGTTCATGAAGTTCCTGACCCAGCACGTCAGTCCGTCGACCGACGGGCACTCCGCCCCGCTGCAGATCATGTACGGCATCGACGGCCGCACCGACCTCTCCGAACGCGAACTCGAGCACTTCGAGGGCCACCACGGCTCCGCTCCGGTACGGGTCGGCAACGCGGCGGCCGACCAGCTCCAGCTCGACATCCACGGCGCCCTCATCGACTCGATCTACCTCTACGACAAGTGGGCCAAGCCGATCTCCAGCGACCAGTGGGACGACGTGTGCGCGCTGGTGGAGTGGGTGTGCGAGCACTGGAACCAGCCCGACGAGGGGATCTGGGAGACCCGCGGCGGCCGCAAGAACTTCCTGTACTCGCGGCTGATGTGCTGGGTGGCGATCGAGCGGGCCATCCGCATGGCCAACCGGCGTGGGCTGCCCGCCGATCTGCCGCGCTGGCGCGAGGCCCGGGACACGATCTACCGGCGGATCATGACCCACGGCTGGTCCGAGGCCCGCCAGGCCTTCGTCCAGCACGAGGACGACGACGTCCTGGACGCGGCCGTCCTGATGATGCCCCTGACGAAGTTCATCGCCCCGACCGACCCCAAGTGGCTGTCCACGCTGGACGCGCTGACCAACGAGCTGGTGTCCGACTCCCTCGTCTACCGCTACGACCCGACAGCCAGCCCCGACGGACTGCGCGGCGACGAGGGCACCTTCTCCATCTGCTCGTTCTGGTACGTCGAGGCCATGGTCCACGCCGGCCGCATCGACGAGGCCCGCCTGGCCTTCGAGAAGATGCTGACGTACGCCAACCATCTCGGCCTGTACGCCGAGGAGATCAGCAACACCGGTGAGCAACAGGGCAACTTCCCGCAGGCGTTCACCCATCTCGCCCTGATCAGCGCCGCGTTCAACCTGGACAAGGCCCTCGGCTGACGACCCCTGTGGGAGCCTCCGGTGACGACCCTCGACAGCATGCCCGGCCGCCCGGCGGACGGCCTCGACGCGCAGACCCTCACCCGGGTGCGGCTCGGCCCGGGCGGCCCGCTGGGCAGCGTGCGCGTCACCGAGGGGCATGTCGTCGCCGTCATGGAGGGCGAACTGGACGGCGGCGGGCTGGACTTGGACGGGCGCACCGTGCTGCCCGGCCTGTGGGACGCGCACGCGCATGTCGCGCAGTGGGCCGGGAACCGTCACCGGGTGGACCTGTCCGGGCATGCCTCGGCGCGGGCGGTGGCCGACGCGGTACGGGCGCACACCGCCGGTCTGCCGGCCGGCGAGACGGTGACGGGGCAGGGTTTCCGGGACGGGCTGTGGCCCGACGCGCCGCACAAGGCGCTGCTGGACGCGGTGTGCCCGGACCGGCCGGTCGTGCTGATCAGCGCCGATCTGCACGCCGTGTGGCTGAACTCGGCCGGTCTGGCGCTGGTCGGCCGGGGGGACCATGCCACGGGACTGCTGCGTGAGCACGAGTGCTTCGAGGCGATGCGCGCGCTGCCCGAGGTGCCCGCGGAGGTGCAGGACCGCTGGGTGGACGAGGCCTGCCGGGACGCGGCGGCGCGGGGTGTCATCGGGGTCGTCGACTTCCACTTCTCCGACAACATCGCCGACTGGAGCCGACGTTCGGCGCACCGGCCGCCCGCGGTGCGCGTCCGGGCCGCCGTCCATCCGCGGCACCTGGAGACGGCGATCGAGCGCGGTCACCGGACGGGGGACGTGCTGCCCGGTACCGGGGGCCGGGTCGAGGTGGGCCCGCTCAAGCTGTTCACGGACGGTTCGCTCAACACCCGGACGGCGCTGTGCTGCGACCCGTACCCCGGGCTGGAGGGTACGCGCGAGGAGTACGGCAGCCAGGAGACGTCGTACGACGAACTGGTCCGTCTGATGCGGCGCGCGGCTGGCCGGGGCATCGAGCCCGCCGTGCACGCGATCGGCGACCGGGCCAACTCCCTTGCGCTGGACGCCTTCGCGGCCGTCGGCTGCCGGGGGCGGATCGAGCACGCCCAGTTGCTGACGGCCGCCGATGTGCCGAGGTTCGCGGAGCTTGGGGTGACGGCGAGTGTGCAGCCCTCGCACGCCACCGACGACCGTGACGTGGCCGACCGGCACTGGGCCGGGCGTACCGGGCGGGCCTTCGCCTACGCGGATCTGCTGGCGGCGGGCGCCCGGCTGGAGTTCGGCTCCGACGCGCCCGTCTCGCCGCTGGATCCCTGGCTGGGCATCGCCGCCGCCGTCCACCGCACGAACGACGGACGCCCCGCCTGGCACCCCGAGCAGCGCGTCCCGGTACGGGCCGCGCTCACGGCGTCGGCAGGCGGCCGCTCCGCGCTCCGGCCCGGCGACATGGCCGACCTGGTGATCGTGGACGTCGACCCACTGGACGCCGACACGCACACCCTGCGCGAGATGCCGGTGCACGCCACGATGCTGGGCGGCCACTGGACCCACGGCCCTTGGTGACGCCCCGGCGCGGAGCCCGCTAGGGGGTCACCACGGTGTGTGCCGGATAGACCTTCGGCTGCACGTCCGGGACGCCGAGGTCCCTCAGGATCGGCAGGATGCTCTCGCCGAACTCCCGGAACGCCTCCTCGGACTCCCAGACGTCCACGACGAGCCAGCCGTCGTCCGTGGGGGCGGCGGTGTGCGAGATGAGCCCGGCCACCGGCCAGTCACCGGGGGACTTGACCGGGCCGGGCCGGCCGGCCACCTTCTCCGCGCTTGACTCGTACTGCTCGCGGGTCATCCCCGGAACATCGAAAACCGCGACGATCGCCATGCTGACTTCCCTGGCTCGGAGGTAGGGGAACTCCGGCCAGTCGACCAGCCGCAGCGGCCGCCCGCACGCGGACCTGAGCCGATCAGGGCACGGTCGCGCTCGTTGTCAGTCCCGGAGGGAGGCGAGCCAGTCGGTCAGGAGGTGGTTGGTCTCCTCGGGGCGTTCCTGCTGGATGAAGTGGCCGCAGCCGTCGAGGACGTGGCACGAGGTGAGGCCGGGAAGGGTGGTGGGGTACGCCTCGATCGCGTCCGCCAGCCACGTCGTGGAGGCGTCGAGCGCGCCGCCGGCGAAAAGGGCGGGCTGCTTGAGCGGGGCGCCGTGGTGGGGGGCCAGGTCCTCCCAGTCACGGTCCATGTTCCGGTAGCGGTTCAGTGCCCCGGTCAGTCCGGTCCGCTCGAACTCCTCGGCATAGACGTCGAGTTCGTCCTCGGCGAGCCAGGCCGGGAGGGGCCCGGCCGGGAAGCGCTCGCGCAGTGTCCCGCCCCGGGTGACGAAGTGCGGGTCGGGAGCGCCGGGCGCCGGCATGGTGTCGGCGGACAGGGCGGCGTAGAACCCGGCGAGCCAGCCGCGGACGTCCGGCTCGATCTCGGCCTCGGCGCGGCCGGGCTCCTGGAAGTACGAGACGTAGAACTCCTCCTCGCCGCCCATCCCCGCGAAGACCTCGCTCGGCCGGGGGCCGCCGGGTGGTGTGTACGGCACGCTCAGCAGGCCCACCGCGCGGAAGACGTCGGGCCTGAGCAGCGCGGACATGGCGGCGATCGTGGCGCCCCAGTCGTGCCCGACGATCACCGCGGACCGCTCCCCCAGGGCCTCGACCACGGCCACGTTGTCCGCGACCAGGTCGAGCATCCGGTACGAGGTCACCGCGTCCGGCCTGGAGGAACGGCCGTAGCCACGGACGTCGATCGCCGCGGCACGGTACCCGGCGGCGGCCAGGGCGGGCAGTTGGTGGCGCCAGGAGTACCAGGACTCCGGGAAGCCGTGCACGAGCAGGACCAGGGGTCCGCTGCCCTGCTCCACGAGGTGGGTGCGGCCGGCCGGTGAGGACACCAGACGGTGGGTACGGTCGGTGACGGCGTGGGGGTACGACACGGGTCCTCCCGGGGTGGGTGCCTGCGGTGGCCACTGCCGATCATGCGGCGGCCGGCGCGGCCCACACGACACTTGTTGCCGCTTCGGCAACAACGCCGCTTCGGCAACCCCGGGCAGAAGAAGCGGACTCAGTCGTCCGCGACGAGTTCGACCGGCGTGGCGATGACGTCCACCAGGGCCTCGCCGCGCAGGGCGGTCAGGGCCAGCGGGTGGCCTATGGCGTCCTCCAGCATCAGGCGCTGCAAGGACTGGGCGCTGCTGACGGATTCGCCCTGGGCGGTGACCAGCAGGTCACCGGTGCGCAGGCCGGCGCGGGCGGCCGGGGAGGCGGGGACGACCTCGACGACGCGCAGACCGGTGGCGACGCCCGTGCGGGCCCGGAGCGTGGGCGGGAGCGGGGCGGGGATGCCGGCGACACCGAGGTAGGCGCGGCGGACCCGGCCGGTGGAGAGCAGGGCCGCGATGATCTTGCGGCTGGTGTCGTTCATGGGGATGGCGAGGCCCAGTCCGACGTCCGCGATGGCGGTGTTGATGCCGACCACGCTGCCGTCCGCCGTGGCCAGGGCTCCGCCCGAGCTGCCGGGGTGAAGGGTGGCGTCGGTCTGGACGACGTTGTCGACGACCCGCGTCGCCGTGCCGGCGCTGGTCGGCAGGGAGCGGCCCAGGGCGCTGACCACGCCGGCGGTGACGCTGCCCGCCAGGCCGAGCGGGTTGCCGACCGCCACGACCAGTTGGCCGACCCGCAGCGCGTCGGCCTCGCCGAGGCGGGCCGGGGCCGGGGTGGGTCCGTCGGCGCGGACCACGGCGAGGTCGGACAGCGGGTCGGCGCCGATGACGTGGAAGGGAGTGGTGGTGCCGTCGGCGAAGGATGCCGTACCGGCGTCGGAGTGCCCGACGACGTGGGCGTTCGTGAGCAGGAAGCCGTCGTCGGTGAAGACCACCGCGGAGCCGGTGCCGACCACGAAGCGGCCTCGGGCGCGGCGGTGCGCGACGCTGAGGGACGCCACCTTAGGGGTGAGCTCGGCGGCGACCGAGGTGACGATCCGGGAGTAGGAGTCGAGCGCGGCCTGCTCCGCAGAGGAGCGGTCGGGCCCGGAGAGTGTCTCGGCCACGAGTCGACCTTTCCGCCTGCCCCGGGGCTTCTCCATGCGCCCAGGGGCCCGGATTACATGCTTACACCCATGCATCCGCGAGCGGATCGGGCTTCGCTGCGAGCTGACACGTCGCTCCCGCTCGGCCGGATTGAAAGCGCCCCGACTTCACTGCGCAAACACCGCCCCCGGCTTCACTGCGCGCTGTCACCGCGCCCTGACCCCGCTGCTCGCGGACAGCGCCCCCGGCCCCCTGCGGACCACCACCGCGCCCCGCTCACTGCGGGCCCCCACCACACCCCCGACTTCGCACCTCGCAGACAGCGCCCCCCGCCCCCTGCGGGCCCACACCGCACCCCACTCACTGCGGCCCCCCACCACACCCCCGACTTCGCACCTCGCAGGCGACACCCCCGGCCCCTACGGCTTGACGCAGCGCCCGCCGCTTCCGCGCGGGCTGACACCGCGCCACCGGCTTCGCTGCGGGCCGACCCCGCGTTCCGCCCTCCACTTCGCACAGACAACGCCCCGCGCTTCCCGCTGGCTGATACGGTCGCCGGCTTCCTGCGGGCCGACCCCACCCGCCGCTTCACGCTCAGCCCGCGCGGCGGCCCTTGACGCTCGCCTCCGCGCGGCTGCGCAACGTGCCGGCCGTCCGCAGGAGGCGGTCGGCGGGGGCGCGCAGTTCGGGGTGGGCGTTGACCGTGTTGCGCAGGCCGCGCACGGGCCGGCGCCACAGCCGGTGGGCCGCCGCGACGGGGTGGGGGCGGCTGGCGAACCCTTCCGCCACCCGCAGCTCGCGGGTCTTGAGCCAGTCCTTGTACTCCTTGTCGCCGCGCCCCAGGTCCATCAGCGTCACGCCGTTGCGGGCGGCGGCCTCCGCGGTGCGCAGGTGCATCATCAGGCCCGGCGAGTACCGGTGCAGTTCGGGGTCGTAGGCGGTGAACCACGCGGCGAGGACCGTGCGAGATCTCGGCCCGAAGTGGGCGGCCACCGGCCTGTCGCCGGCGTAGAGGACGGACAGGACGCCGGTGAAATGCTCCTCGCGGACGTCGAAGAGATGGTTGACCAGATCGACGATCCACGGCCGGGCGAACCGGTCCATCCGCCCCGTTCTGCGGTACTGGGCGGACTTCCACTGCATGAGCCGGCGCAGCATCCACGGGTCCCGCTCGTCGAACTCGAACCGCACCTCCCCCACGTCGCGGCCCAGCCGGCGCTCCTTCTTCAGGGTCGTCTTGGCGTGCCCCGGGTAGGCGCCGCGCAGCCACTGCGCATAGCCGCTGGGGTCGGGCTTGAGGTCGACCACCGGGGAGGCGAAGGTCCCCGTGACATGTCTGGCGAAGGGTGTCTGCTCGGCGACGAGATGATCGAACTCGAAGATGGACAGTCCGCAGGCCTTCAGCAGTTCCTGGGCGTTCCAGGTGACGCCGGGGCGGTGCACGAGGGCCTGGCAGTCGGAGAGGCCCAGGCCGATGGCCTTGCCCACGCCGAGGGCGTTGCGCTCGTAGGGGAAGAAGCCGACCGGTGAGCCGTTCTCGCGCAGGACGGCGACGCGGGTGCCGGAGCGGTGTCCGCCGATGCCGAGGGTGAACTCCGGGGCCAGGAAGGGGTTGGAGTACTCGGGTGACTCGTCCATCGCGCGGTGCCACGCCTCGCGGAGCGATGCGTTGAGCTCGTCGACTCTGTGGACCGTGACATCCACGTCAGATCAACCGCCCTTCCACGGGTTCCGTGCGGAACGTGCCGGCCGTGACGCAGGCCGGTAGGGCGTGTGGACTGCTGTTGCTGGATCGCATCGGCGACCGCTCCCCCCGTGACGCGCTGTCCGCGTCGTACTTCTTTGAGTATCAGCCGATTCCACGCCGTGTACACGGTCGTTCCGTGATTGACCGCCACGTTCCGGACCACCCGGCGAGGATCAAACGTCGCGAAACAGTACGCATGTTGTCAAGACCGTCCACCGCTACGGAAGATACCGGTGGCCGTTTCACAGGTGCCCGCGGCCGGGCGCCGTTGACACGTGGTGGCTTCCGCGTCACGGTGAGGGCCCGTCGTGCCCGGAGGTCCGCCATGGCTCCCTCGTCAGCGCCCCGCACCGACACCGGCATCGTCGAGCGCGTCCGCGCGCTCCGCCCCTTCATCGAAGAGCAGGCACTGCGCACGGAGCTGGAGCGCAGGGTGCCGGACGAGGTCGTGGCCGCCCTGACGGACGCCGGGGTCTACCGGATGAACGTTCCCCGGCGCCACGGCGGTTACCAGACCCGGCCGCGCACCCAGGTCGACACCTTGGCCGAAATCGCCGCGGCCTGCGGATCCACCGCGTTCGCGGCGCTGATCCAGGCGGGCTGCGCGTTCATCGCGGCGCTCTTTCCCGACGAGGCGCAGGAGGAGATCTTCACCGGTCCCGATGTACGGGTCGGCGGCACCCTCGTCCCGGACGCGGTGGCGGTGGCCACCGACGGCGGCTATGTCGTCAACGGGACCTCGGGGTTCGCGACCGGCTGCCGGCACGCCGACTGGCATCTGCTGACGGCGCGGGTGGAGACCGCCGACGGACCGCCCGAGGTGCTGTGGACCGCCGTGCCCATGGCCGAGCTGGAGATCCTCGACGACTGGTTCGTCTCGGGGCTGGCGGGCAGTGGCAGCGACAGCGTCGTGGCCCGTGACGTGTTCGTCCCGGCCCACCGGGTGCTGCCCGTCGGACCGATGCTGGCGGGTGAGCTCCCCTCCAAGACCAACGCCGACGACCCCTTCTACCGGACTCCGGTGCTGCTGATGTTCTGCGCCTGGACGGCGCCGGCCGCCCTCGGTCTGGCGCGGGCGGCGCTGGAGGGGTTCACCGAGCGGATCCACCGGCGGGGCATCACGTACACCTTCCACCAGCGGCAGAGCGAGGCGGCGGTCACGCATCTGCAGGCGGCCGAGGCGGCGATGAAGCTCTCCTGCGCCGAATCGCTGACGGGCGACTTCCTCGCCCGCATCGAGGCGGGCGAGCCGTTCGGCGTGGCGGAGCGGGCCAGGATCCGGGCGCAGAGCGGCTATGTGGCCCGGCTGTGCAAGGAGGCCGTGGACATCGTCGCCTCCGCGTCCGGCGCGTCGTCGCTGCGCCGGGAGGTGCCGATCCAGCGGGCGGTGCGCGATGTGCAGGCCCTGAATCTGCACTCCTTCGTCAATCCCGCCACCAACCTGGAGCTGTACGGACGGGTCCTGTCGGGGCTGGACGCGGGGACGCCGTTCCTGTGAGTCCTACGGCGCCGGTACCTCGACGGGGACCGTGAGCACCTGGCCGCTGCCGGGCGCCACCAGCTCGTCCCCGGTCATGCCCTGCCACCGTGCGGCCGTGACGAACAGCGTCCGGCCTCCGAGCGCGCAGGCGAACGCGCCCCGGTCCAGGGTGACCGTCCGCAGGACGCCGCCGCCCTCATCGACGCGCACACAGCACCGGTTCGGTACGTCGGCGTACCAGACGGCGTTCTCCGCGTCGACGCAGATGCCGTCCGGGGTGCCCTCGCCGAGGTCGGCCCAGACGCGCCGCCCGGACAGTGAGCCGTCCGGGTCCACGGTGAAGGCGACCAGTTGATGCCGGTAGGAGTCCGCGACGATCAGGGTGGAGCCGTCGACCGTCATCGTCATGCCGTTGGGGAAGGCGAGGTCGTCGGCGACCTCGCGGGCCTCGCCGTCGGGGGTGACCAGGTGGACGAACCCGGGCCTGACGGCCTCCCCGGCCATCGGGTCGAAGCCGATCCGGTTGACGTACGCGTTGCCGCGGTCGTCGACCACGATGTCGTTCCAGCCGGGGGCGCCGAGATCGGCGTACGTCACCAGGCTTCCGTCGGGCTCGCGGCTCAGCAGTCGCCCCTCGGCGGACGAGACGATCAGCAGACGGCCGTCCGGGAGCCATTCGGTGCACAGGGGCAGGGACGCCACCCGGGCGACCACCTCGCTGCGGCCGGACGGATCCACGGCGACGACCTCGCCCGCGGACCAGTCGGAGAAGTACAGCCGTCCGCCGTGGATGCGCGGGGACTCCAGCAGGCCCCGTCCGGTGAGCAGCGTGGACACCTCGGTCATGGTGGTCACATCCCTTCGATCGAGCCGGCCCCCTCACTTTTCAGGCGCCCCTCACTTTTCAGACGAAGAGGAGTCCGCCGGATCGACACATCCGGGGTCAGGACAGATCCACGGCCTTCACCCGGGTCAGGACGTCCCGGATCATCTCGGCACTGATCATGAAGTGGCGTCGCGCGATCCGCTCCGCGCGCTCGGGCTCGCCCGCCGCGATGGCCTCGTACAGCGCCTTGTGGTCCTCGCCGCCCTGGTGGAAGCGGGTGCGCTCGCCCTTGCCCCAGGGTTCGACCGGGAAGCCGAGGCTGATCCGGGCGAGCAGGTCACGGCTGAGCATGACGATCTGCGGGTTGCCGGTGGCGGTGCGCACCGCCTGGTGGAAGGCGCTGTCCGCGGTCTGCTCGTCGCGGGGCGTGCGGGCGGACAGGTAGGCGCTCAGGGCGTCCCGCATCGGCTCGAGGTCCTCGGGTCGCCGACGCCGGGCCGCGGTCGCGGCCACCATGCCCTCCACGAGACCCCGCAGGTCGAAGAGTTGCTCGAACTCCTCCCAGCGCGGTACCAGGGTGTGCCGGACGGCCGCGGCGGTCGACTCGGTCCAGCTGTCGCGCACGTAGGCCCCGCCGTTGCGACCGCGGCGGATCTCCACCACGCCGACGGCCTGCAGACGGGCGACCGCCTCGCGCACGGTGGGCCGGCTGACCCGCAGCAGCCGGATCAACTCGCGTTCCACGGGGAGCCGTTCACCGGGCAGGAAGTCGCCGACGGCGATCGCGGTCAGCAGCCGGTCGCAGACCTCGTCCACGGCGGAGGCCACCCGTACGGGGCGCAGCTCGGACGAGGGCGCACCGCCGAGCAGGACACGGTCCAGTACGCGGGAGAACTCGCCGCCGGGTTCGGGCGGCTCTGGTACGGATGTCAGCTGGTGCCCCCTTGTTCGCCGCTCCTGTTACCGCGCGCGGGCCACGTTAATCCGCTGTTACGTCTTGGCCTGGCCCGACTAAAAGGTCTTGTGCGCTGACCATTTACCCAATCAGTATCTCACCCATCCGTCACACCCATCTTGTTTCAGCCAGCGGCCGGTTCCCTACGGCCGGTCTGGGAGGCTTCCCCGTGGCGATCCCCGAACCGAACCGCACCGGAACCGTCGACTTCAACGGCTGGTCCACCTGGTACCGGATCACGGGCGAGCCGGGCAGGACACCCCTGGTGGTCCTGCACGGCGGACCCGGCGCCGGTCACAACTACACCCTGAGCATCGCGGGCATCTCCCGGCAGGGCCGTCCCGTCGTGCACTACGACCAACTGGGCACCGGCCTGTCCACCCATCTGCCCCACAAGGGCGCCGACTTCTGGACCGTCCAGCTCTTCCTCGACGAACTCGACAACCTGCTCGCGAAGTTGGGCATCGCCGACGCCTACCATCTGCTCGGCCAGTCCTGGGGCGGGATGCTCGCCGCCGAACACGCCGTGCGCCGCCCGCCCGGACTGCGCGGTCTGGTCATCGCCAACTCCCCGGCCTCCATGGAGCTGTGGCTGGCGGCGGCGGCCGAGCTCCGGGCCGAACTGCCGCCGGAGGTCCAGCACACCCTGTACGCCCACGAGACGGCAGGGACCACCGACCACCCCGACTACCGCGCGGCCGAACAGGTCTTCAACGAGCGCCATGTGTGCCGCGTGACCCCCAACCCGCCCGAAGTACAGGCCACCTGGGACAACATCGCGGCCGATCCGACCGTTTACCACACGATGAACGGGCCGAACGAGTTCCACGTCGTCGGCACGCTCAAGGACTGGACCGTCGTCGACCGTCTGCATCTCGTCGAGGTGCCGACCCTGCTGGTGTCCGGCCGTCACGACGAGGCGACCCCCGAGACCCTCCACCCCTTCGCCGAGCGCATCCCCGACGTGCGCTGGCACATGTTCGAACACTCCAGCCACATGCCGCACGTCGAGGAGGAGGAGCTCTACCTCCGGGTCGTGGGCGCCTTTCTCGACTCCACCGACTGATCCCCCACCTTCCCCGAGGGGAGTTCCCCGCGATGTCCCGCAGCACCAGACGGGGCGCGCTCACCGCAGCCGCCGTCGCCCTCGCCCTGACCGCAGCCGCCTGTTCCTCCTCCGGCGGCGGCTCCTCCACCGGCCCGACCGGCTCGTCCTCCGGCTCCGGTACCGGCTCCGCCGCCTTCCAGCCGCAGCACAAGGGCGGCACCCTGAAGCTGGTCGCCCACGCCGCCGCCGGCAGCTTCGATCCGCAAGTCAACTACACCCTTCAGTACTGGCAGTTGTACCAGTCGCTGTACGACGGGCTGCTCGCCTTCAAGAAGGTCGGCGGCCAGGAGTCCTTCACGGTCGTCCCGGATCTCGCCACGGCGATGCCGAAGGTCACCAACGGCGGCAAGACCTACACCTTCACGCTGCGCAAGGGCGTCACCTTCTCCAACGGCAAGGCGCTGACCACCGACGACGTGGTGGCCTCCTTCGAGCGCATCTTCAAGGTCTCCAGCCCCACCGCCGGCACCTTCTACAACGGCATCGTCGGCGCCGACGCCTGTCTGAAGAAACCGGCCGGCTGCACGCTGCCCAAGGGGGTGATCGGCGACGCGAAGACGAACACGGTCACCATCAACCTCACCGCCGCGGACCCGGAGTTCCCGTACAAGCTGGCCGTCCCGCACGCCAGCATCCTGCCCAAGGACTCCCCCGCGAAGGACGCCGGGACCAAGCCGCTGCCGTCGACCGGCCCGTACACGGCGGCCTCGTACGACCCCAACCGCGAGCTGAAGCTCGTGCGCAACCCGCACTTCAAGGAGTGGTCGCGCGACGCCGAGCCGCAGGGCTACCCGGACGTCATCGACTACACCTTCGGGCAGACCGTGGAGTCGGAGGTCACGGCCGTGGAGAACGGCCAGGCGGACTGGATGTTCGACGCACCTCCCGCCGACCGGCTCAACGAGATCGGCACCAAGTACGCCTCCCAGGCACACGTGAACCCGCTGACGGCGTTCTGGTACGCCACCCTGAACGTGAACTCGGCGCCGTTCAACAACAAACTGGCCCGCGAGGCGATCAACTGGGCCGTCGACCGCTCCGCCGTGGTGCGGCTGTACGGCGGCACCAACCTCGCCTCCCCCGCGTGCACGATCCTGCCGCCCGGCTTCCCCGGTCACGTCGACTCGTGCGACTACACCAAGGGCGGCGGTACGACCTGGAAAGCGCCGGACCTGGCCAGGGCCAAGGCCCTGGTGAAGCAGTCCGGCACCGCGGGACAGCAGGTCGGCATCGTCGTCCAGGACGACGACGTCAACAAATCGATCGGACAGTACCTGCAGAGCCTGCTGACGCAGCTCGGCTACAAGGCCACCCTCAAACCGCTGTCGGCGAACATCCAGTTCACCTACATCCAGAACACCAAGAACAAGGTCCAGCTGGCGCTGACCTCCTGGTACCAGGACTATCCGGCGGCCTCGGACTTCCTCAACGTGCTGTTCTCCTGCGCCTCGTTCCACCCGGGCAGCGACTCCAGCATCAACATCTCCGGTTTCTGCGACAAGAGCGTCGACGCGAAGATGCAGACCGCGATCAGGACCGCGCAGACCGACGAGCAGGGCGCGAACCGGCAGTGGGGCGCGATCGACCAGGACGTCATGGCCCAGTCGCCGGCCGTCCCGCTGATCAACCCGAAGATCATCGACTTCACGTCGAAGCGGCTCGGCGACTACCGGTTCAGCAAGCAGTTCTACATGCTCGTCGGGCAGACGTGGGTCAAGTGACCGCCACCCAGCCCTCGTCCACCGCCGAGGCCCGGCGCTCGCCGGGCCCCTGGCGGACGGCCGCCGCCGACCTGTCGCGCAACAGGTCGGCAGTGGCCGCGGCCGTCGTCCTGCTGATCGTCGTCACGGCGAGCCTGTGCGCGCCGCTGTACGCGGCGCACATCGCGCACACCGACCCCTTCCAGTCCCATGTCTCCGGCACGACCGTCGTGGGCGGGAGGACGGTGCCGGTGCTCACCCCCAGCAGCACCGGCCTCGGCCTCGGTGTCACGCCCATCGGGCCGACCTGGGACCCAGCGCACTACTTCCTGGGCGCCGACAACCAGGGCCGCGACGTCATGGCGCGCCTGCTGTACGGCGGACGCACCAGCCTGTTCATCGGGTTCACCGCGGCCGTGCTGACCTGCCTGGTGGGTACGGCCGTCGGGGTGGTGGCCGGCTACGCGGGCGGCGTGGTGGACTCCGTCATCTCCCGCGTCCTGGACGTCATCTGGGCCTTCCCCGTCTATCTGCTGGCCATCTGCCTGTCGGTGGTACTGCTCACCAACGGGCTGCACCTCGGCCCGCTCACCCTGGACGCGGGAAGCCTCTGGCTGCCGGTGACGATCATCGCGGCGATCTATGTGCCGTACATCGCCCGGCCGTTGCGCGGCCAGGTGCTGGTGCTGCGGAACAAGGAGTTCATCCACGCCGCCGTCGGTTCCGGGGCCCCGACCCCGCGCATCCTGCGCCGGGAGGTGCTGCCGAACGTCCTGCCGACGACGATCGTCTTCGTCCCGCTGATGACCGCGCTGGCCATGCTCACCGAGTCGGCCCTGTCGTTCCTGTCGGTCGGTGTCCAGCCGCCCGACGCCAGCTGGGGCACGATCATCGAGGACGGCCTCGGACTGCTGTACACACGCCCCGCGGTGACCATCGCACCGGGGCTGCTCATCGCCCTGACCACGGCGGTCCTCAACGTCCTGGGCGACGGGGTCCGCGACGCGCTCGACCCGGGCGCGCGACTGCGCGGAGGGGTGTGACGCCCATGCTGTCCTTCGCCCTCAAACGGTTCGCCTCCGCCCTGATGGTGATGTTCGCCATCAGTGTGCTGGTGTTCCTGATCTTCTTCGCCACCCCGGGGGTCGACCCGGCCGCCCGCATCGCGGGCCGCAACGCCGACCCCGCCACCCTCGCCCAGGTGCGGCACTCCTTCGGCCTCGACCGGCCGATGCCCGTGCGCTATCTGCTGATGATGCGCCACCTGCTGATCGACCGGGACCTGGAGTCCTTCGTCAACCGCGGCTCCCGGGTGATCCCGCAGATCCTGCAGGCCACCCCGGTGACCCTGTCGCTGGTCGTCGGCGCCGCCCTGATCTGGATGGTGGCCGGTGTCGTCATGGGCACGGCCGCGGCCACCCTGCGCGGAAGGGCCGCCGACCCGCTGATCATGCTCGTCGGTGTGGTCGGCGTCTCCCTGCCGGCCTACTGGCTCGGCGAGGTCGTCAACCTCGTCACCCAGAAGCAGTTGCACTCCTCGGTCTTCTCCTGGGTGCCGCCACCCGGATACGTCGCCATCGGCCGCGACCCCGGCCAGTGGGCGCTGCACATGCTCTTCCCGTGGCTGACCCTGGCGCTGCTGTACGCCGGGATCTACGCCCGTCTCCTGCGCGGCGAGGTCGTCACGGCGCTGAACGAGGACTATGTGCGCACCGCCCGCGCCAAGGGCCTGTCCGAGCGGCGCATCCTGCTGCGGCACGCCCTGCGCTGCTCCCTGATCCCGATCGTGTCGCTGTTCGGCCTGGACTTCGGCGCGCTCGTCGGCGGCGCCGCGCTGCTGACCGAGGTCGTCTTCGGCCTGCCCGGGATCGGCAAGCTCACCTACGACGCCCTGCAGAACCTGGACCTGCCGGTGATCATGGGGACCGTCCTGTACGCGGCGTTCTTCGTGGTCCTCGCCAACGCGCTCGTCGACATCCTCTACGCCCGACTCGACCCGAGGGCCCGCCATGCCTGACCAACCCCTGCTGGACGTACGCGACCTGCGGGTCTCCTTCCGCACCCGTCAGGGCACGGTGACGGCCGTGGACGGTATGTCCTTCTCGGTCGCACCCGGCGAGATCCTGGGCGTGGTGGGCGAGTCGGGCTCCGGCAAGAGCGTGTCGATGCTGGCCGTCCTGCGGCTGCTGACCAACCCGAACGTGACCGTGTCGGGCGAAGTGCTCTTCCGGGGACGGGACTTGCTGACCCTGCCCGACAGGGAGATGCGGGCGGTACGGGGCCGGGAGATCGCCATGGTCTTCCAGGACCCGATGACCGCGCTGACCCCCGTGTACACCGTGGGCTGGCAGATAGCCGAGCAGATCCGGGCGCACGAACCGGTCTCCCGTCGTGCGGCGCACGCCCGGGCCGTCCAGCTGCTGTCCGACGTCGGCATTCCCGACGCCGCCTCGCGCGTGAACGCCTACCCGCACGAGTTCTCCGGCGGCATGCGCCAGCGGGCGGTCATCGCGATGGCGCTGTCCTGCGGCCCGTCCCTGCTGATCGCCGACGAACCGACGACCGCTCTCGATGTCACGGTGCAGGCCCAGATCCTCGACCTGATGCGGCAGTTGAACGAAGGCGGATCCGCCGTCGTCCTGATCACCCACGACATGGGGGTGATTTCGCAGATCGCCGACCGGGTCCTGGTGATGTACGGCGGGCGGGCCGCCGAGGAGGGCCCGCGCAGGGCGGTGTTCCACGGCCCCCGGCACCCCTACACCTGGGGGCTGCTGGACTCGGTGCCCCGCGTCGACGGCCCACGGCTGCGGCGGCTGCCCACCATCGCGGGCGTGCCGGTCACGCCGGGCAGCCTGCCGGAGGGCTGCGCGTTCGCGCCGCGCTGCCGGCTGCGGCACGAGCGGTGCGAGGAGCGGCCACCGCTGTCCGTGGGCGACGGCGACGCGGCGCACCGGGACGCCTGCTGGCTGCCGTCCGGCGGCCGCGCGGCGCTGCGTCTGACGACGAGGACGGCGAGGGAGAAGGACACGGACACGGAGGCGGCATCGTGACGGCACAGGAGGTGGTGGCGGTGGGGCAGACCCCCTCGTCGGGCGGTGAGGTCCTGCTGCGTGCCACGGACGTCAGCAAGCACTACACCCTGCGCCCGGACGGCCTCGCCCGGCGCCGGCGGGTCCTGCGGGCCGTGGACGGCGTGTCCCTCGAGGTCCGCACCGGGGAAACACTCGGCGTCGTCGGCGAGTCGGGCTGCGGCAAGTCGACCCTGGGCCGCTGCCTGGTGCGGCTCACCGAACTGACCGGCGGGCGAGTGGAGTTCGACGGCAAGGACATCACCGGCCTCTCCTCGCGGCGGCTGCGTCCGCTCCGTCCCGGCATGCAGCTGGTCTTCCAGGACCCGCAGGCCTCGCTCAACCCCCGCCGCCGCGCCGGGGACATCGTGGCGGAGCCACTGCTCGTGCACCGGTACGGCGACGCCGCCGCGGTCCGCCGCCGGGTCGCGGAGCTCTTCGACGTCGTGGGACTGTCGTCGGCGCACCGGGACCGCTATCCGCACGAATTCTCCGGCGGCCAGCGCCAACGCATCGGTATCGCGCGGGCACTCGCCACCGAACCGAAGCTGATCGTGGCCGACGAGCCCGTTTCCGCTCTGGACGTGTCGATCCAGGCCCAGGTGCTCAACCTCTTCGCCGACCTCCAGGAGCGGTTCGGTCTGACGTACGTGTTCATCGCCCACGACCTCGGTGTGGTCCGGCACGTCTCCGACCGCATCGCCGTGATGTACCTCGGCGAGATCGTCGAACTCGGCGCAACCGAGGCCCTGTTCGGCGCCCCCGCCCACCCGTACACCGAGGCGCTGCTGTCGGCGGTCCCGGACATCGACGACGGCACCGGCACGGCGGAGGCGTCACGGCGGGAACGCGTCGTCCTCAGCGGCGAAGTCCCCAACCCCGTGAACAAACCGACCGGTTGCCCGTTCCGCACGCGCTGCGCCCACGCCCGCGATCTCTGCGCCCGGGAACGCCCCTCGCTCACCGGCACCGCTTCCGGCCGCCTCGTCGCCTGTCACTACCCCCTGGCCGGCTGAGGCGTCACTCGGCGGTGAGTTCCGCCCGCGGGCCGAAGCCGGAGAGCTCCTGGATCTCGCCGCCGAGCCTGCTGCGGAAGCCCTCCAGCAGCTCCGGCTCGGCGCTGACCACCCACCGGGTCCCGACCAGGTGCTTGCCGCCGTAGCCGCCGGCGGCGTCCAGCCAGGCCAGCTTGTACTTCTCTTCGGGGAACGTGGTGATGACACGGTCGGCCTGCTTCGTGTGGCACACGCCCTGCCGCAGCTCCTCCGCGTCGACCCGGATCCGGGGCTTGGCGCAGCCGATCAGCCCGGCGATCACCTCCACCTTCGCCGGCGCCACGACCCCGGCCTCGGGGGCGGCCGTCACCGCGGTCCTGCTTCGCTGCGCCCTGTCGTCCCCCTCTCCGGTACAGGCCGCGGCCAGGGGCAGCAGGGCCAGGCTGCCGGCCAGGGTGGCACCGCGCATCAGACGGGCAGTGGGCGGGATGCGTCCTGTGCGTCGTTGCGGTGACTGCCGTACCACGTGGTTCTCCGTATCCGCGTACCCGGGGTGTTCCGCCCGGGGGTACGGATCACGACCTGCGGTTGTTCACCATGCGCAGCGACTCGTGTGACAGAAGTGATCGAAACTCGGTCTTCACGCCGTCACTGCGTTAGCCTCGTCTTCCCTTCACAGCCGAACTGGCATACGGCGAACATCACTTCGGGGGACTCGTGTCAGAAAACCGGCCGGTGCCACCGGACTCGACAGCGGACGAGGCGACCGTGCTGCGGCAGACCGGCGCCGCGCCCTTGCACCGGGGCGACCCGCGCCGCATCGGCCCGTACGTTCCGCTGGCGTTGCTCGGCAGCGGCGGCATGGGGCGGGTCTATCTCGCCCGCACCGAAGAAGGCGAGCCCGAACTCGTCGCGGTGAAGGTGATCAGGCCGGAGTACGCGGACGATCCGGGCTTCCGGCGCCGCTTCGAGCGCGAGGCCTCGGTGCACGACCTCGTCCGCACCCCGCGCACCCCGCGGCTGTGCGGCACGGGTTTCGAGGACGAACTGCTGTGGATGGCCACCGAGTACCTGCCGGGCCTGGACCTCGCTGACGCGGTGCGCGAGGACGGCGCCCTGGCGCCCGGCGCGGTGTGGAGGCTGGCGGCGGAGCTGGGGCACGCGCTCGCCGACCTCTCCGCGGCCGGGATCGTGCACCGGGACCTGAAGCCGTCCAATGTGCTGTTGTCCGTCAGGGGCGCCCAGGTGATCGACTTCGGCCTGTCGAAGGCCGTCGACGCCAGCGCCCTCACCGGCACAGGCAACCGGGTGGGCACTCCGGCCTACATGTCGCCCGAGCACCTGCGCACGGGCATCTGCGACACCGCCTCGGACGTGTTCTCCCTCGCCGGGACGCTGGTGTACGCGACCACCGGGCACGCCCCGTTCGGTGACGGCACCGGCGTCGACGTCATGCACCGGGTCGCCTTCGAGGAGCCGAGCGCCGAGCTGCTCGGGGAGGTCGCGACGGCGGACCCGGAACTGGCCGCGCTGCTGTCGGCCTGTCTCGCCAAGGAGCCGGAGCGGCGGCCCACTCCACGCGAGCTGAGCGACGCGGCCGCGCCCCACGTGGAAGTGACCGGCTGGCCCGAGCCGTTGGCCGGCAGAGTGCTCGCCCGGCAGCGGGCGTACGAGGTACTGGGCCGCCTCCCCCTCGACAGGGCGTCCCGTTTACGCACGTCGGACGACCGCCCGCCGGCGGACGAACCCGCTCCTCCCACGCCCGGGCCCGTCGCGGGGCAGCCGGCCCCGCCCGCGCACACGCCTCTGCCCGGCGCGGAGCAGACAGCCCCTCCCCGGCGCGGTCCCATCGCGGAGCAGACAGCCCCTCCCCGGCCCGGGTCTCCGGAGAAGCCGGCCGCTCCGCGCAAGGCCCGCTCCAGGGCCGTGCGCAAGCCGCTGCTGGCCGTCGCCGCCGGTGTCGTGCTGTGCGTGGCGGCCGCGGGCGTCCTCGCCCTCGACCGCGACCAGAACCATTCCGCGTCCGCGGCCCCGCCCGGGGCCGGTACGACACTGGACGGCACCCTGCCCGGCGGTGCCGTCGCCTCGGCGTCCAGAGCGGCGGACGCGCGGGCCGCGTCCGGCAAGAGCGTGGACGGCGGGGCGGACAGGAGCGCCGAATCCCCCACCCCGTCCGGCGCCTCGACCACGGCCGGCGCCCATCCGGGCGGCTCCTCCTCGGCGCCCTCCGCCTCCGCCCCCGCACCGACGGCGGGCGGCGCCACCTCCGAACCCGCGAGCGGAACCTCCGAGCCGGCGAGCGCGCCCTGGAACTCCGACTGCACGTACTACAACGGCAACGGCCGCACCAGTGAGGGCGACAGCGGGAAGAAGGTCCTGCAGGTGCAGTGCATGCTGACCAAGCGCGGTTACGACATCGGGAGTTCCGGCGTGGACGGCGAGTTCGGCGCCGACACCGAGGCCGCCGTCGAGCGCTTCCAGAGCGACAAGGGACTCTCCGTCGACGGCGTGGTGGCCCACGACACGTGGAACGCCCTGCGCGAAACCGACTGACCGCGTGATCCAAACCACAATCGAGACGTAGCCGTATCGATAAGGACGGGACTATGCTGACTCCCACGTGAACGAAACCGTTTCGTTCAGAGGAGAGCACGCCATGACCTCCGTACTCGTCGTCCATGACCAGACCCTGCAGCGCCTCGGCCTCCGGATGCTCCTCGCGGCCGAGCCCGATCTCACCGTCGTCGGCGAGACGGCGAACCCGCTCGACGCGGCCCGTATGAGCACCGAACTCCAGCCGGACGTCGTGGTCATGGGCAGCCGGGTCGACGACGCGGACGGTCTCGACGCCATCCGCGGCATCACCCGGCGGACCCTGCCCGGCGAACGCCGGCCGCGCGTCCTGGTCCTCATCCCGGCCGGCTGCGAGACGCATTCCTACGCCACCCTGCGCGCCGGGGCGGGGGGCTTCCTCCTGCAGGACGCGACGCCCGAGGAACTGGCCGCCGCCGTACGGGTGGTGGCCGCCGGCGACGCCGTCATCACCCCCGGCCTGACCCGGGCCCTCATCGACACGGTCCGGCAGCAGCAGCCCGTCCGCCGGCTCACCCGGGAGACGGAGCTGCACGCGCTGACCGAGCGCGAGCGCGACATCCTCACCGCGGTGGCCTCCGGCTGGTCCAACGCCGAGATCGGCGAGCGGCTGTGCATCGCGCCGACCACCGTCAAGTCGCACGTCAGCCACATCCTCGCCAAGATCGGCGCCCGGGCCCGGGTGCAGGCGGTCGTCTTCGCCTACGAGTCCGGGCTGGTACAGCCGGCGGCCTGAGGAACGCCGACGGTCCTCACACAGCGGGTCGGAGCACCGGGGCGACCCCCATCCGCACAGGCCACCCCCACTCCCATGCCCGCCCCGAGCGACCTCGCCACGACAGCCGGCGCAGGTGGCTGTCGTGGCGAGGAGTCGGTCAGGACTTGACGGGTTTGCCGCGGCCCCAGCCCCAGGCCAGCCGGTCGGCGCCGGACTGGTTCGTCGTCTCCAGCCAGGGCCGGTCGGTGGTGCCGGTCAGCTTCTGCATCGAGTAGATGTCGTCGGTGCGCAGACCGGGCCAGTACACCGAACCCATGCCGAGCTTGCGGAAGGTGTCGGTGTCGGCCTGGATGAAGTTGATCGGGTTGCTCGACGGCGTCGGCACGTTGTAGTTCAGGCCCGTCGTCATCTCGGCGCCGAACTCGTCCGCGACCGTGCGGCTCGCGCAGTCACCGAGGCGCTCCTTGAGGTCGGCCACCCACTGGTCGTAGGTGGCGTAGCTCTTCCAGAAGCCGTAGTGGTGCAGGGAGAGGTAGGTGCCCTTCAGCCGCGGGTCGGCGCAGACCGTGGTGACGTGGTCGTTGTAGCCGGCGCCGCTGACGAAGACGCGGTTGCGCGGCACGGACGGGTAGGTCGCCAGCCACTTCGCGGCGATGTCGGCCCATTGGGCGTCGGTGTAGCCGTGCGGCTCGTTCATCGGCTCGAAGTAGACGCGCGGGTCGTGCTGGTACGCCTTGACCACGGTGTCCCACATGGGCCAGAAGGTGGCCTCGTCGTCGATGAAGCCGTCCCGCTTGTCGCCCGTGCCCTCCCAGTAGGACACGATCACCTTGAAGCCGCGGTCGGAGGCGGCGTCGATGACCGCGCGGTACGACTTCCAGTAGGCGCCGTTGACCGTGTACGGGTTGATCGGCAGGCGGACGGTGTTGGCGCCGAGGTTGGCGCGGAAGGCCGAGATGATCCGGCTCGACTTGGCGTACGTCTGAGCGTAGTTGTCCGAGGTCGACAGGCCGGAGAGCTGCAGGTAGTCGTCGGCGAAGTTGTCGCGGGGGTCGGCCCAGTTGACGCCCCGGAACTGGCTCGTACCGGTCGGCGCCGCGGCGGAGGCGGGGCTGCCGGCCAGCATCGCGCCGCTGACCGCGGCGATCGCGACGGCCGCGCCGGTGGCGCGCAGACGGAAGGCGAGGCGGTTTCCGGTGGGGGTCTTGCGCATCGACGTGCCCTTTCGAGAGGTGGCTCGGCGCTCCGCATGTTTACGTAAACATCTGGTTCGTGTGACGGATGTTTACGTAAACTCGGCGGCGCCGGAATCGTGACATCCGCCTCAGCGGCCGTCAAGGTTTCCCACGCGTAACATCCGGTGCACCACGCATCGGGTCAGGGAATCGGGTCGAGGGAGGCACACCATGGTGGAACGGGGCGGCTCCGGCGTGCCCGGCGGGCGCCGCAAACAGCGTGTCTCGATGGCCGACGTCGCCAAACTGGCGGGCGTCTCCTCGCAGACGGTCTCCCGGGTGTCCAACGGCCATCCCGGGGTGATCAGTTCGACCCGCGAGCAGGTCCTGGCCGCGATGCGGGAGCTCGGTTACCGGCCCAACAGCGCGGCCCGCGCCCTGCGGTACGGCCGGTTCAACACCATCGGCGTGATCCTGTTCAGCCTGTCCTCGACCGGCAACAGCCGTACGGTGGAGGCGATCGCCACGCAGGCCGCGGCCGAGGGGTACGCGATCACCCTGATCCCCATCGACGTGCCGACCCAGGACAACGTACTGGGCGCCTTCACGCGGATGGGCGAGCTGGCCGTGGACGCCGTCATCGTCATCATGGAGATCCATCTGCTGGACACCGGCACGGTCCAACTCCCGCCCGGGGTCCATGTGGTGGTCGTGGACTCCGACGCCGGCGACCGCTACAGCGTGGTCGACACCGACCAGGCCGACGGCGCCCGCAAGGCCGTACGGCATCTGCTGGACCTCGGCCATCGCACCGTGTGGCATGTCACCGGGCCCGAGACGTCCTTCGCCGGGCAGCGGCGAACCCAGGCCTGGCGGGCGGTACTCGAGGAGGCGGGGTGCCCCGTCCCGCCGCCGCTGCACGGGGACTGGTCGTCGGAGTCGGGCTACGCCGCCGGACAGGAGCTCGCCCGGCAACCGGACTGCACGGCCGTGTTCGCCTCCAACGACCAGATGGCCCTGGGCCTGCTGCGCGCCTTCCATGAACTCGGCGTCCGAGTCCCCGAGGACATCAGCGTCGTGGGCTTCGACGACATCCCGGACGCCGCGTTCTTCGTCCCGCCCCTGACCACCGTCCACCAGGACTTCGCGGAGGTGGGCCGGCGCTGTGTGCAGGGGGCGCTGGACCAGATCCGGGCCCGGGGCGGCGCCCGGCCGGGCACGGACCTGGTCCCCACGAGCCTGGTGGTCAGACGGAGCACGGCACCGCCCCCCGGCTGACGCACTCCCGTGGCTACGGCCGCTTGCGGCCCACTCCCGCGTACACCCAGTACTCCGACGGGTTGTCCGGGAGCTCGTCGGCGGGGTCCGGTCGCCACAGAGGGACGTGGACCAGGCCCGGTTCCACCAGGTCGAAGCCGGAGAACAGGCCGAGGATCTCGTCGTGGGAGCGGGCGGTCACCGGCGAGGTGGCCCGGGACCGGTACAGCCGGCCCACCGCGTCGGCCGTGTCCGGACGGTCCTGGTTCGTCGCGTGGGACAGCGCCAGCCAGCTGCCCTCGGGCAGCGCGTCCCGGAAGGCGGCGGTGATCCCGGCCGGGTTCTCCTCGGCCGTGATGAAGTGGAGGATCGTCACCATGAGGACGGCCACGGGCTGGTCGAAGTCGATCAGCTTGCGCACCTGCGGGGAGCCGAGGACGTCGGCCGGCCGGCGGATGTCGGCGTCGACGATCTCCGCGTCGGGGTTGTCGGCCAGCAGAGAGGCGCTGTGGGCGACCGCCACGGGGTCGTTGTCCACGTAGACCACGCGGGCACCGGGGCTCGCCGCCTGGGCGACCTCGTGGACGTTGCCCTGGGTGGGGATGCCGGAGCCGAGGTCGATGAACTGCCGTACCCCGGAGTCGACCAGGAAGCGCACGGCGCGGCCGAGGAAGGCCCGGTTGGCGCGGGCCAGCGTGCGCACCTGGGGGTCGATGGCGGAGAAGGCGGCCACCGCCTCGCGGTCGATGGCGAAGTTGTGCCGGCCGCCCAGCATCGCGTCGTACATCCGGGCGACACTGGCCTTGTCGGGATCGGTTCCGGGCTCTTGATCCGTGCTGTCGGGCACCACAACATCCTTCCCCGTAATGGATCTTGACGCACCATCATATAGTTGCCCGAGACGCACGGCGCCCCGTTGACCTGCCGCGCGGCCGGAGCCCCCCACCCGGAAAGGCACGACCCTGCGGAACGAACCGCGCAGCCGCACCGATGACATACCCGCCCAGCCCTCGCTCCGCCGGTCGGTCTTCTCGCCCGCCGCAGACGTGATCGGTACGGAGCTCGATCTCCGGCTGACCGGAAGCCAGGTGACGCACGCGCTGACGCCCGGCTTCTGCGACGCGGCCTCGGTGTATCTGCTGGAGCGCTGGCGCCGAGGGGAGAGCGCGTCCCTGACCGCGGACCCGCCCCGGATCGAGGCGCGCCGACTGGCGCTGCGGGTGGGAACGGACGCGCACGAGGACTGGGAGGCCGTCCTGCCGGTCGGCGAGGTGATCGTCTTCCCGCGCGGAACGCCCCACGCCCGCGCCCTGGTCTCCGGGCAGACGCAGTTGCTCGACGCCGTCGACGCCCAGACCGCGAGCCGGCTGATCGCCTCCGGCGACCGCGAGGCCCGGATCCGGGACGTGCTGTCGGTGGCGTCCTTCCTGGTGATCCCGCTGCGGCTGCGGGACGTCACGCTGGGGTTCGTGGTCTGCACCCGGGGTCCGGCGCGGGAGGCGTTCCAGCCGGCGGAGGTGACGGCCGTGGAGGCGCTGGCCGCCCGGGCGTCCGTCGCACTCGACAACGCGCGCCGCTACGAGCACGAGCGGCGCACCACGCTGGCGATCCGCAACAGCCTGCCGCCCGGACCGCTGCAGGAGTTCGAGGGCTGCCGGGTCGCCCACGGCTCGCTGTCCGCCGGTCCGGACACGGTCATCGGCGGTGACTGGTACGACGTGCTCGAGCGGCCGGACGGGCGGGTCAGCCTGATCGTCGGGGACGCCATGGGGCACGGCCCCGAGTCGGCCGTGGCGATGCTCCAACTGCGCACCGCGGTGCGGACGTTGGCGGCGCTGGACATGCCGGCGGACGAGCTCGTACAACGGCTCGACGCGCTCGCCTGCGCGACACCGGGCGCCTCGTTCGCGACCTGCATCTACGCCGAGTGGGACGCCCGCCGGGGCCTGTGCACCCTGGTGGGCGCCGGTCACCCTCCCCCGCTGCTGCGTGGACCCGACGGACGCACCGTCCCGGTCCCCCTGGTCGGTGCGGGCCTGCCCCTCGGGCTCGGCACCGGGCACTACGAGGCGACCGTGCTCAAAGTGCCGGAGCCGGCGCTGCTGGTGCTCTACAGCGACGGACTGGTGGAGTCCCGCGACAGCGACATCGACCACCAGATAGTGCGCCTCGCGCGCACGCTGGACTCGGCCACCGAGGCCCGGGCGGACAGCGGCGGTGCGGAGGACGAGCTGCCCGCGCTGTGCCGGCACATCCTGCACTCCCCCTCCGACCCGACGGGCGCGGACGACCGCACCCTGCTGCTCGCCGAGCTGACCCCCGTCTTCGACTGACCCCCCGGTCCGACGACGTCCCTGACCCCCCGTCCGAGGACGCCCGGACCCCCGTGCCGGGCGCCCTCAGACCCTCAGGGTCGCCCACACGGCGTTGCCGCCGGTGAGCCGGGAACGGTCGACCCCCCAGGTGTCGGACAGCTCCTCGACCAGGAGCAGCCCGCGGCCGCCCTCGTCGTCGGGGCCCGGCTCGCGTCGCGGCAGGCCGCGGCCCGAGTAGTCGTGGTCGTGCACCTCGAGGCGCACGCAGCCCTCGGAGACCATGCCGATGCCGCACAGGATCCGCGCGCTGAGCGTGTGCCGGATGGCGTTGGTGACGAGTTCGGACACCAGCAGCACGGCGTCCGCGCACAGCTCGCCCGGCAGCAGCCAGCCGGTCATCCGGGTGTTCAGGGAGCGGCGGGCGACCCGGACGCTGGAGCGGTGCGAGGGCAGCTCGATCCAGTGCGCGCGTTCGGGGTCGGCTACGTCTAACAGCTGGGGGGAGGACGTCGCGTGGGGGGACACGGTGGTGGCCTTCCTGGGGCGGGCGCGGTCGGGCGAGCCGAGACGTGCAACAGGCCGACGGGGACGGGGGATTCCGTGTGATCGTCGAAACGAATCACACAAGTCACTATGCTCGCATCCAAGTTCAACGTGCAACCGGCTGCCTGATAATTTCAACAAGCCGGTATCCGACTGGTCGCTTCAACAAGTGACTGTCAGACTCGCACCGGTGACTGTCCTTCAGGAGGTAGGGCGTGAGCGAAGGCCGTTCGAGCGCGGCGGGCACCAACAGTGCGCCCACCGTTCTGCGCATGATCCTGGGCCGGCGGCTGCAGGAAAGGCGCCAGGACGCGGGGGTGTCGCTGGACGACGCGGCGCGGGCCCTGCGGGTCACGTCCCTGACCATCCGCCGTCTGGAGAAGGCGGAGGTCGCCCTCAAACCGCTCTACGTCGAGAAGCTGCTGGAGACCTACGGGGCGGACCGGCAGGAGATCGACGAGTTCGTGGAGTACGCCGAGCGGGCCAACGAGCCCGGCTGGTGGCACACGTACCGCGACGTCGTGCCCACCTGGTTCAGCGCCTACGTGAGCCTGGAGACCGGCGCGAAGACGCTGCGCACCTACGAGCCGCACTATGTGACGGGCCTGCTGCAGACCCGTCGGTACGCGCGCGAGGTGCTGAGCGGCGGCTTCCCCAACGAAGGGGACGAGGAACTCGACCGGCGCGTGGATCTGAGGCTGCGCCGCCAGCGCCTGCTGGAGAGACCCGACGCGCCCACGCTGTGGGTCGTGATGGAGGAGGCCGTGCTGCACCGGGTGGTCGGCGGCCCCGAGGTGATGCGGGAGCAGATCGAGCGGCTCCTGGAGGTCTCGGAGCTGGAGCACGTCAGTGTCGACGTCGTCCCGTTCACCGCGGGCGCCCATGTCGGCGCGTGTGCTCCCTTCACGTACTTCCGTTTCGAGGAGCGCGAGCTTCCGGACATCGTCTACACCGAGGTCCTCTCCGGTGCCATGTACCTGGACCAGCGCTCCGACGTCGTCGCCCATCTCGAGGCGCACAGCCGCATGTCCCTGCTGACGTCCGACGCGCACAGCAGGGCACTCCTGAACCGCATGCGCAAGGAGTACTCATGACCACGATCGACGACCGTGCCTGCGACGTCTACAACGGCATGCCCGCCGCCGACCTCGGCGAGCACGGCTGGGAGTCTCCCTGGAGCGGCCCCAACGGGGGCCAGTGCGTGGAGACCAAGCAGCTCGCCGACGGCCGCGTGGCGCTACGGCAGTCGACCGATCCGGCCGGTCCCGCGCTGATCTACACCCCGGAGGAGATCGCCGCGTTCGTCGCGGGCGTCAAACGGGGTCTCGCCGACCATCTCACCACTGGCTGACTCCCCCTCGCACCCCCCTCTGAAAGGTTCAGGATGACCAACTCGCCCGCGGCGCGGGACATTGACACCAGCCGGCCCCACTCCGCCCGCATGTACGACTACTACCTGGGTGGCAAGGACCACTTCGACATCGACAAGCAGGCGGCCGAGACCGTCGCGGCGGCCTACCCCGGCATCTTCGTCTGCGCCCGCGAGAACCGTGCCTTCATGCACCGCGCCACGCGCGTGCTGGCCCGGGAGCACGGCATCCGCCAGTGGCTGGACATCGGCACCGGCGTCCCCACCGAGCCGAACCTGCACCAGGTCGCCCAGTCCGTGGTCCCCGACGCCCGGGTGGTGTACGCCGACAACGACCCGCTGGTGCTGAAGTACGCCGAGCGACTGATGCGCAGCACGGCCGAGGGCCGCACCACGTACATCGAGGCCGACGTCAACGACCCGGACTCGCTGATCGACGCCCCGGAACTGGCCGAGATACTGGACCTGCAGCAGCCGGTGGCCCTGTCGCTCAACGCGCTGATGCACTTCGTGACGGACGCCCAGGACCCGTACGGCATCGTGAACCGTCTGCTGGCGGTGCTCCCCTCGGGGAGCGCGCTGGCTCTGAGCCACTGCACGCCCGACTTCGCCCCGGAGACCTGGCAGAAGGTCACGGACATCTACAACGGCGCCGGCACGCCGGTGCAGTTCCGCTCGAAGGACGAGGTCACGCGTTTCTTCGACGGGCTCGAACTGCTCGACCCCGGGGTCACCGTGGGCCACCGCTGGCGTCCGGACGGCGAGCCGACGGCCACGGACGCCGAGGTCAGCCTGTGGACCGGGGTGGGCATCAAGCCGTAGCACCGCACCGCCGCATCGAGGCCCTCCCGTCGGCCGCACGACACCGACGGGAGGGCCTCGCTGTGTCCGCAGGACCTTACATCGGATCTCTCTTCAGCATGCTGAACTCATTGACGCCTCCTGTGCCTCTGCCTACGCTCCATCGAGCGATAGGTCCGATGATTGCTGGACATGCTCTGGCCAGGAGGCACTCCGTCATGACCTCGAGAAGAACCGTCCTCGGCTCCGTCCTGGGCGGCACGGCGGCCGCCGTCGCGTTACCCGGAGCGGCCGAGGCGGCGGCCCCGGACGCGGCTTCCGGCAAGGCGGACCGTTGGAGACTGCGCAACCGGATGGACTCGGACGGAGCGTGGGCCGGCTTCCTGCGCGGACAGGACCTGGTGTGGCACAGGCTCCCCACACTCTGGTACGAGGGCCCGTTTCTCGGGGACGGCCGGCTGGGCAGCATGGTGTACCGGGACCCGGACACGGGCGGCGTCCGCTTCACCGTGCAGCACGGTGAAGTCCAGGACCACCGGCCGGAGTTCGGCAGCGGATGGGGCACGGCGAGGCTGCCCGTGGGGCATCTGACCCTGGACCCGGTGGGCACGATCACGGCCGTCGACTGGCGGCTGAGCCTGTGGGACGCCGAACTGACCGGCACGGTCACCACGGACAAGGGCACGCTCACGCTCGCCGCCCTGATCCACGACGGCGTCCTGGCCGCCCGCGTCAAGGCGACCGGCGACGAGGTGGTCCGCTGGACCTTCCACCCCGAGGAGGCCGTCAGCCCCCGGAAGATCCAGGAGGCACCCCCGGCCGGATACGTCCCCAACCCGCCCTGGACCACGCGGACCACCGGCGACGTCGAACAGGTCCTCCAGGCTCTCGTGGGCGGCGGTCAGACCGCGACGGCCCACCGCCGCACCGGCGACACCCTCCTGCTCACCGTCGCCCACAGCCACCCCTCGGACACCCGCGCCGGCGAGCTGTCACTGAAGAAGATCCAACGGGCCCCCTCGTACACGGCGTTGCGGTCCCGGCACACCGGCTGGTGGCACGCCTTCCACCGCAAGAGCTTCGTGTCGTTCCCCGACCAGCGACTGCAGAGCTTCCACTGGATCCAGCTCTACAAGGTCGCCTCCGCCAGCCGCGCGGGCGGCCCCGTGATGGCCACCTCCGGCCCCTGGCTGGAGCCCACGCCCTGGCCGGCCGTGTGGTGGAACCTCAACGTCCAGCTGGAGTACTGGCTCATCCACGGCTCCAACCACCTCGAACTCGACTCCCTCGTCAGCACGTTGCGCCAGAACCAGGAGCAGCTGGCCGCCAACGTGCCCGCCGCGTACCGCTCCGACAGCGCCGGGATCGGGCGCAGCTCCGACATGTTCGCCGAACGCGCGGTGGGGCAGCCGGGAACGGGCGCCGAAGTGGGCGACCTGACCTGGGCGTTGCACAACGCCTGGCTGAGCTACCGGCACACCATGGACGAGGGGCTGCTGCGCGACACCATCCATCCCCTGCTCAGCAGAGCCGTCAACTACTACTGGCACTTCCTCCAGCCCGGCGACGACGGCAGACTGCACCTGCCCTCCACGCTCTCACCGGAGTACCCGGTGGTCCCGCCCAGGGACACCAACTACGACCTCTCCCTGATCCGTTGGGGCTGCACCGCCCTGCTGGAGATCACCGACCGGCTGGGCATCGACGACCCGCTCCGGGCGCGCTGGCAGGAGATCCTCACCAGACTCACACCCCATCCGGTCGACGACAACGGCTTCATGATCGGCGCGGAGACCCCGTACGCGCAGTCCCACCGCCACTACTCCCACCTGCTGATGGTCTACCCGCTCTACCTGGTCAACTGGGACCAGCCGGAGCAGCGGGAGCTGATCGAGAAGTCCGTGGTGCGCTGGCACGCCCTCACCGGCGCCCACCGCGGTTACAGCTACACCGGCGCCGCGTCGATGTACGCGATGATGGAGAACGGCGACACCGCGCTGTCGTACCTGAAGAAGTTCTTCGATCCGACCACGCGCTACCCGTGCCGGGCCAACACCCACTACACGGAGGCCGGTCCGGTCATCGAGACACCGCTGTCCGCCTCGCAGTCCCTGCACGACATGCTCTGCCAGAGCTGGGGCGGTGTCGTCCGGGTCTTCCCGGCCGTGCCGTCCGCCTGGGCCGACGTCACCCTGCACGACTTCCGCACGCAGGGGGCGTTCCTGGTCAGCGCGGTGCGCAAGGGTGGGGTCACCCGGTTCGTGCGGGTGCGCAGCCTGGCGGGCGAGCCCCTGGTGATACGGCACGGTCTGGGCGACGGTCGGCTGACCGCCGTGCTCGACGACGGGCGGGCCGCCCGGGTCGCTGTCGTGGCACCCGGCACGGTCTCCGTGGACCTGCCCAAGGGCCGCGAGGTCCTCCTGCACACCGGCCCCCGCCCCGACCTCACCATCGCCCCGGTGGCCGTCACCGAGCCGGGGGCCGCGTGGGGGCTGCCGTAGCCCCGTCCGTCCTGCCGGCGAGCCGTACGTCCACCGCGGTGAGCGCCGGCGCGAGCGGTCCCGGTGCCAGGAACGCGAGAGGTACCAGCATCCAGGCCCACAGGGCGGCGGTGATCGGCGCGGTCACCAGGGCAGACTTGCCAGGTGTGCGCCCACGCGGTCGCGGTCCCAGGCGCCGTCGGCGACCAGGACGCGGTAGCGGTAGGCGAAGGACTCGCCGGGCGGCAGGGTGAACTCCTCGAAGTACGCCCAGGAGACGGCGATCATGGCGAACGGCTCCATGTGTGTGAACCAGTGCGACTCGTGGATCGCCGACTTCTGGTCCAGGTTCTCGGGCGCGTGCGCGAAGACGAGGGTGGAGTGCGCGTCGGCCTCGTCGTGCTCGGCGGTGCAGGCGAGCCAGGCGCCCCGCGAGCCGTTCAGCTTCTCGCCGTCGAGGTCGGGGCCGAAGACCGTGCCGCCCGTGAAGTCACGAGGGCCGCGCCAGCCGAGGCCGGTGTATCCGGCCGCCTCCCGGCCGGCGGTGGTCGGGGAGCCGAAGACGAGGGGGTCGTCACGGGTGTTGGTCAGATGGATCGACCAGTCCAGCGCCCAGGCGCCGGCCTCCTCGTCGACGGAGTGGACGGCGATCCCGCGCCGCTCGCGCGCCCACCCCGCGCCGCCGCGCGTGACCCAGGTGAGTTCCTCGGTGAAGGCGAGGCGGTCGTCGTCGACCGTCAGCTCGGCGAAGCCGTCGTGGCGCATCGAGCCGACGCGATCGGGCAGCGGCAGGTAACCCCGGCCGTGCACATAGGAGTTGCCGCCCCAGAAGTTCTGGCCCGAGAGATGACTGGCCGTCATCTGCAGGCCCTTGTGCCAGCGGTGGTCACTGGGCCGGTAGCCGGTCACCGTCCGTCCGGCGAGGGTGCGCACGGGGTGCGCGTACGGTTTGGGGGATTCGAAGGGGTCGGGGTCGGGGCGGTGGACGTACCGGAGGATCTCGGTGCCGCCCGCCGCCGCGACCGCGAGATGCTCGCCGTACGCGTGACTGACTCGGATGCCCATGCGCGCTCCAGTGGGGTGGTCTCCGTGCATGCCTCCGCAGCAGCACAGAAAGCGCTTGTGTCCTGGGCGACCCTAGGCGCGCGGTGAATGTCAGGACAACCCCTGTGCGGTGATCGACCGGTCGAAGCGGAACGGTGCCAGGACCTCCGGGCGGTGGCCGGTGCGGACGTACTCGGTCAGCCGGTGGCCGGTGACCGGGCCCAGGGTGATGCCGAGCATGCCGTGGCCGGTGGCCGCGAAGGCGTTGTGGTAGCCCGGCAGCCGGTCGACGACGGGCAGTCCGTCGGGCAGGAAGGGCCGTCCGCCGACCCAGGGATCGCGGATCTGGCCGACCAGGTCGTCGGGGTCCTCGAACCACTTCCCCAGGTAGTGCCTGCTGGCGAGGGCGACGGCGACCACACGGCGCCAGTCCAGCCGGTTGTTGTTGCCGCTCAGCTCCATCGTGCCTCCGATGCGCGTGGTCGAGCCGATGGGCGAGGCGACGGCCCGGCGCTCGCCGAAGTAGAGGGTGTGCCGGGGGGCCGGGTCGAGGTCGACGGAGAAGCTGTAGCCCTTGCCGGCCTGCAGCGGCAGGGGCCGGCCGAGGGCGCGGAGCAGACCGGCCGAGCGCATGCCGGCCGCGATGACGACGCCGGAGCAGGGAAGTTCGCCCGTGGTGGTCGACACGGCGGTGACCCGCCCCGCCGCCGTACGGAACCCGGTGACCCCGGTGTTCTCGTGCACCTTGACCCCCAGCGCGCCGAGCGCCTCGGCGAGCCCGCGCGCGAAGGCCTCGGGGTCGACCACGCCCTCCCCCTCCACCAAATAGGCCGCGCGCACCTGCGGGGACAACGCTTCGTCGAGCAGCCGGGCCTCCTCGCCGGTGACGACGTCGTCCGGCAGCGGATAGCGCCCGTCGGCCATCTCCCGCTGGAGCGCGAGGTGATGACGGGCCTCGGTCGGTGACAGGAACGCGTGCACCATGCCCGGGCGGGTCAGGGTGGTCCCGACGCCCGCCGCGCGCAGGCCGTCGAAGAGATCGAAGGTGTCGCGGTTCAGCTCGGCGATCGCCGTGTAACCGCGCCGGAAGGCGGCCGGTGTGCTGCTGCGCCAGAACCGCCACAGCCAGCGCGCGAACGCCGGATCGGGCAGCGGCCGCACATACAGGGGCGAGTCCGGGCGGCCCAGGGAGCGCAGGGCGTACCGCACGACACCCGGAGCGGGCACCGGCGTCGAATGGCTCAGGCAGACCCAGCCGGCGTTGCCGCGCGAGGCACCGGAACCGATGGCGCGTCGCTCGACGACCTCGACCGACATGCCCTCTCGGGCCAGGTAGTACGCGGCGCACAGCCCCACGACCCCGCCACCGACCACCACCAGGGGAGCACTCATGACGCGGACCCGTACGCGGCGAGGAACTCCCGGGTCCGGCGCTCGGCCGGCCGGTCGAGGACGTCCTGGGGCCGGCCCTCCTCCACGATCCGGCCGCCGTCGACGAAGACGACATGGTCGGACACCTCACGGGCGAAGGGCAGTTCATGCGTCACCAGCAGCATCGTCATCCCGTCCGCCGCCAGTTCACGCATCACGGTGAGCACCTCGCGGGTGGACTCCGGGTCCAGGGACGACGTCGGTTCGTCGAAGAGCAGCACTTCGGGCCGGAGCGCGAGTGCCCGGGCGATGGCGACGCGCTGCTGTTCGCCGCCGGAGAGTTGGTCGGGCCGGGCGAGTCCGCGGTGGGCGACACCGACCCGGCGCAGCAGGGTGACGGCCCGCTCCAGGGCCTCCGCCTCGGCGATGCCCGCCTTGCGCTGGGCCAGCACGATGTTCTCCACGGCCGTCAGATGCGGGAAGAGGTTGAACTTCTGGAAGACCATGCCGACGGTACGGCGCAGCGCGGGCAGATCCCGGCAGACGGTCCGCCCACCGCTGTGCACCACCTCGCCGGCCACCTCGACCGTGCCCCGGTCGGGCCGTTCCAACAGGTTGACGCAGCGCATCAGGGTCGTCTTGCCGCCGCCGCTCTGCCCGATGACGCTGACGATCCGGCCGCGGTCGACCTCCAGGCTCACGTCGTCGAGGACGAGACGCCCGTCGAAGGACTTGCTCAGCCCCTCGATCCGGACCACTGCGGCGGCGGGGGCTGCGGCCACGGTCTTCGCCGTGGCGACAGGCTCGGTCATACGACGGCCTCCTTCCGGTCACTGACGCGGTCGTTGACGTGGTCGAGGTCGGCGGCGAGCAGTGCTCGCGCGGCCCGCACTCTGCGCCGGCGCCGCGGGGAGAGCGGGACGCCCGCCCGGACCTTGCGCTCCAGCAGCAGGAGGAGCTGCGACAGCGGGTAGCACAGGGCGAAGTAGACGGCGGAGATGACCAGGTAGACCTCCAGCGCGCGGAAGGTCTCCGAGGTGATCAGCCGCCCCTCCGACATCAGCTCGGCGGCGGAGACGGTGACGAGCAGCGACGTGGACTTCAGCAGGTCGACCAGCATGGTGTTGGTGCCGGGCAGCGCCTGCCGTACCGCCTGCGGCAGCACGATGTGGGCGAAGATGCCCGCCTTGCCGAGACCCAGGGCCTCGCCGGCCTCCGTCTGCCCCTCGTGCACGCCGCTGATGGCGGACCGGAAGATCTCGGACAGGTAGGCGGCGTAGAAGACGATCAGGCTGAGACAGCCGGCCGTGAACACGTCCAGCCGGATCCCGGCCGAGGCGAGCCCGAAGTAGGTCAGGAAGATGATCGCCAGGAGGGGGACGTTCTTGAACACCTCGGTGTAGACGGCGGCGACGGCCCGGGCGGGCCAGAGCTTGCTGAGCCGCAGCAGTGCCACCACCAGGCCGAGCACCACCGCGCCGGCGAAGCTGACCGCCGTGTAGGAGACGGTCCGTCCGAGGGCGTCGAGCAGGTCGGGGCGGTAGTCGGACCAGGGGACCTGGAAGAGACCGGACATGGTCATCCCCTCACTTGCTGATGGACGGCGGCGTCCAGTTCGCGGGCCGGTCCACGCCACGGCGTGCGGTGGCGACATCGGCGGCGGGCTTGAGGAACTGCTCGGGGTCGCCGCCGTACTTCCGCACGAGCTCGGCCAGCTCCCCGTCGGTGTACATGGCGTCGATCTGTGCGGAGATCGCCTTCTCCAGCTTCCCCGCCTGCTTGGGGAGGTAGAAGCCGGTCTGGTAGGGCTGGAAGTACTGGTAGGCGGGCTTGGCCTTGACCTCGGCGGCGGTCGGCGGGGTCAGGTACTCAGTGCTGATCTTCAGGTCGGGGCGCTGCTTCTGCGCCGCGATGATGAGCAGCGGGTCGAGGAAGCCGACGTCGATGCGGCCGGCGCCGAGGTCGTCGAAGACGCCGTTGGCGTCCGGGTAGGCGTGCAGCTTGGCGCCGGGCACGGACTGGATGGACTTGACCCAGACGTAGCCCTCGACGGTGCCCAGGTTCAGGCCCTTGAGGTCGTCGACCGTCTTGTACGTCCTGCCGTCGCGCACCGCCATCGCCGGGGGCGAGTAGTAGGGCGGGTCGGTGAACAGGCCCTGCTTCTGCCGCTCGGCGGACCAGGCGACACCGCCGACGGTGATGTCCACCCGGCGGGACTGCACCCCGGCCAGCATCCCGGCGAAGTCGGTGACCTGCGGCTTGATCCGCAGACCGAGCTTCTTGGCGACGGCGGTGAGGATGTCACCGTCCAGGCCGACGATCTTGCCGGCCCGGACCGTGGTGTACGGGGCGTAGGGCTCGACGGCGACCTTGATGACCCCGGGTGTGAGGGTGCCGAGGGCGGCGGTCTTCGCCGAGACGTTCTTGGGGTCGTCGCCACCGCCGGAGCCGCACGCGGCCACCGTCGAGAGCAACGCCACGGTCAGGAGGGCGGATATGAGGGAACGGGAACGCGCACGGATCATCGGCTCGGGCCTTCCGTCTGGGCGCTGAAGGGACCCGCCGTTCACCGCGCTGTGCCCTCGGCGGGGTTCTGATTGGGGCCATACGCTAGGGATCGCGCAGGCACGCGTCATCGGTCACTCCGTACGAGGTTGTGGCCGAAATCGCCCCCTCCCCTGTACGGTGCGGCCAAAGCGGAACCGGCCCGTCGGCGGGAGGACCACCGTGCTGAGCCCGTCACTCGCCCAGGAGATCGCCGCGGACACCTCCGCCGTGATCGGCTTCAACGTGCTGATCACCGACTCGGACGGCATGGTCATCGGCAGTGGTGACACCAGCCGGGTGGGCACCTTCCACGAGGCGTCCGTCGAGGTCGTACGCACCCAGGAACCCGCCACCCACAGCGCCGCCGAGGCCCAGCGGCTGCGCGGGGTGCGGCCCGGCTGCACACTGCCCCTGGTCGCCGGCGGGCGGGCGGTGGGCACGGTCGGCATCACCGGGACCCCCGGCCAGGTGCGCCGCTTCGGTCTGCTGGTCAAGCGCCAGACGGAGATCCTGCTGCGCGAGTCGGTGATGCTCCGCTCCCGGCTGCTGGCCGAGCGGGCCGCGGAGAAGCTGCTGGCCGACATCGCCTCGTACGACCCGCAGGTCGTCGAGGGCGAGTTCCTGATGTTCCGCGCCGCCGAACTCGGCTTCGACCTGCGCCTGCCACGGGTCGCGGTGGCCATCGAGGTGGGCGTGCCCAGCACGACGGCCCGCCGGCACCGTACGCCGACCCAGGACATGGCGCTGATCCGCTCGGAACTGCTGCGCACGGTCCGCGAGGTCTTCGCCGACCCGCAGGACGTCGTGGCCTCCACGACTCCCGGATGGATCGGCGTGTTGCACCGGCTCACCGACCGGAGCCCGGCGGCCGACCTGCTGGCCGCCTGTCGCCGGGTCACCGATGTGATCGCCGCCCAGGACGGGCTGACCGCCCGCGCCGGCATCGGCGAGCCCGCGGCCTCCGTCGGCGGACTGCACGACTCCTACCAGGACGCCTGTGACGCGCTGCGCCTGGGTTCCCGGCTCGCGGACGGCTCCCGGGTCCATGCCATCAGCGACCTGCGCGTCCATCAGCTCCTGGCCGCCGTCGGCCAGCCCGCGCGCGGACGTCTGCTCGATCTGACCACGGCCGATCTGCGCGCCCAGCCGGACTGGCCGGCGCTGCGGGACACGATCACCGCGTGGTGCGAGAGCGGCTTCAACCTCGTGCGGGCCTCGGCGGCCCTGCACATCCACCGCAACACGGTCGTCTACCGCATGCACAAGATCGAGCAGATCACCGGCCGCCCGCTACGGGAGCACCGCACCACCATGGCCCTGTATCTGGCCTGTCTCGCGGACCAGTTGGCGGGCGGCGAGGAGGCCCGCTGACGGAGCCTCGTCCCTGACGCGTCAACCGGCGGCGCGGGCGCTGCCGGATGCCGGCTACCGCTTCTCGACGGTGTACGTCAGGTGGGTCACCCGGGACGAGGCGTCCGTGCGGGTCTGCCGCAGGGCCAGATGGTCGGGGTCCACGTGGTCGAACAGGCGGATGCCGGTGCCGAACAGGACGGGGGCCAGCGTGATCGAGAACTCGTCGACCAGGCCGCTGTTCAGGTACTGCTGGATCGTCTCGGCGCCCCCCGCGATGCGCACGTCCCGGTCGCCGGCGGCCTCGCGGGCCTGGAGCAGGGCGCTGTCGATGCCGTCGTTGACGAAGTGGAAGGTCGTCCCGCCCGGCCGCTCCCAGGGCTCACGCCCGGTGTGGGTGACGACGAACACCGGAGTGTGGAACGGCGCCTCCTCCGGCCAGGCCAGCTCGCCGCCGTCGAACATGCGCTTGCCCATGACGCTCGCACCGGTGCGCTCGTACGTCGCCCGGGCGATGTCGTTGTCGACGCCCTCCTCGCCGCCCTCGCCGAGTTTGAGGTTCTCCCTGAACCACCGCTGCGGGAACAGCCACGCCTGCAGCTCCGACCACTGCGCCAACCAGCGCCGGGTCCTCGGGTCGTTCTGGCCTTCGGGCGAGAACACGTACCGGACGGGCACCGCCTCGGGCGCCACGAAGCCGTCCAGTGACATCGTCACACTGAAGAACACCTTCCCGGCCATCAGCCCTCCGCTCCCCTCGGTGCCGTCTCGTTCCCGGTGAGTTCGGCGACGTAGGCCGCCAGGTTGCCCAGCGTCTGCTCGCCGCCCTCGATCGCGTGGTACTTCTCCACGGCCTCGTCGCGCAGTTCCCTGGTGGGGAAGACCGTGCGCATCACGATCCGGGTCCGCCCGCCGGCCGGCGCGAAGGTCAGGACCGACTCGAAGGCGTTCGGATCGTCGCGGGACTCGCCGTGCAGCAGCGCGATCCGCTCCGGCGCGGCGATCTCCCGCCAGGTGATCCACTCCTGGTAGTCGGTTCCGTCCGGCCCGTGCATCACGAAGTCCCAGACTCCGCCGACGCGGAACTCGAAGGTCCGCGTCGTGGTGGTGAAGCCCTCCGGCCCCCACCATCGCGACAGGTGCCGGACCAGCGTGAACGCCTCGAACACCAGCTCCCGGGGTGCGTCGATCACCCGGGAGATCACGATTTCGCGGTCCGCGGTCGTGGGCGCGGGCTCGCCGCCGCTACTGGTCGTCGTCATCGTGGGGTTCCTCCTGCCTTGCCTGCTTCAACTCCTGCACGTACTCGTCCAGCCGGTCGAAGCTCTCGTTCCAGAACCGCTCGAATCCGCCCACCCACTCGTGGACCGGCCGCAGCCCGCGGGCGTCCAGCCCGTACAGCCGCTGCTTGCCCATCCCGCGGACCCGCACGAGCCCGACCTCCCGGAGGACCCGCAGGTGCTTCGACGCCTGCGGCTGGGTCATCCCCAGGTCCCGCGCCAGGTCGGTCACGGGCCGCTCGCCGCCCCGCAGCAGTACCAGGATCTCCCGCCGCTGCGGTTCGGCGATCGCGTTGAACGCGTCCGAGGTCGTCGCCGCTCGTGCCATGAGGCCATCATATGCCTATATCGGCATGCGTCAACGCGGCAACGGCTGCACATTGCCCCGCAGAGTGTCCCTAGTCGGCTCGCACCAGTCCCGCGACATGGGTGATCACCGTGTCGAGGATGTCCGCCCAGGCCGACTCGTCTCCGAGGACCAGGTAGTTGAGGGTCAGGCCGTCGGTCATGGCGGCGAGGTAGCGGGCCAGGGCGGTGGCGGGGACGCGGAGCCGGAGGTCCCTGCCCTGGCTCAGGCGCTGGATCAGGTCGGTGTAGGCGATGCCGTACAGCTCGTACTGGCGGCGGGCCAGGTGCTCGAACCCCGGCTCACGCAGGGCGTACTGGGTGAGTTCGTAGGTGAGCATGTGCTCGTCGGGATGGGCGCGGACGTGGTCCCAGTACGCCTGGAAGCCGGCCCGGACGGTGTCCTCGAGGGTGGCCCGGGGACGCAGTGCCTGCGTCACCACGCTCACCGAGTGGTCGGTGAGCGTGGTGATGACGGACTCCACCAGGGCCTGCTTGGAGTCGAAGCAGTAGTGGAAGACGCTCAGCGACACGCCGGCCTCGGCGGCGATGGACCGGGTCGTCGTCTTCGCGACTCCGTCGCGGGCCATCGCCCTGATCGCCGCCTCCGTCAGCTGCCGGCGCCGCTCGGCCGACGGCATCCGTGCCATGCGTGAACTCCCGCCTCAGGCGCTGTGAACACCGACCTCGTACAGCGAGTATCCCCAGTCGGTGCCCCGCTGGAGGCCCTGCACGCGAACGTAGCGCGCCGGTGTCCCGGCGAACACGGCGGTGTCCAGTCCGCCGTCACCGGAGGAAGTGGACCACACCGTCTGCCAGTCGGTGCCGTCGGTGGAGAGGTCGATGCGGTACGCCTTGCCGTAGGCCCGCTCCCAGTCGAGCGTGACCCGCCCCACCCGGTGGGTGGAGCCCAGATCGATGCGCAGCCACTGGTCGTCGCTCCAGTCGCTGGCCCAGCGCGTGTCGCGGGTGCCGTCCACGGCCCGGTCCGGGGCGTAGCTCGTGAAGGGGTTCCACTCCGCCGAACTGGCCGTCGCGGAGGCCCCGTCGGCGAGATTCGCCGAGGCCTGGTGCCGCTCGGTCGCGCCCCAGGTGTCGAGGTAGGACTCGGCGCCCCGGAAGAGGTCGCTCACGACGTCCTGACCGCCGACCTTGCGGATGTCCTCGATCCAGTCGGGGATCAGACCGGCGTGGGCGCCGCCGTCGGTGTTGATGTCCCAGGTGCGTTCGCCGGTGACCTGCCGGTCGATGACGGAGCCTCCGTCGGTGCTCCTGAAGGGGTACGTCACCTTGTCCGGGGCGTCGGCGCCGCGCGGGGCGGGATGTGAGCCGACGCCGTTGAAGTCGGTGCCGTAGCCGTAGCCGACCCCGTACTTGTCGCGCAGCGCCTTGGTGCGGGCGGCCTCCGCCACGAAGTCCTGCGATCCGTGCATGTACTGGGCGGCGAAACCCCCGAGCCTGTACACGCGTTCGGTCCAGTTCAGGTCCATCCAGCTGTGCGAGGAGAGCACTCCGGGGTAGGAGCCGGCCTCGAAGATGTCGAGCGCGCGGCCGACGGCCTTGACGCTCATGTGGTCGATCTCCAGCATCATCTTGCGTTTCATCATGCCGCGTACGGCGTACTCGCCGAGGTCGGTGAGGCCGCGGGTGTTGCACTGGGCGTCACCGCTGTACGACGGGACGCTCACTCCGGCCGGGAGGTCCTCCTCGGCGGCCGAGGGGGAGGCGCCGTTGATGGGGTTGTCGTGCTGGGGGCCGGTGCATTCCTCCGTCTTCCAGAAGGTGCCGGTCGACAGGAACTGCCCGACGTTGATGGCCGTTCCGAGCCCGCCCTCGTCGAAGCGGACGCCGCACAGCGCGTTGTCGAACTTGTGGCACAGGAACATCGAGCGCACGCCCAGCGAGTACAGCTCGTCGAGGCCCTTGTCGATGTCGGCCCTGCTGCACTGCGGGATGTCCAGGATCTGCTTGCAGCCGAAGGGTTCCGACGTCTCGACACCCAGGACGACGGCCAGCTTCCCCTGCTCGATGACCTGCCGGGCCTGCGCGCTGTCGGTGACGATCCGGAACCAGCCCTTGCCGGTGCCGCCGTACATCTTGTCGATGTACGCCTGGAGTTCGTAGGTCAGCTTCGCCTGGAGCCGGATCGAGGTCATCTCGTCGCAGCTGCGGTCCTTGAAGAAGTACACCGAGCAGATCACGCCGTTGGTGACGAGGTCGTTGACGAGGATCCGCTGGCCGCCGCGCCAGGCCCGCTCGACCCAGGCGTAGTAGTTGGCCTGGTGGGTCATCGAGTCGTAGGCGGGCCAGTCCTTGAAGGTGGGCCAGCCGACCGGGTCGTGCCGGCCGTCGCCGCCGTGGGTGATGTAGTCGAAGACCGCGAGCGTGCCGTCGGGGTAGTGCTCGGGGCAGTCCTTGAGGGCGTCGGCGACGCCCGCCTCGGAGAAGACCTTGCCGCAGATCAGCCGCCCGCCGAAGGCCTCGTTGGAGAAGAGGTGGTCGTGCGCGTCGATGAACCCCCGTACCTCACCTGCCGAGTTGGTGCCCGTGAAGGGCTCGCCGGTGACGTCGATCCGGGAGTCCGGCGTCGGGCGGGCGGTGGGGATCCACCACTCGTCACCGGCCGCCGAACTCGGCGTCGGCCCGAGCGCCATGGTCAGTACCAGCAGGAGCAGCGACACCAGGGTGACGTTCCTGCGGCGGCGGTACGTGCGTGGAGTCGGCGTCACGGCCCACGTCCCTCGGTCGGCGGAATGGCGCGGTTGACGAACCCTTGGGTTTGTCATGACCGGCACAAGATATGCGACGAGGATCGCGAGGGCCGCGTTCCGAGTCAAGGGTCCGGGACGCTTGACCTGATGGCGGGTGACGCCCGACCGGTGGGGACACGCACGGCCGGGCTCCCCCGCCCGCCGGCGGATCGCGGCGAGTGAGGGAGCCCGGTGCGGGAGTTCTCAGGGGCAGGTGGGCACGCCGTCCAGCCAGGCCGGGCCCTTGATGTAGATGTTCGTCATCCACGCCTTGTAGTCGGGCAGGTAGGCCCAGGCGTCGTTGGTGTAACCGTCGGAGGTGACGACCTCCGCGTGCTTCTGGCACTCGACGCGGATGGTGGTGGAGTCCGGGAAGGCGTAGACACGGTCCGCGCCGACGGAGGGCGCCGTCTTCGTCCAGACGCCCGTGCCCCAGGTCTCGAAGACATGCCCGGTGACCGCCCCGGTGTTGACGCGGACGGCCCCGAAGTAGTCGCCGCCCAGGCGGACGTCACTGACCATCAGATGCGTGCCGGACTGCTTCGCCTCGACCATCTTGCCCGCGCCGAGGTAGATCGCGATGTGGTGGAGGTCCGCCGAGGTCCCGTAGGCCAGCAGATCGCCGGGGAGCAGCGGTGCGATGCCCTGGGCCGCGGTGAAGCGGGCGGCGGCGCGGACCGTGTAGTACTGCCGGCTGGCGTCGCCGTTCAGGATGTCGGAGCCGGCGGCCTGCGCGTAGGCGTACCGGACCAGGCCCGAGCAGTCGAAGCCGAGCCGCTCGGGGTCGTGCTGGCTGGCCGGGTCGGTGGGATCCACCTGGCCGTAGGTGGCGCCGGGCCGGGCGCCGTGGCCGCCGCCCCAGGTGTACCAGGTGCCCGCGTCGACCTGGGCACAGGCGGCGGCGATCGCGCGCTCGGCGGCCGCGGAGCCGCCGGACGCGAGGACCCCGCAGCCGCTCGCCGCCGGGGCGGCAGGCGTCGCGGCGACGGCCGCGGGCGCCCAGAGGAGAAGGGCCATCAGCCCGATGAGTGTGGTGATGATTCCGGTCCGCCGGAGCATGCCGGGACCCCCGTTTTCTGTGATGTTTTCTGTGATGCGCGGATGGTCGTGCCTCAGCCTGCCGACCGGGCCCCGGCCGGTCGAGCACCCGGCGTCACCCCCCTGCGAAGGGCAACGGGAAACCCTTGGGAAACCCCGTTTCACCAGCGGAGTTCTGCCAGGCGCCTCAAGCCCGCGCGCACGCGGGAGTGGGGGACGCGGGCAGTCCCGGCATCAGCGCCTTGCGCTCCTGCGGACCCATCGCCCTGCGCAGTCGGCAGATCCGGGCGAGTTGCGCGCCGAGGTCGAGATCCCACAGACGTACGGTCCCGTCGTTGCTGCTGCTGGCCACGGTCCGCCCGTGCGGGGCGAACGCGACGCCCCACACCGCGTTCGTGTGCCCGGTGAGCGTGGCCCAGGGCCGCCGTCCCCGCACGTCCCAGAGCCGTACCGTACGGTCGCTGCCGCTGCTCGCGAGGAGTCGGCCGTCCGGTGAGAAGGCGATGCCGCGCACCGATCCGGTGTGGCCGGTCAGGGCGGCCTCCAGGCGGCGGTGGCGGACGTCCCACAGCCGGACCGTGCCGTCGTTGCCGCCGCTCGCGAGGGTCGAGCCGTCAGGTGAGAAGGCGACGCCCCGTACGGCGCCGGTGTGGCCGGTCAGGGTGGCGAGCGGCCGGCCGGTGGCCGTGTCCCACAGCCGGACCGTCAGATCGTCGCTCGCGCTGGCCAGGGTATGGCCGTCCGGACTGAACGTGACATCGTTGGCGAAGTCCGTGTGACCGGTCAGGACGGCGAGTTGACGGTGGGTCGCGACGTCCCACAGGCGGACCGTGCGGTCGGCGCCCGCGGAGGCGAGGGTGCGGCCGTCCGGTGCGAAGGCCACCGAGAACACATCGCCGGAGTGGCCGACGAGGGTCGCGAGCGCGCGGTGCGAGGGGATGTCCCACAGCCGGACCGTGCCGTCCGAGCCCGCCGACGCGAGGGTGCGGCCGTCCGGCGCGAACGCCACCGAGAACACGCTCTCGCGGTGACCCGTGAACGTCGTCACGATCCGGTGCCGTGCCACGTCCCACAGGCGAAGGGTGTGGTCCGCGTCGGCGGTGGCGAGGAGTTTCCCGTCCGGGCTGTACGCGGCCTGCGAGACCTCGGTGAACGGACGCGCCGTCAGCACCGGGCCGCGCAGGTCCCACAGCACCACGGACTGGTCGAACCCTCCGGTGGCCAGCGTCGTGCCGGTCGCGTTCACGGCGACGGACATCACGTAGTCGGTGTGGCCCGCGAGGATCGCCGCAGGACGGCCGCTGCGCACGTCCCACAGACGGGTCGTGCCGAAGCCGCCGGCGCTGACGACCGTGGTGCCGTCCGGGGTGTAGGCGACCGCGTTGACGTCGTCGCTGTGTCCGGTGAGCGTCGCCGTGGCCCGGTGTGCGGTCACGTCCCACAGCCGTACGGTCCGGTCGACGCCACCGGAGGCCACGCTGCGCCCGTCCGGGGCGAACGCCACCCCGAGCACTTCGTCGGTGTGCCCCCTGAGCACGGCCAGTGGGCGGGCCCGGTCGGTGTCCCACAGCCGTACGGTCCGGTCGGAGCCGCCCGAGGCCAGAGTCCGTCCGTCCGGGGCGTAGGCGAGCGTGTTGACGCGGCCGGTGTGCCCGACGAGCCGCACCTCTGTGGGGTGTCCGCCGCCCGTGTTCCACAGCTGGACCGTTCCGTCGTCGGCGGCGACGGCGAGGGTACGGCCGCGGGGGTCGAAGGCGAGCGCGTGGGCCCCCCGGGTGGCCGCGGGCAGCAGGGTCCGCAGCCGGTGGTCGGCGATTCCCCAGATCCGCACCGGGCCGTCCGTGGAGGTCGCGGCGAGCGTGCGCCCGTCCGGGCTGAAGGCGACGGAACGCACCCGCCCGGGAACGGCGAAGGTGGCGGTGGTCCGGTGGTCGCCGGCCCGGCGCAGTTGGACGGTGCCGTACGCGCCCGCCGTCGCCAGCAGCCGGCCGTCGGGGGCGAAGGCGACCGCGTTGACGGGCCCGTGGTGGCCGACGAGACGGGCGGAGAACGCCTGCGCCTGCGTGCTCAGCAGGGCCCCGCGCGCCTCGGGCGTGGGGTCGGCGCGGTAGGCCTCCTCGGCGAGCAGCATGGAGGCCTCGGGCTGGCCGCCGGCCAGGGAGGTGGACTGCACGGCGAGGGCCTGGGAACGGGCGACGCGCTCCTGGGCGAGCGCGGCCGAGCGCTGCTGGTAGGCGAGGCCGCCGGCGGTCACGGCGAGGCCGAGCAGGACGGCGAGAACGACGAACAGGGCCTGCCGCAACCGCGTCTGACGCCTCGCCAGGACGTGGCGGGCGTCCTCCTCCGCCTGGCTGGCCAGCACGAAGGCCTCTTCGCTCGGGCCGAGACGGCTGCGGCCGTCGAGTTCGTCGGCCCAGGAGCGGACGGTGTCGAGGCGGGTGCCGCGGTAGAGGGCGGACGGATCGCGCTTCTCACGCTCCCATTCCGCGGCGGCGTGGGCGAGTTGCTGGTGGATGAGGAGCCCGGCCCGGTCGGCGTGGATCCAGTCGCGCAGCCGGGGCCAGGCGTGCAGCAGGGCCTCGTGGGTGATCTCGACGGTGTCCCGGTCCACGGTGACCAACCGGGCCCGGACGAACGCGTCGAGGGCGGTGGAGGCGGCGTCCGCGTCGCCGAGTTGTTCCATGAGGGCGGCGCGGCCGGTGCGGCGCCGAGTCGCGACGGTCCCGTCGTCGGACACGTGGACGAGACGGGACAGGACGCGCCGGACGGACTTCTGCTCGGCCGGGTACAGCTGGGCGAACACCGTCTCGGCGGTGCGGGCGATGGCGCCCTGGATGCCGCCGGTGCGCTCGTAGCCGGCCACGGTGAGGGTGGTGCCCTCGCGCTGCTGCCAGGTGGCGAGGAGGGCGTGCGAGATGAGGGGCAGCGCGCCGGACGGGGTGTCGTCGGAGGCGGTGGTACGGCTCGCGCCGGCCGGTTCGTCGCGCAGGCCCGCGTCGCGCAGCAGGAGGGGGACCAGGCCGGGTTCCAGGGTGACGCCGGCGAGTTCGGCGGGCCGGGTGATGGACTCCCGCAGTTCCGCGACGGACATCGGGGGAAGCACGAACAGTCCGTCGCTGAACAGGGGCGCGAGTCCGGGCAGTTCGAGGCAGCGTCCGGAGAAGTCGGCGCGGACGCCGAGCACGACGACCGCCGGGTCCGGGCCGGTGGACAGCGCGTGCAGGACCCGTACGAACGTCCGTCTCTCGTCGTCGTCGGAGCAGAGGGTGAACAACTCCTCGAACTGGTCGACCAGCAGCACCGGCCGCACCGGTGGCGGGCGGCGGCCGTCCGGGCCCGGCGGGGCGCCCTCCGAGCGGGCGCGGACGACGTCCAGCAGGGTTTCGGGGCGCTCGGCCAACTCGGCCGCGGTGAGGGCGAGATCGCTGCCGAGGACCTTCGCGGTTCGTTCGAGGAGTTCGTCGAGCGGATGGGCGGTGGGCGTGAGGGCGACCACGGGCCAGCGGTCGGCGCCGGGCATGGGGAAGCCGCCGGGGCGCCGCAGTGCCGGGACGAGACCGGCGTTCAGCAGGGAGGACTTGCCGGCGCCGGACGGGGCGACCAGCAACAGCGGCCCGGCGCCGACACGTTGGAAGACCCGCTCGACCAGGGCGGCCGTCGCCCGCTCCCGGCCGAAGAACCAGGCCGCTTCCTGCGGGGTGAACGCCGCCAGGCCGCGGTAGGGACAGGCGGGCTCACCGGTGTCGGCGCCCGGCCCTGCGCCGCGCTCGGCCGGGGCGGTGTCCCGCACCAGCCGGAGCAACTCGCCCCCGGCGCCCAGGATGTGGTCACACTGACGGGCGACATCGACGGTCGCCCGCTTGACGCCGGTCTCGATCTTGCTGAGATAGCCCTTGCTGTAGTGCGTCCGGCGTGCGAGGTCGGCCAGCGACATCCCGCGCTCCCGGCGCAGCCGTCTCAGCTGCGCCGGAAAGGACGGTGTGGCCTGTGCGGGGCTTTCCGGCTGGTCGGTCCGGTCGACGCCCGCGTGTACGCGTTCCTGCTCCCCCAAGGCGTCCCCCCTGGCACTGGCCTGCCCGGATCGTGAGACGGCGGATGCCCAGGTTACTGCGGGGGTCGGACAGGGAGCCAAGCCTTTCACCCGGAGTGGCGAGAACGGGACCGCCGGGACCGGTGTGGGGCCGGTCCCGGCGGTCGCTCCCCCGTGGCGGAAGGCGCGTTACGGGCGGTTGAGGGTGATGGAGTTGATGGGTGTCAGGTCGGCGTTGACGCCGTATCCCTCGGCGATCGGCGTGCCGCAGTCCGTGCCGTTGTAGGCCTTGCACAGGCTCATGGACGCGCCGCCGTACTGGTTGTTGAGGACCCAGTGCTTGCCCAACTGGTTGCTCAGGTTGTGGGCGCCGTAGCTGTAGTACACATCGGTCGGGTGCGGGTTGTCGGCCGGTACCACTCCCTGGCCGTAGATGCAGACCGCGCCGTACGGGCACCCGTCCCACGAGTCGTCGGCGGGCGCGGCCTGGGCGGCGCCGCTCATCGCCACCACTGCCGTGGCCGCGGTCGCGAACGCGGCGGCGGCGCTCATCATCTTGCGCATGTTTCCCCCTAGCGGGTCTCCTGCGTCGTCGCAGGCCGTGCTTCGAACTGACGGGATCAGCCTGTCCCGGGAGGCTGCCGGGATCGACGGGTTTCCTGTTGCCCGTCCGCGGGGTGACCGGGAAACCCCGTGTGAACTGGGGCTTCACGGGGCGGCGGGCAACCGGTCGGTTGCAGGGCTCGGGAAGGGCTTGCGGCATCGCCTGCGCGGCGTGGATCCTCGGGCCATGGGATTCGCCGTCTTCATGACCTTGCCCGGGCTGGTCATCCTGCTGACCGCCGTGGCCTTCGTGGATCAGCTGCTTCTGCGGGCCGGGCGGGCAGGTCTGTTGCCCTGGCGCAACAGCGTCCGGCAGGGCCAGATCTCGGCGACCGGTTTCGAGCAGCTCCACGCGAGCTTCTCGCCCGGCAAGCAGAACGAGCTGAAGGAGCGTCAGTCGTCCCTGGTCATGCGGGACGACGAGGAGGACGGGGCGCCGCCGAACCGGACGACGGTGGACCTGGACGGAGGGGTCGCGGTCGTCCGGGTGCCGCACGCCGGCCAGTAGCGGCCCAGTCGCCCAGCACCGGAACGCACTCCTCGGCGAAGTGCTCGTAGTCGTCGGCGGTGTTGTAGACATGGGCGGACAGGCGCAGATACCCGATGCCGTCGAAGCTGGTGAAGGCGGCCTCCACGTCGAGTTCGCGGGCGACCCGGTCGCGCAGCGCATCGGCCTCGACCCGGGTGGTGCCGAGGCCGTCCGGGAGCCGTACGAGGCGCATGCCGGGGACGGGCATGCCGACGTCGACGCGACTGTCCTCGCCGGTGAGGCGGGTGACCGCGGCGCCGATCAGCTGGGCGCCGTAGTCGGCGAGGTCGTCCATGTAGCGGCGGGCGGCCGGCCAGCCCCAGCTGCGTTCGACGAAGGCGAGGGCGGTCGGCGCGGCGAGGTAGGAGGTGGCGTCGAGCGTGCCCTGCTGGTCGAAGCGGTCGGGGTACGGATCCGGGGCGCCCCAGGAGTCGATGAGCGGGTGCAGCCGCTCGCGCAGGGGCCCGCGGGCGACCAGGGCCGCGGTACCGCGCGGGGCGCAACCCCATTTGTGCAGGTTGCCGGTCCAGAAGTCGTAGGGGGCGTCCGCGAGCGGCGCGGCGAGCAGCCCCGGCGCGTGCGCGCCGTCGACCAGCATCGCCACGCCCCGGCGCCGCGCCTCGGCGCCGATCCGCTCGACGGGCAGCCGGCGAGCGGTCGCCGAGGTGATCTGGTCGACGACCACCAGCTCCGTGGCCTCCCCGAGCTCGGCGACGACGGCCTCGTACGCCTGGTCCTCGTCCGCGTCGAGCGGCACCCGCGCGGTCCGCACCCGTCCGCCCCACCGGCGCGCCAGCCGCTCGGCACCCATGGTGACGGCCCCGTAGCCGTGGTCGGTGACGACGATCTCCCCGCCGCCCCGCCGGTCGAGCGCGGCGTACACCACGCTGGCGCCGGCGCTGGCGTTGGGCACCAGGGCGAGATCGGCGGCGTCGACCCGCAGGAATGCGGCGAGGTCGGCCCGGGTGGCGGCGAGGCGCTGGGGCAGCGCGGGGAACCACACCACCGGCGAGCGCTCCATCTCCGCGCGCAGCGCCTCCTGCCGCCGCTGGGCCACCAGGGGAACCGCCCCGAACGAACCGTGGTTCAGATGCCTGAGCGCCGGGTCCAGCGACCACGCCTCGACGGCGAGCCTGCCGTCGGCCAGCAGCAGGGGGTCCGGCGCGGTGACCAGCTCGGTCTTGCTCACGTACGACAGCCTCCGGGGAACAGACGGTGTCCCGGCATCCTGGCACGGCGGTGATCGCGGCAGGACGCCCGGGTCGGTCCCGGAGCGCCACCGGGGAAACGCGGTTGACCCCGCTGGAGGTCCCACGGTCGGATGACCGTCCATGACCACAGGACAGACGCGTCCCGGCCTGCACCCCGTCGACCACGAGCTCGTACGGCGGCTGATCACCGACCGGTTCCCGCGGTGGGCGGAGCTGCCGATCGAGCGGTTCGTCTCCGGCGGGACGGTGAACGCCGTGTTCCGGCTCGGAGAGGACATGGTCGTACGGCTTCCGCTGGTGGAAGGCGGCGCCAAGGACGTCGCGCTGGAGCAGCAGTGGCTGCCGCGGCTCGCTTCCTCGCTGCCCACGGCCGTACCGGAGGTGCTCGGGGCCGGGGAGCCGGGTCACGGGTATCCGTGGCCGTGGTCGGTGTACCGCTGGCTGCCGGGACGGAGCCCGGAGGCGGGGGTGTTGGCGGAGCCCGTGGCGCTGGCCCGGGACCTGGCCGCGTTCGTGAAGGCGATGCGCGGCGTCACGTTGCCGGGGGCGCCGCGGGCCCATCGCGGTGGGCCGCTCGCCGAACTGGACGCGGAGACGCGGGCGGCGGTCGAGCGACTTCGCGGGACTCCGGAGGAGGGCGTCGACTGCGACGCCGTCCTCGCCGTGTGGGAGGACGCGCTGCGCGTCCCGGGCTGGGACGGGCCGCCGGTGTGGCTGCACGCGGATCTGATGCCGGGCAATCTCCTGGTGGACGCCGGCCGGCTGACCGCTGTGATCGATTTCGGCTGCATGGGCATGGGGGATCCGGCCTGCGACCTGTTCCCGGCGTGGAATCTGCTGCCCGCCGGCGCCCGGGAGGTCTTCCGCGAGGCACTCGGCGTGGACGCGGCCACCTGGCGGCGCGGGCGCGCACGAACGCTGTCACAGGCGGTCATCGCCCTGCCGTACTACCGCGAGACGAACCCCGCGATGGCGGGCAACGCGCGTCATGTCATCCGGGCCGTACTGGAGGGAAGCTGACAGCTCGTCACTCCCCCGGCGTGACGGCTCGTCACTCCACCGGCCAGGTGTGCGCCGGTGCGTTGAGGTGCATGTAGTCCTTGTACGTCGTGGTCATCCGGCGCAGTGCCTCACGCCGGTCGAAGCCTCTGTTCTTCTCCAGGTGGTGGACCATCTCCGCCTGCCACAGGGCGCCGTTGCGACCGGTGACGCAGCGCTGCTCGATGACGCCGAGCAGGGGCTCGCGCCAGTCCGCGTCCATGCCGGCCAGCTCAAGCCCCCGGTGGGCCAGCGGCAGCAGGCGCCGCAACACCAGCTCGGTGACCGGGACTTCACCCACGCCGGGCCAGTAGAGGCGGGCGTCGATGCCGTCGCGGGCCGCGGTGTGCAGGTTCTCCTCGGCGACCGCGAAGGACATCCGCGTCCACACCGGCCGGTCGTCGTCGACGAGGGCGCGGGTGAGGCCGTAGTAAAAGGCGCCGTTGGCGATGATGTCCGCCACGGTGGGGCCCGCGGGCAGCACACGGTTCTCGATGCGCAAGTGCGGGCCGCTGTCGGTGACGGCGTACACGGGGCGGTTCCAGCGGTAGATCGTGCCGTTGTGCAGGGTCAGTTCGCCCAGTTGCGGAACACCGCCGGCGTCGAACGTGCGCTGCGGGTCCTCCTCGTCGCAGATCGGCAGAAGGGCCGGGTAGTAGCGCACGTTCTCCTCGAAGAGGTCGAAGACGCTGGTGATCCAGCGCTCGCCGAACCACACCCGGGGCCGTACGCCCTGCGCCTTGATCTCCTCGGGGCGGGTGTCCGTGGCCTGTTCGAACAGCGGGATGCGGGTCTCGCGCCACAGCTCCCTGCCGAAGAGGAAGGGCGAGTTGGCGGCCAGGGCGGTCTGCACGCCGGCGACGGCCTGGGCCGCGTTCCAGTAGTCCGCGAACTCCTTCGGGTCGACCTGGAGATGGAACTGGGTGCTGGTGCAGGCGGCCTCGGGGGTGATGGCGTCGGCGTACATCGCCAGCCGCTCCACCCCGTCCACGTTGATCCGCAGGTCCTCGCCGCGGGCCGCGAAGATCTGCTCGTTGAGCAGCCGGTAACGGGGATCGCCGGACAGGGCGGCCTCGCCGACGTCCGTTTCGCCCAGCGTCGGCAGGATGCCGATCATGATCAGATGCGCGCCGACGGCCGCGGCGCGTTCCTCGGCGTGGTTGAGCGCGTCGCGGATCGCCTGCTCCCAGGCGCCGGGGCCGCCGGTCGTCAGCTGCCGGGGCGGGATGTTGATCTCCAGGTTGAAGCGGCCCAGCTCGCTCGACCAGGCGGGATCGGCGATCGCCTGCAGCACCTCGGTGTTGCGCATCGCGGGCAGCCCGTGCGAGTCCACCAGGTTGAGCTCGATCTCCAGCCCCACCTGGGGCCGCTCGCTCTCGAAGCCGGACTCGCGCAGCATCTGCGCCAGTACGTCGAGACAGGTGTGCATCTTCTCCCGGTACCGACGCCGGTCCTCCCGCGTGAACACCAGGGCGGGCACATCACGTCCCATACGACCTCCCGAGTAGCCTCGGCGGATACCCCCAGCGTCCCACCACGGGCGGGCCTCGGACAAGGCGGGGCACGGGGGCTGAACTGGGTCGACACCATGAGGGACGGCACCGATGAGCAGACCGCAGTCCGAGTTCCACCGGCCCGTGGCACCCTGGCGGCGACCGCCGGGGGCGAGCGAGGGCGTCTGGGAGCAGGCGCTGGCCGAGGACCCCGGGACCGGTGACGGCACCGTGCTCCAGCGGTACGAGCCGGGTACGGACACGAGCGCGCAGGGCCCGGTCCGGCACGACTACTTCGAGGAGGTGTACATCCTCGAAGGCGCCCTCACCGATCTACGACTGGGCGAGACCTTCACCGCGGGGATGTACGCGTACCGGCATCCGGGCATGGAGCACGGGCCGTGGACGAGCGCCGAGGGTGTCGTGATGCTGGTGATCCGCAGCCGGTGAGGCGGCCCGTGGAGCCGCCCACCGAGAATCTGTGATTGGCATGGACCTGTTCATGATCCCTGGCTATGCTCGGCCGGGCACACATTGAGAGCGCTCTCACCGTTCTGCTGTTCCACCCCCACATCACTGGAACAACGAAGGGGCACTCCCTTGAGACGCACAACAGCCCTGCGCGCCGCCCTGTCCGCGGCCCTCCTCCTCGGCGGTCTGGCCGGCGCGGGCACCCTGCCCGCCTCCGCCGCCGGCACCCCCGCGCACCGCACCCAGGCACCCGCCTCCGGCGCCCTGCTCTCCGCGATGCAGCGCGACCTCGGCCTGACGAAGCGCCAGGCCGAGACGCGGCTGGCCCAGGAGAAGACGGCAACCGCCGTGGAACGCAAGGCGAAGCGGGCCGCCGGCTCCGCCTACGGCGGCTCGTGGTTCGACGCCGCCCGTGGCCGCCTCACCGTCGCGGTCACCCGCGCCGCGAACGCCGACGCGGTCCGTGCGACCGGTGCGGACGTACGCCTCGTCAAGTACAGCGCCCGGCAGCTCGACGCGGCGAAGGCCCGCATCGACGCCCTGTCCGCGCCCGCCGGGATCAGCAACTGGTACGTCGACCCCAATGCCGGCTCGGTCGTCGTGGACGTCGTCTCCGCACACCGCGATGACAACGATGTCCGGACCTTCCTGGCCCGCGCGCGCAAGGCGGGCCCCGTGACGGTACGGCAGACGTCCCACGCCCCGAGCACCCTCGCCGCCGGCACCGTGGGCGGCGACCCCTTCTACACCGGCAACGTCCGCTGTTCCATCGGCTTCTCGGTGTACGGCGGCTTCGTCACCGCCGGGCACTGCGACCAGCACACCGGCGCGGTGTACGGCTGGGACGGCTCCTACGTCGGCAACTTCCAGGGCTCCTCGTTCCCGGACAACGACTACGCCTGGGTGAACGTCGGCAGCGGCTGGTGGACCGTACCGGTGGTGCTCGGCTGGGGCACCGTCTCCGACCAGCTCGTCCGCGGCTCGGCCGAGGCCCCGGTCGGCGCCTCCATCTGCCGTTCCGGCTCCACCTCGCACTGGCACTGCGGCACGGTGCTGGCCAAGAACGAGACCGTCAACTACAGCCAGGGCGCGGTGCACGAGATGACCAAGACGAGCGTGTGCGCCGAACCCGGTGACTCCGGCGGCTCGTTCATCAGCGGCGACCAGGCGCAGGGCGTCACCTCGGGCGGCTGGGGCGACTGCACCTCCGGCGGCGAGACCTGGTACCAGCCCGTCAACGAGATCCTCAACCGCTACGGGCTGACCCTGCACACGGCCTGACCAGGCACGCCGGGCCCGTCGCTCAGGTCTGCTCGTCCCGCAGCGCGTACAGCCCCGGGAGGTTGACGACGATCGCCTCCTGGGTGCTGCGGGCGATGACCACCACCGCCTCCTCGGCGGGGTCGGGGTTCTCCTCGCGGTGGGGAACGTACGGGGGTACGAAGACGTAGTCACCCGGGGAGGTGCGCAGCCGTACCTCTTCGGGGCGGTCGCCGGTGTCGTCCAGGAAGACGAACTCGGGGTGGCCGCTGACCACGTAGATCGCGGTCTCGGACGCCCCGTGGTGGTGGTCGGAGGAGGCGGTGGCGGGGGCGACGTGGGTCTGCCCCATCCAGAGTTTCTCCGAGCCGACGGTCCTTCCGCTGACGGCGGCGAACCGGCGCATGCCGGTGCTCTGCGCGGTGTCCGCGTCGAGGGCGTCGGCGCGGACGTGGTGCAGACGGGTGCGCGGGGGCGCCGCCGCGGAGGCGTCGTCGAGGTGCGGGTGGAAGCCCTCGCCGGGGTTCGTCAGCGGCTCGCTCATGACGAGGACGCTAGTGCATCCCGGCGGACGTGGCCGGGTGCCGCTCAGTCCGGGTGCGGGCCGTGGACGTACTCCGTCGCGGCGTCCAGCAGCCAGTCCGTGAGATAGCCCGCGAAGGAGGAGCGGACCAGCACCCAGAATCCGGTTCCGGGTTCGTCGCGGGCGATCAGGACGACCTGGGTGCGGGCCAGCGTGGTCTGGGCGCAGCGGCCCGGAGTGAAGGCGCGCGGGTGGAGGTCGAGGGAGCAGCCGTGCGACAGCAGGTCGCGGGCGCGGGGGCCGGCGACGAGGAGGGTGGTGCGCTGGGCGGAGACATCGGTGACGGACACCGGCTCGTCACCGGCGGCCTCGCGGACGCGGGCCGCCAGGTCCCGTTGGGTGCCGGGCGGCCCCACCAGCAGCCATTCGTCGGGCCCCAGCCACAGCGCGGTCGACTCCCCTGCGCGTACGACCGTGTTGGGCTCCAGGGGGAGCTGGAGGCCCAGGGCGAGACCGACCGCGTCCGCCGCTGCTCCCTTGGCGTCCAGCCGGACGTCGAGCTGGGCCAGGAAGGGGAGTTCGGCCAGCCGGACCGCGCCGCCGGAGGCACGGGTCGCTGCGGCCAGCCGGCCGGCCGCGTGCGACAGGGGGCTGCGCGGCGGGGCGGTGAGTGCGGTGTCAGCCATCTCGACGGGCTCCCTCGGGATCGTAGAGGACGGGGCCGGCGACGGTCACCGGGAGCAGCCGGTCGCCGACGGGGGCGTAGAGCCGTTCGCCGACGCGTTCGCGCCCGCCCTTGATCAGGGCGAGGGCGAAGGTGCGGCCCAGGGCGGCGCTGCGGTAGCTGGAGGTGACGTGGCCCAGCATGGGCACGGGCGGGGCGGGCAGCACACTGTGGGCGACCAGGTGGGTGCCCTCGGGGAGGAAGGCGGCCGGGTCCTCGGGGAGCAGGCCGACCAGGTGCTTGCGGTCCGGGCGCAGAGTGTCGGCGCGCGCGAAGGAGCGCTTGCCGATGAAGTCCGGCTTCTTCTTCGACACCGCCCAGCCCATGCCGAGGTCCTGCGGGGTGACCGTGCCGTCGGTGTCCTGCCCGATGATCGGGTAGCCCTTCTCGGCGCGCAGCACGTGCATGGTCTCGGTGCCGTACGGGGTGATGCCGTAGGGGGCTCCGGCCTCGTACAGCGCCTCCCACAGGGCGAGGGCCGCCCAGGGGGACACGTTGATCTCGTAGGCGAGTTCACCGGAGAAGCTGATCCGGCAGACCCTGGCCTCGATTCCGGCGACGGTCGTCTCCCGCCAGGCCATGAAGGGGAAGTCGTCGTTGGCGACGGCGAGTTGGGGTGCGAGCGAGCCCAGCACCGCGCGGGACTCCGGGCCCACCAGGGCGACCGTGGCCCACTGTTCGGTGACGGACGTGCAGTGGACGCGCAGCTCCGGCCACTCGGTCTGCAGCCACTCCTCCATCCAGTCCAGTACGGCGGCCGCGTTGCCGGTGGTCGTGGTGACCAGGAAGCGGTCCGGAGCGAGGCGGATGACGGTGCCGTCGTCGAACACCATGCCGTCCAGCCGGCACATCACGCCGTAGCGGATCATGCCGACCTTCAGGGTGCTCATCATGTTGGTGTAGAGCCGGTCGAGGAAGACGGCCGCGTCCGGGCCCTGGACGTCGATCTTGCCGAGGGTGGAGGCGTCCATGAAGGCGACGCCCTCCCGGGCGGCCGCGCACTCGCGCAGCACGGCCGACTCCATGTCCTCGCCGTCCTGCGGGTAGTACCAGGGCCGCTTCCACTGGCCGACGTTCTCGAACAGGGCGCCGTGCTCAACGTGCCACTGATGCAGGGCGGTTGTGCGGATCGGGTCGTGCAGGGCGCCCCGGTCGCGGCCGGCCAGGGCGGCGAAGGAGACGGGGGTGTAGGGGGGACGGAAGGTGGTCGTGCCGAGGGCGGAGACGTCCACGCCGAGCAGTTCGGCGACCACACCGCCGGCCAGGACCCCGGAGGTCTTGCCCTGGTCGTTCGCGGTTCCGGCCGTCGTGTAGCGCTTGGTGTGCTCGACCGAGCGCATGCCGGCCCCCGTCGCCCGCGCCAAGTCGTCGACGGTGACGTCCCGTTGGAGGTCGACGAAGCGGGGGGCGCCCTCGCGGCCGGGGACGGTGAAGACCTGCATGGGCGGGGTCGGCCGCGGCTCGGCGGGCACCTGCGGCAGGCGCGGAGTCGCGGGCGTGTGGCCCTCGGCCTCGACGGCGCGGGCTCCGGCGGCGGCGCCCTGCGCGAGGACGCCGGCCAGGTCGAGGACACCGCTCGCGCTGCCCGCGACCTCGACGGCCTGACGGCAGGTGTCGGGGACGAACGTCCCGAGTGCCTCGTCGTGGCGGAGCTTGCCGCCCGCCTGGCTGAACAGGTGCGCCACGGGATTCCACCCGCCGGAGACCAGCAGCAGATCGGCGGCGAACTCCCGCTGTCCCGTGCTCGTTCCGTACGGGGCGACGGTCACCGAAGTCAGCCGCGCCTCACCCTCCGTGCCGGTGACCGCGTGCCCGGGAAGCACCTCGATGCCGGCCGCGCGCGCACGCTCCGCCCACTCCCCCGGCTCCGGGCGCGTGTCCACGATCGCCGTGACGGCCACACCGGCCCGGTGCAGGTCCAGGGCCGCCGCGTACGCGCTGTCGTTGGTGGTGAGGACGACCGCGTGCCGGCCGGGCAGAACGCCGTGGCGGTTGAGGTACGTACGCGCCGAGGCGGCCAGCATCACACCGGGGCGGTCGTTGTCGGCGAACGCGAGGGAGCGCTCGTGGGCGCCGGTGGCCAGGACGACGCGGCGGGCGCGGATGCGGTGGACGCGTTCGCGGGAGACGTGCTCGGGGGCGTCGGCGCCGAGGTGGTTGGTGCGGCGCTCGACGGCGAGCAGGTGGTTGTCGTCGTAGTAGCCGAAGACGGTGGTGCGCCGCAGGACCCGGACGTCGGGGGCGGCGTCGAGGAGTGCGGCCGTCTCGCCGAGCCAGTCGGGGAGTTCACCGGTGCCGAGGAGACTGCCGCCGAGCTCGGGCCGGTCGTCGGCGAGGATGACGCGGGCGCCGGTGCCCGCGGCGGCCGCCGCTGCCGCGAGGCCGGCCGGGCCGGCGCCGACGATCAGCAGATCGCAGTGCGCGTGTACGGCGTCGTAGCGGGCCGGGTCCAGTTCGGTGGCGAGGCGGCCCTGGCCGGGGAGGCTGGTCGCCACCAGGCCGTCGTACAGCTCGACCGTCGTGGCGGGGAGCATCGGCTCGGGGAACGGGGCCTCGATCTGGACGACCGCATTGGGTTCTTCCGGGCCGGCGGAGAAGATGCCTCGGGGGCGGCCGAGCTTGATGCTGGTGCCGGCCTGGATGACGCCGTTCGCGAGGAGGGCGGAGGCGAGGGTGTCGCCTTGTACGCCCTGGTATTCGGTGCCGTCGAAGGTGAAGGTGAGGGTTCGCTTTTGGGCGCGGTTGCGTGCTGGGGGCTCCGCCCCCAGACCCCCGATCGGCCCTGAAGGAGCCTCGTCCTCAAGCTCCCCCAGAGGGGGCACCCCCGGACGGGCTGAGGATGCTGGATGCGGCTGAGACGTGGAGGGGCGTCCCCCTACCGCCTCCGGGCGCTCCTCCCCCGCCCGGTAGACGGCCAGGATCTCGTTCGTCGACGTGTCCCGTACCGCGTTGAACCAGCGGCGGCAGCCCGCCGCGTGGGACCAGCGCTCCGCGAAGGGGCCCTTGGGGTTGGCGCGGAAGAAGAGGTACCTGGCCCACTCCTCGTCGGTGAGGGACGCCGGGTTCTCCGGGTACGGCACATGGGCCTGGCCGCCGTAGTGGAACTCGGCCTCGTCGCGCGGTCCGCACCACGGGCAGGGGATGAGCAGCATGTCGTTCGGCTCCCTTGAGGATCCCTAGTGGGCCACCGCGGCCGCGCCGTGCTCGTCGACGAGCGCGCCGGTGGTGAAACGGTCGAGCGAGAAGGGGGCGTTGAGGGGGTGGGGCGTGTCGTGGGCGATGGTGTGGGCGTAGACCCAGCCGACGCCCGGGGTGGCCTTGAAACCGCCCGTGCCCCAGCCGCAGTTGAGGTAGAGGTTGTCCACCGGGGTGAGACCGACGATCGGTGAGGCGTCGGGGCTGACGTCGACGATGCCGCCCCAGGTGCGCAGGACGTGGGCGCGGGCGAAGACCGGGAACAGCTCCAGCGCCGCGGACATCTGCTCCTCGATGATGTGGAACGCGCCGCGCTGCGTGTAGGAGTTGTACGCGTCGATGCCCGCGCCCATCACCAACTCGCCCTTGTGCGCCTGGCTGACGTACACGTGGACCGCGTTGGACATGACGACGGTCGGGTGGACCGGCTCCAGCAGTTCCGACACCAGCGCCTGCAACGGGTGGCTCTGGAGCGGGAGTTCGATGCCGGCCATGGCGGCGAGGACGGAGGTGTGGCCCGCCGAGCAGAGCGCGACCTTGCCCGCGGCGATCGGGCCGAGGCTGGTCCGCACGCCCACCACCCGGCCGCCGACCACGTCCAGGCCCGTCACCTCGCAGTTCTGGATGATGTCGACGCCGGCCGCGTCCGCCGACCGGGCCAGGCCCCAGGCCACGTGGTCGTGCTTGGCGATGCCGGCGCGCGGCTGGTAGGTGCCGCCGAGGACCGGGTAGCGGACGTCGGGTGAGGTGTTCACGATCGGGCAGACGTCCTTGACGCCGTCCGCGTCCAGCCATTCCGCGTCGACGCCGTTGAGGCGGTTGGCCTCGACGCGGCGCACGCTGTCGCGGACGTCCTGGAGGCTGTGGGCCAGGTTGAGCACGCCGCGCTGGGAGAAGAGGATCGGGTAGTCCAGCTCCTCGGCCAGGCCCTCCCAGAGCTTGAGGGCGTGCTCGTAGATGCCGGCGCTCTCGTCCCACAGGTAGTTGGAGCGGATGATCGTGGTGTTGCGGGCCATGTTGCCGCCCGCCAGCCAGCCCTTCTCCAGCACGGCGACGTTGGTGATGCCGTGGTTTTTCGCCAAGTAGTGGGCGGTGGCCAGGCCGTGTCCGCCGCCGCCGACGATGACGACGTCGTACGAACGCTTCGGCTCGGGCGTGCGCCACAGCCAGTCGGGGTGTTCGGGGAGCTCGGCGCCGGGGGTGCGGGGGCTCATCGGGCGTCTCCGTTGTCGGACAGGTGCGGATAGAGCGGGTGCTTGGCGGCCAGCGCCTCGGTGCGGGCGCGCAGGGCGGCCACGTCGGGTTCCGGCTGGAGCGCGAGGGCGATGACGTCCGCCACCTCGGCGAAGTCCTCCTCGGTGAAGCCCCGGGTGGCGAGGGCGGGGGTGCCGATGCGCAGGCCCGAGGTGACCATGGGCGGGCGCGGGTCGAAGGGGACGGCGTTGCGGTTGACGGTGATGCCGATCTCGTGGAGCAGGTCCTCCGCCTGGCGGCCGTCCAGCGGGGATTCGCGGAGGTCGACGAGGACCAGGTGGACGTCGGTGCCGCCGGTGAGCACCTTCACGCCCGCGGCCGTCGCGTCCGGCCGGGTCAGACGCTCGGCGAGGATGCGGGCTCCGGCGAGGGTCCTCGCCTGCCGCTCGGCGAACTCCGGTGACGCGGCGACCTTGAAGGAGACCGCCTTCGCCGCGATGACGTGCTCCAGCGGGCCGCCCTGCATGCCGGGGAACACCGCCGAGTTGATCTTCTTGGCGAGGTCGGCGTCATTGGTGAGGATCACTCCGCCGCGCGGGCCGCCGAGGGTCTTGTGGGTGGTGGTCGTCGTGACGTGGGCGTGCGGTACGGGGTTCGGGTGCAGGCCCGCCGCGACCAGGCCGGCGAAGTGGGCCATGTCGACCATCAGCAGGGCGCCGACCTCGTCGGCGATCCGGCGGAAGGCCGCGAAGTCCAGGTGCCGGGGGTAGGCCGACCAGCCCGCGATGATCATCTTGGGGCGGTGTTCCTTGGCGAGGCGCTCGACCTCGCCCAGGTCGATGAGGTTGTCGGACTCGGAGACGTGGTAGGGCACGACGTTGAGCATCTTGCCGCTGTAGTTGATGCGCATGCCGTGGGTGAGATGGCCGCCGTGCGCGAGGTCGAGGCCGAGGACGGTGTCGCCGGGCTGCAACAGGGCGAAGAACACGGCGGTGTTGGCCTGGGCGCCGGAGTGCGGCTGGACGTTGGCGAACCCGGCCCCGAACAGGGACTTGATCCGTTCGATCGCCAACCGCTCGGTGACGTCGACGTGTTCGCAGCCGCCGTAGTAGCGGCGGCCGGGGTAGCCCTCGGCGTACTTGTTGGTGGCGACCGAGCCCTGGGCCTCCATCACGGCGGTGGGCGCGAAGTTCTCGGAGGCGATCATCTCGAGGGTGGACTGCTGGCGGTGCAGCTCGGCCCTCAGGGCCGCGTGGACCTCGGGGTCCAGCTCCGCCAGGGGGGTGTTCAGCGCGTTCATACGGCGTTCGCGTTCCTCTCGGCGGCCTCGACGACGTTGGCGAGCAACATCGCCCCGGTCATGGGGCCCACGCCCCCGGGCATCGGCGCCCAGCGCTCCGCGGGATGGGCCGCGACAGCCGGTCGGGCGGCAGCGGCGCCATCGTGGCTGGTCGCGCCCCGGGCGCAGTCCCGGTGCTTGCCGGCGGCGTAGGCATGGCTGCCCGGGGCGTCACCGACGAGAACGGTGCCGAGGCCGGGGGGACGGCTCCCGGTGGCGGTCGGTTTGGCCACCCGCTCGGCGAATTCACGGCGGATGTCGGCCGCGGTCGCCCTGCCGTCGAGGAGTTGTGCGGTCACCGGTGGTGCTCCTTGTCCTGGACGGCTAACCACGGAGACGGGACATCGTCGGGTCGAACAACGGCTCCTCGGCGACCACGGCCTCCACGCGCTGGTCGAAGTACCCGATGTGCAGCACCGTCCCCGGTGCGGCCAGCTCCGTCGGGAGCCAGGCGTACGCGATCCCCTTGCCGATCGTGTAGCCGTACGCCGCGCTGGTGACGTAACCGACGGCCCGCTCGCCGTCGTACACCGGCTCCTTGCCGAGGACGACCGACCGCGGGTCGTCGATGGTGAGGCAGGTCAGCCTGCGCCCCACGTTCTCCTTGCGGTGCAGCAGCGCCGCCTTGCCGATGAAGTCCGGCTTGTCGAGCTTGACGGCGAAGTCCACGCCCGCCTCGTACGGGTCGTGCTCGTAGGTCATGTCGGTGCCGAAGGAACGGTAGCCCTTCTCCAGGCGCAGGCTGTTGAAGGCGCCGCGGCCGGCGATGACGCCGCCGAGCGGTTCGGCCGCCGCCCACAGCGTGTCCCAGAGCTTCTCGCCGAGGTCGGCGGTGGTGTACAGCTCCCAGCCGAGCTCACCGACGTACGACAGGCGCATGGCGGTGACCGGGACGGAGCCGATGTGGGCGCGTTTGGCGCGGAAGTACTTCAGCCCGTCATTGGAGAAGTCCTCGTCCGTCAGCGGCTGCAGGACCTTGCGGGCCAGCGGCCCCCACAGGCCGATGCAGCAGGTGCCGGGCGTGATGTCGCGGACCTGGACCGTGCCGTCGGCCGGCAGGTGGCGGGTGAACCAGTCGAGGTCGAGGTTGCCGTTGGCGCCGACCTGGAACAGGTCGCGGGCCAGCCTCGCCACCGTGATGTCGCTGCGGATGCCGCCGTCGTGGTCGAGGAGGAGCGTGTACGTCACCGAGCCGACCGACTTGGCGACCTTGCCGGTGACCAGCCGCTCCAGGAAGTCGGCGGCACCGGGGCCGCTGACCTCCAGGCGCTTGAGGGCGGTCATGTCGTACAGGGCGACCGTCTCACGGGTGGCCTGGGCCTCGGCACCGACGATCGGCGACCAGTACCGCGCCGCCCAGTCGTTGGGGGTGGGGATGGAACGGCCTTCCACCAGGCGGGCGTTGGCCTCGTACCACTGCGGCCGCTCCCAGCCGTTCGCCTCCAGGAAGAACGCGCCGTGCTCCTGCTGGCGGGTGTGGAAGGGGCTCTTGCGGATCGGGCGGGGCTTACCGCTCGGCTGCAGCGGGTGGAGGATGTCGTAGACCTCGACGAAGTTCTGGCAGTCGCGGGCCAGGACGTACTCGGGGGTCAGCTGGTGCGGTTCGAAGCGGTTGACGTCGCACTCGTGCAGGTCGAAGGACGAGCAGTGGCCGTCGACCAGCCACTCGGCCATCGCCCGGCCGACGCCCGCGGAGTGGGTGACCCAGACGGCCTCGGCGACCCAGAAGCCCTTGACGTCGGGGGACTCGCCGAGCAGCGGAAAGTTGTCGGTGGTGAAGGAGAAGAGGCCGTTGATGCCCTCCTCGATCTTGGCGTCCTGGGTCGCGGGGAGCAGGGACTGGGTCTCGGTCCACGCGGGCGCGAAGTCCTCCTCGGTGAACTTCAGCACCGAGGGCATCTGGTCGGCCGCGTCCACGGAGAGGATGTCGTCCGCCGAGATCGGCATGGGGCGGTGGCCGTAGTAGCCGATGCCGATGCCGTCGAAGCGGTCGCGGTAGTAGAGGTCGGCGTCCTGGTGGCGCAGGATCGGGCGGACCGCCTCCTCGGTCTGGCCGGCGAGGGCGGGAATGGGGCCGGTCCAGGCTAGCTGGTGGGCGAGCGGGGTCAGCGGGAGGTTCATGCCCGCCATGCGGGCGATCCTGGGGCCCCAGATGCCGGCGCAGCACACGACGATGTCGGCTTCGAGATCGCCGTGGTCGGTGCGGACGCCGGTGACCTCGCCGTCGGCCTGGAGGACGTCGAGGACCTCGTGGCGGGCGAGGAAGCGTACGCCGCGCTCGGTGGCCCGGCGGATCTGGGCCTCGACCGCGAGGACGGCCTTGGCCAGGCCGTCGGTGGGGACCAGGAGGCCGCCGAGGACCTTGTCACGGTCGACCAGGGGGTGCTGCTCGACGCACTCGTCGGGGGTCAGCAGGCGGGCCTCGACGCCCCAGGCGGTGATCCAGCCATGACGGCGGTGCAGTTCCGTGAGGCGCTCGGGGGTGGTGGCCACTTCGAGGCCGCCGACCTGCAGGAAGCAGGGCTTGCCGTCTACGTCGAGGGAGCAGAACTTCTCGACGGTGTAGCGGGCCAGCTCGGTCATGGTCTTCGACGAGTTCGTCTGGAAGACCAGGCCGGGAGCGTGCGACGAGGATCCTCCGGTGGCCGGGAGGGGGCCCTGGTCGACCACGGTCACTTCGGTCCAGCCTCGTGCGGAGATCTCGTCCGCGAGGGCCGCACCCACGACGCCCGCTCCGATGATCACCACTCGGGGTCCCGCCATCGCCGCACCTCCGAAATCAAACCGGTCAGTTGCTGCCTACGCAACACGATTCAGGTTGCGCAACTCAGCGTGCCTGCCGTCGGGAGGGGGTGTCAAGGGGTCCACGACGCCGGAAAAGGGCCCGTCACGGAATCAGAACCTCCTCGCGGAGCAGCGGCGCTCCCTGATCCTGGACGAGGTGCGGCGCCGGGGCGGGGTTCGTGTGAACGAGCT